>NZ_NBYR01000005.1:0-234856 GCF_002119345.1 Halomonas sp. CSM-2 | reverse complement strand
TGTTTATCGACTTCACGAAGCAGGAGTAATCCGGCGTCCGACGTAATGTGGCCCCCGGAAAAGTCGGCTTCAATTTGGCGGCGTGAGAGTGGCGAGAAGGTCAGTTTTTCAGGTACCATTTTGGAAGCGGCTGTTGGTGCTTGATGGATGAGCTATGGTGATTTCTGGTGTATGGAAGCAGGCTGAAGGGGTGGCGTATCCTGTTGGTTGATCACCGCCAAGATCACAACCAACAGAGGAATGATACGCCATGTCCAAGTCTAACCTGCACGCTCTTTCACAACCAGAGGTGGCCACCACCGACCCATTGCACGAGCTGATCCGTCAGGGTGCCCGTGACCTGATTGCCAAGGCGGTCGAGTCGGAGCTTCAGGGCTTGCTGAACCAGTATGCCGATGTTTCAACACCTGATGGGCGCCAAGCTGTGGTGCGCAACGGACACCTACCCAAGCGCACAATCCAGACAGGCGTTGGGGATGTTGACGTTCAGGTGCCCAAGGTCAGAGACCGCAGCGGCTCCGGCATTCGCTTTAACAGCCAGCTCCTGCCGCCGTACTTGAAGCGGGCTCGGAGTCTGGATGAGCTCATCCCTTGGCTCTACCTGCGAGGGGTCTCCTCTGGCGACTTTCAGGAGGCTCTGAACGCCTTGGTCGGTGAGCAGGCCAAGGGGTTGTCCGCCAATACGGTGACCCGGCTCAAGGCCCAGTGGCTGAAGGAGCACGAGGAGTGGTGTCACCGTGACCTGGGCCAGAAGCGCTACGTTTACTGGTGGGCGGACGGTGTCTACAGCAATGTCCGCCTGGATGACCGGCTCTGCCTGCTGGTGATCATTGGGGTCACTGAGCACGGCCACAAGGAGCTGGTGGCTGTTGAAGATGGCCACCGGGAGTCTGAAGCCAGCTGGCGTGAGCTGCTCACTGGCTTGCGGGAACGTGGCCTGGATTATGCGCCCAAGCTGGCCGTAGGCGACGGGGCTCTGGGCTTCTGGAAAGCGCTGAGCAAGGTGTTTCCGGAAACCCGGCACCAGCGGTGCTGGGTGCACAAGACCGCTAACGTACTGGACAAGCTGCCCAAGTCAGTACAACCGAAAGTGAAGTCAGCCTTGCACGAGATCTATCTGGCGGAGACCCGTGACAGCGCACACAAGGCCTTTGACAGCACGTTGAAGCGGTTTCAGGACAAGTACCCGAAGGCCATGGAAAACCTTGAGAAGGACCGGGACGAGCTGTTGGCCTTCTACGATTTCCCGGCCATTCACTGGATTCACTTGCGGACCACCAATCCGATTGAATCCACCTTCGCCACCGTGCGGTTAAGAACCAAGCAGAGCCGATCCTGCGGCTCTCGCGACACCACCTTATCGATGGTGTTCAAATTACTCCAATCCGCCCAAAAACGCTGGAAGCGGATCAAGGGGTTCGACCAACTGAAGCTGGTCGTGGACAACGTCCAGTTTCGGGATGGAGAGCAGGTGGATGATCAAACTGGCAGAGACGCCGCCTGATGGTCATACACCAGATTTGACAATAACTCTTGATGGATTGGTTAGGTTCTTGAAATCATAGCACTTTCAGCCGCTTTCTTTTATACCCTGTGAGAAATCCGGGCTAGAAAAGTGATGTACACAACAATTAATAGTGATGCCTGCTCTACCCAGGTAGGCGTGTCATTAAGTACATACCGCCCAAACACAAGCCACCCAAATAAAATAATTAGCAGCACTAATAAAATGCCTGCAATGATCAAACAACCCACAGCTGCACTATCTAG
The DNA here is from genome assembly GCF_002119345.1 of Halomonas sp. CSM-2. Taxonomy (NCBI): domain Bacteria; kingdom Pseudomonadati; phylum Pseudomonadota; class Gammaproteobacteria; order Oceanospirillales; family Halomonadaceae; genus Halomonas; species Halomonas sp. CSM-2. The sequence continues at coordinate 233,086 of NZ_NBYR01000005.1, read as the reverse complement.
CACTCTGTCTAGAAGACTGGTTTGTTTATCGTTCGGGTCCTGATGAGTATCAGAGTTGGCGTTCACAGTTATCTCCTACTGCTCCCTGCCCAAGAGAACAGGGAGCGTATTCGGATCGTCAGATGGTTTCTCGGATATCCGTGATTAATGATTCAAGATCCGGGTTTTCTTCGATGAACGCATCGTAAAGAGGCTGCATCATATCCTGAAAAACCTGCTTGTCTTCCACTTCATTAATTGCAACGCCTGCTTCTTCGACGATTTTTCGGCTTTCCTTCGACCCTTCTGACCAAAGCTCACGTTGTAGCTCCGCTGCTGCCAAAGCCTCTTCTTCAACAATGGTTTTATCTTCCTCAGATAGCGAATCCCACGTTGATTTAGCAACACACAGACACTCTGGAATAATCAGATGCTCAGTTAACGAGTAATATTGTGAAACCTCGTAATGGTTGCTTGATTCAAACGATGGGAAGTTATTTTCCGCCCCATCAAGTACGCCTGTTTTCAGCGATTGATAAACCTCACCGTACGACATGGGGGTTGCGTTGCCACCCATTGCCTCAATCATTTCGACATAGAGGTCGTTGTTCATTACTCGAATTTTTAAGCCTTCTACATCCTCAGGTGTTTCAACCGGCCTTTCAGTGTTGTACAGGCTGCGCGCGCCGGACTCGAACCAGGAAAGCGCCACCAACCCCTCATCTTCCAACGCAGCAGCAAACCGATCACCGATCTCACCATCCATCACTTCATACATATGCTCGCGATTGTTGAACAGAAAAGGCAGCGAGAGCACGTTGGTCTCTTTTACGATCGGACCCATCGGCCCCATGTTGAAGTTAGCAAAATCGAGGGCACCATTACGCGTTTGCTCGATCGCATCAGACTGATCGCCTAATACGGCGTTGTGGTAGAGGCGTGGTTCAATGCGGTTTTCAGTTCTTTCCGCCACTTTTTCAGCAAACGACTCCAGCGCATCAGAGTTAGGGTAACCCTCAGGATGGATATTCCAGCCCCGCCACTCAGCGGCTTGTGCTGAAAACGATAGTGCGCTCAAAACACTTGCCGTCGCGATAGTGGCTAGTGAAACGTTGATCTTGTAGTTGTACATGACGCTCTCCTCTTACAGGAAAAGTTATAAGTTATTGTGTTTTTGTTGCTCAATTAAACGCGAAAGGTGTTCGCATTCTTCCAACGTGGGCATCGTTAAAGGCGCGCGCACCTCTCCCGCCGGGCGGCCAATAATATCGGCACCGGCTTTGATCAGGCTCACGGCATACCCGGCTTTTTGATCACGCAAATCGATAAACGGGATAAAAAAGTCCTGGGTAATTTGCTTAACGACACGGCTGTCCCCTGCGCGGAGGGCTCGATAGAAAGCCACCGCCAWATCGGGAACAAAATTGAAAACGGCCGAGGAATAGGTATTAACACCGATGGAAAGATACGCTTCGGCGAAAATCTCGGCGGTAGGCACGCCACCGATATAGGTCAGGCGGTCGCCCACGGTCTTGACGATCTTGTTCAGCGCTTGAATATCGCCTTTGCCGTCCTTCAGGCCAATCAGATTCGGGCAGGCATCCGCCAGCGTCTGAACAGACGTCGCATTGAGAATGCCGTTACCGCGGTTGTAGTAGATAACGTTAATTGCCGTTGAGTCACAAATTTGCCGGGCGTAATCGACCAGGCCGTCTTGCGGGCACTCGGTCAGGTAGGGCGGCATCAGCAAAATGCCATCGGCGCCGGCCTCTTCGGCGGCACTGGCAAAGGCTTTACCTGTCGCCACGCTCAAACCGGCGCTGGCAATCACGGGAAGCTTGCCGTCAATGACCTCAACCGCCACCTGAACGATACGGCGGTACTCTTCCAGCGATAGGTTGAAAAACTCACCGGTGCCGCCCGCCACAAACACGGCGGAAATATCATGGCTAATAAACCAGGCTAGCCGCTCACGGTAGCTGGCTTCATCAAACTGGCCGTTGTCATCGAAGTCRGTTATCGGGAACGAGAGCAGGCCATCACCGATCGCTTGTATTACGTCTTGTTTGGAAAACTTCACGCCACCATCCTCATGCTTCCCTCGTTGAAGTGTGCCAACACCCATTCGCGAGGCTCTAAATCGTGACAACCGTCTAGTTGTCATACATCGTACAAATGAGAAGTTAAGCCTCATGATCCAATCAGGCAAGGCACATGGCACAAAATACAACCAAAGTTGAAGGCTGATCGCTTACGCTTCGGGTACCCCACTTAAGCCTATCGCAAAGATAAACATCTGAATTGATAGTGACTTAGTGAGAAAAGACGAGGTTGTATAGCGGGATAAGAGAACTTGCTCACAACGCCGGGCGGAGGCAGCGGTGTGGGTCAGTTGGGTGACCAAGGCCCAAAAAAGAAAGCCGCTCCAGGGGAGCGGCAAAAGACCGTGACTAGCAATGAGAGGGAGAAACCATGACAGTCAACTGGCAATGATTGCCAACTCTGTCGTGGTCTGTGGCGTCTCATCAAACGCCACAATCGCAATGTAATAGTTCTCATTTACACCGTCAAGTAAAATGCGAATGCTTTTTATTTAAAATCTCAGAATACCCTTTATCAATGATTCGGCAGCATAACGTCGGTTCGGTTATACCAGCCGATGCAATGTGCCATCTCCACTTTCAAAGGCATCAATATTCTCGAGCGTCGTCTCTGCAATATTGGCGAGCGCTTCGTCGGTAAAAAACGCCTGATGACCAGTAATCAGCACGTTATGGAAGGTCGTAAGTCGCATAAACTGATCGTCATCGATCACGCCCTGGGACAAGTCTTCGAAGAACAGCTGCTCTTCTTCTTCGTAGACATCCAACCCCAAGCGGCCAATTTTGCCGCTTTTTAACCCGGCGATCACCGCTTGAGTATCAACCACGCGTCCTCGCCCTGTGTTTATCAGCATAACCCCGGGCTTCATTTGGTCTATCGCTTTTTCATTGATCAGGTGATCAGTGTCAGGCGTCAACGGGCAGTGCAGTGAGATAATATCGGCATGCGCAAAGAGTATTTCCCGAGGGACATACTCCACAAACGCTTTGGCGTCTGGGTTTGGAAAAGGATCGCTGGCCAGAATACGGCAGCCAAAGCCATGCATGATATCGGCAAAGATCAACCCAATATTGCCAGTTCCGATCACGCCTACGGTTTTGCCATGCAGGTCAAACCCCAACAAGCCGTCCAGGGAAAAGTTACCCTCGCGCACTCGATTGTAGGCACGGTAAGTCATTCGATTAAGACTTAGCACCAGGGCTACCGCGTGCTCCGCGACTGCATGGGGTGAATAGGCGGGCACACGTACGACGGTCATGCCCAATTGTTCGGCGGTCGCTAAGTCGACATGATTGAACCCCGCCGAGCGCAACGCCACCAGCCGTGTTCCGCTGTCGTGAAGAAGGTGTAGAACGGTGGAATCCAGATGGTCGTTCACAAACACGCAGACCCCTTCATAGCCTCTCGCCAGCATCGCCGTATCAGCGTTTAGACGCACGTCAAAAAAACTCAGCTCGTGATGCTTGTCCTCATTGGCAAGGGTCAGAAAGGTTTGGTCATAAGGCTTGGCGCTAAACACGGCGATGCGCATGGCGGTTGCTCCTGTCGAGGTTTCAAGGTCAGCATAGGCAAAGCGCCTATTATCTGCCTGAACAGCGCAGGGCGTTGTTGGCAAGGATCAAGAAAGTGGTTATTAGAAAAAAGAAAGCCGCTCCAGAGGAGCGGCAAAAGACCGTGACTAGCAATGAGAGGGAGAAACCATGACAGGAAAGTGGTAATGATTGCCAAATCTGTCGTGGTCTGTGGCGTCTCATCAAACGCCACAATCACAATGTAATAGTTCTCATTTACCTCGTCAACACAAATACGAATATTTTTTATTTGCTTTTTCATCCGCTCGCCAATTGAAGCCAAACCGGTAGCGTCAGCATCGCCAGTAGCGTCTGACCGGTGATGATCGCAGCCATCAATTCGGCATCGCCACCCAGCTGGCGAGCCAGAATATACGCTGACGTCGCCGTGGGCAGTGCGGCAAACAACAGCGCGACGTCGCGACTCACCGTATCCAGGCCAACCAGCCACGCAAGCCCCAGCACTAACGCAGGCATCAGCAACAGCTTGACGCTGTTCGTCGCCAGCACGCCACGATCAACGCGCAGCAGCGCTGCCGGGCGCAATGCCACCCCCACAGCAACCAGCCCAAGCGGCAAGGCAGCACGGCCTAGTAGATCGACGGTATCGTGGCTCCAGCCCGGCAGCCCTATGCCGGAAAGATTCAACACAATACCCAGCAAGCACGCCAGAATCAGGGGGTTCTTGATCAGTGCCATGATGCTTTTGCCAATGCTGGCGTTGCCGAGCGTGCCGGCGGCAACAAAGCTGGCCACGCACATGATATTGACCACTGGCACCATCAGCGCCACCGCCACGGCGGCGGTGGTGGCGCCGGCGCTGCCGTGCAGGGCCGCCGCCCCGGCAACGCCCACATAGGTATTGAAACGCACCGCGCCCTGAAACACCGAGGTAAATGCCGCCGGCGTCAGCTTCAATCTTGCGCGCAGCCGCCAGAGCAGCAGCCCAAACGCGGCCATCGCGCCGAGCAGCACCAGCGCCAGGCGGGTCACCGGCACCTGGCTGACATCCGCTGTCGACAGCGTCGCCACCAGCATGGCCGGGAAAAGCACAAAGTAGATCAGCCTCTCCATGTGCGGCCAGAACGTATCGCTGGGCCAGCGTTTGACGCCCAGCGCAGCGCCCAGCAAGATCAATAGAAACAGGGGGCCGAGGGCACCGCTAATGCTTGCCATTGGACTTCCTTATCCTTTTGTTGGCCCACGCCGTGACAGGTGCGGGTTTACTGTTACTATGAACATAGCTACCCAGTCGTCAATAGGGTCGAGTTCATCGCCTGCAGGGAGATACCATGGCCTATCCGAAACTATGGCTTGGTGTCGGCGCTGCCGCCGCACTGGTTGTGGCGAGTGGTGCCGTGTTCTACAAGGCCACGCTGACGCCGCAAAGCGACATGCCGCCTGGCGGTGAGATTGAACTGCCGTCCACCCGAGGCGACTTTTCGCTGTCCCAGCTTGCTGATGACCAGATTGCGCTGCTGTCGTTCGGCTATACCTATTGCCCTGACGTATGCCCTATGACGCAGTCGGTCAAGCGCCAGGCGCTGGCTGAGCTTTCAGCCTCGCAACGCGAAAAAGTGGTGCCTGTCATGGTCACCGTCGACCCCCAGCGCGATACCCTGAAACGGCTCGAAGAGTACCTGGCGTTTTTCGGCGAGGACTTTATCGGGGCCAGCGGCAACCAGGCCGAACTGAATGACGTGATGTCCCGTTACGGAGTCATTACGCGGCGCGTTGAGGCGCCCGACTCCGCCATCGAGTACACCATTGACCATAGCTCATCACTCTACCTAGTCGACCGCGACGGCGATATCTTGCAACGTGTACTGTATTCGCCAACGCCGCAAGGGCTTACGGCTGCCCTATCGCATGAACTGGGTCGTTAATCCTGCCCAGGTGTTGCTTGCAGTCGTTCCAGCATGGCCACTAGTGCCTGGACCTGCACGCCTTCACGGGTATCGTGCATCGGGGCTAACTGTGAGGAACGCTCGGCATAACCCCACCAGTCCCAGCAGCCTTGAGGGTTCATCATGCTGCTCTCCGCCTGGGGGTAAAGCACGACCTGCTGATGCAACGCTGCCCAGTCATTGAGCCCGCTGTGGCGTACAAATGCATCGCCAATCGCGTCTTCATTCATCTGACAGCCGTGAAGTGCCACCGTGACCTGACATCCGCCCTGTTCGCAACCTTCGGGTATAAAAACAAAGCCGCTATCGGCCAGCCCGGCCACGGCGAAGTCGGACTGATCAAAGGCGCTTAAGTGACCCTGGCCCTCATCGTTCCTTCCGCGCTCGGGGTACAGAAAGCGCATCATGGCCCCAGCGACATCGTCATCGCAGGCAAGCAGGTAGCTGCCACCCCCCTGCTGACAGTCGCCCAAGGCTCGTGGAGGCGGCAACTCATCGTCCAGCCTGACCGGCCAGCCATGGCCGGTGTCTTCACGCCGAACGACGCGCAGCTGATCGGCACCGGACAGCCAGCGCTCCCATTGGGCTGCCAATAAATCGCCCAAATCAGGATCCACGACATCGTCATCCTCGCCGTGCCACAAAAACACCCTTAATTGACTGAGCGTTTCCCGTGGCCCCACCTGACCTGCCGCCTCGTAGCGGCGACGGCGATTTTCAAGCCTGTCGAGGGATGGCTCGCCGCCCGATGTCGTCATGCAGGTACTCAGCGCCCGGCTTAACGAGCCTTCCGCACATCCCCAAGGGCCCGCCGCCAATACGCCCACTGCACTGAAGCGCTCAGGAAAGGCCACGGCCAACTGCGTGGCCATGTACCCACCGGACGAAATACCCACGACGCTGACAGCCCTCTTGTCAGCGCCTAGCGCGGCTAACGGCTCGGGCGCTGCCTGAACAACCGTCGCTCCCTCCAAGCCACCGATAAACAGCAACCCACTGATCCAACAGCGCGGAGATAGACACGACGGCAATGGCATCACTTATTCAACGTCCAACAGTTCTACACGGAAGGTGAGCACCTCGTTGGGACCAATCGGGCCCTGGCCACTTTCACCGTAGGCTAGGTCGGAAGGGATATACAGCATCCAGCTGTCGCCCACACTCATTGCTTGAAGGGCTTCTTGCCAACCTTCGATTACCTGATTGACCTGGAAGCTGACCGACTCGCCGCGTTCATAGGAACTATCAAAGACCGTGCCATCCAGCAGCATGCCTTCGTAATTCACCTCGACGGTGTCTTCGGGGCCAGGCGACTCGCCCTCGCCTGACTCAAGCACTTCGTACTGGAGGCCTGACTCGGTGACGGTCACCTCATCGCGCTCGGCGTTTTCGGCGAGGAAAGCTTCACCGGCTTCACGGTTCGCTTCACTGGCTTGCGCCGCTTCCTCTTGGCGGGCCGCCATGGATTGCTCCTGAAAAGCCATCAATGCTTCGCTCATTTGCGCTTCATCAAGCGCCAGATCATTACCTTCAAACACATCGCGTATGCCGTCGGTAAAGGTGTCGATATCCAGGTCTTCGACATCGGCCTGCATGCTTTCACCCAGCGTAACGCCCAGGCTATAGGCCAAACGCTCTTCTTCTGTTTCCGGCGCCGCAGCGGCCAAGGGAGCCACCAGTAGTAAGCCAACCAGGGCCGTTGAGGAAATCGCTACGTTCATAGAACACCTTTTTTGCGTGGTGCGAAGCACCGTGATGAGGGTAATGGATGCGTATTGAAAGGACACTTAAAAGAGTAACACCCGCCGCCCCAGGCTGCATCTGCCGAGGCGGCGGGTGTTATTACCCTGCGATATCTCCGGGGAAGAGCGTTACACCACCATCGTGGGGCAGTGAGCTGAGCCTGCCACTCGCTGGGAAACACTGCCCAACAACAGGTTTTTATCGCCGTTGGTGCCTTGGGCACCGATAACGATCAAGTCACACTCACGTTTGCGGGCAAAGCGAACGATGGTTCGCGATGGTCGACCTCCCTTGACGAAGGCCCGCACGCTCCCGCTATCAGCCCCCATCTCTATCGCATGGGACTTGGCGTGTACCGCGATTTCCGTGGCGTACTCCTTCAACGCATCGTCAGGAATGTCCAGCTTGCTGGGCCGCACCATGGAAAGCGATGCCTCAAGCAGGCTGTGGTGCTTGAACACACATAGCAAGTACAGCTCTGCGCCGGTCAGCATGTGCAGGCCTACGGCTTTCTCAAGCGCCTTGAGGGCGCCCTTGGAGCCATCCACCGGCACTAATATGCGGTTGAACATTGGCGTTCTCCTTGTGACGACTTAGCGAAACGCTATATCGCGCAGGAACAGGGCAATTTGCGGGAACATGATCAGGAGCACGGCCGCCAGAATCAACATAAAGATAAACGGCGGGGTGCCCTTGATCACATCCCAATACGGGCGCTTGAAGATCGCAATGGCGGTAAAGATATCGCACCCAAAGGGCGGCGTCGCCGAGCCGATGGCCACCTGCAGGGTAATCAAAATCCCGACCAAAACAGGATCCAGCCCGGTGGAGGCAATTGCTGGCGCAAAGATGGGTGTCAGTACCAGGATCACCACAATCGGGTCGACAAACATGCATGCCACGAAGAACGCGATACAAATGGCAATCAGCACGCCGGTGGGGCCTGCTTCATTGACGCCCACTGCCTCCAGAATCGCCTGGGGAATCTGCGCAAACGAGATGATCCACGAAAAGCTGTTACCCACGGCCACGAGAATAAACACCACGGCGGTAATCAAGCCCGTCGATTTGGCAATGGCGTAAATATCATTCACTTTCAGCGAACGGAATACCAGGAACTCGAGGAAGACGGCATACAGCACACAGGCCGCAGCAGCTTCAGTGGGGCTGAAAATACCGCCATAAATACCGCCAACGATAATGACCGGGAAACCCAGCGGCCAAAGCGCCATGCGCACGGCCCTACCGCGCTCTCCCCAGGTCGACTTTGGCTCGGTAGGGACGTTTTTCACCGTCGCATAAATCATGCTGTAGGCAGCGAACATCATCAGAATCATCAAGCCAGGTCCGATCCCGGCAATAAACAGCTCACCAATAGACGTACCTGAAATGACCCCGTAAATAATCATGCCGATACTCGGCGGAATCAAAAAGGCAATATCACTGGAGTTGATAATCAACGCCAGGGTGAACGAATCCGAATACCCCGCTTTCAACATACGCGGCCGCAACGGCGAACCAACGGCCACTACCGTGGCCTGCGTCGATCCCGACACTGCCCCGAACAGCGTACACGAAGCGGCCGTGCTGACGGCCAGGCCGCCTTTCACATGGCCGATAAACGACATGACCATGTCGATCAGCCGACTGGCTGACTGGCCCCGGGTCATGATATCGGCGGCCAGAATAAACATCGGTACCGCGATCAGCGATGCGGGACGTATCCCCGCCATCATCTGCTGAATCAGGGTTTCCATCTGCCCCAGCCCGTTGAACATCATGTAAAAGCCAATGGCCGAGGCGGTGATCAACGGGATCATCATCGGAAAGCCCAGCAACAGCAGGGCAATCATCGTAGTGACCATTATTGTCGTCATAGCGGTTCCCCTAGGCAGCGTTGCCCTGCGTTAGACTTCCGTTTCGGTATCTTTATAACCATCCACCACCCCGGTGGAGAGGTACACATCCCGGGAGGTCATGTTCTTAATTGCCGTTAGCAGGTATTGAATGCCGGTAATCAAAAAGCCCATCGGTACCCAGAGATAAATGATCCAGATGGGTAGCCCCAAGGATGGCAGCACGCGCCCTTTGCTATACAAATCGATGATGTAAAACACCGAGTAGTAAAGCAAAAAGAACATGACCATCGAGGTAAACAAGGCAATGACGATCATCAGTAATTTGCGACCTCCAGTGGGGAGGGCATCGTAGATGGCCGACATGCGAATATGCCGACCGTGCCGGGCGGCGTAGCCAATACCGGCAAACGTAATCATGATAATCAGGATACGGTTAATCTCACCTGTAAACATGATGCTGTGGCCGAACACAAAGCGTGTAACCACGTTAGTGACCGTATTCAGAGCCATGAGCAAAACACCCATCGCCAAAATGACGGCTTCTAATTTGCTGATAGCTGTATCAATCACCCCTAAAAAACCGGGCAAGCCAGAGCGGTAGCTTTTCTCAGACTCTTCTTCGGTCATGGCCGGACTCCTTTTATCACGCAGCCTTGCGCTAGCGATTTCACCTTTCCACACCGATCTAAATGCCGGAAATTGTTGTGCCATCCACGGCTAACATAATTAGCCTAGCGGTAACCCAACGTTACTGGTTCAACGCTGGATGAACGAATTACTTTCCAACAAGCGAATTGATATTGCTATTGATCATATGAGAAAGGGGCAGCCGCTGGCCGCCCCTTTGGTCCTTCCGTTGCAGCACCTTGTATGGCGAGGGCTGCTTATTCTTCGTCGCTGGAGACTTCTTCCAAGTCTTCCTTGAACTGATTGAGCAACTCTTCACCGCGCTCACCGGTCATTTCCAGAAATGCTTCCTCAACCTGAGGCGCACGTTCACGGAAGGCCTGAATCTGCTCTTCATTCAAACGCGTGACGGTGACTTCATCAGAGGCTTCCTGAATTTTGGCAAGCGATTCTTCGGCTAAGCCCTGGATATGCTCGATGGTATGATCATAAGCCACTTCAGAGGCTTCCTGGACCAGTTGCTGATCTTCTTCGGAAAGACCTTCGTAGAAGTCCTGGTTGGCCATCATCGCAGTGGTAAACCAGCCGTGACCGGTAAAGGTCAGGTGCGGAGACACTTCATACAGACCGCCGGACTCGATCCAGAAAATCGGGTTTTCTTGACCGTCGATAACGCCGGTCTGTAGGCCACCATAGACTTCACCCCAGGGCAACGGCGTTGGCGTAGCCCCGAACGCGTCGTAGGTTTCCGACAACAGCGGGTTGGTCATGGTACGGATTTTCTTGTTATCCAGCCCCTCGGGAGAGGTGAACGGCTCGTTGGTCGTCACGACCATCTCACCTTCCGGATACATTTGCAGTAGCTCTAAGCCTTGCTCAGCATAAAGCTCTGGGAACATCTCGTTGATGGCTTCGCTCTCGTCGAAGAACTCAAGTACGGTTTCTTCGTCGGTGGGAAGCAGGTAGGGAATGAAAAAGATTTGTGCTTCAGGGATGAGCGAGCCGGTGAAACCAGGCGACTGGTTGACGAACTGGAGAATACCGTTCTGGGTCTGCTCCATGATGTCATCGGACTCGCCCAGCTCGCCAAAGCGATAGACTTGGACGGTATGATCGGAATTGTCTTCGATGTGCTCTTTGAACGCATAGGCGAAAACGTCCTGAACATCACCTTCATATTCTTCGTGCGCGTAACGCCAGTTGTCTGCCTGAGCGACGCCCGACATACCAACCAACAGTGCACTGACGCTCGCCGTCGTTACTAACTTGCTTGCCTTCATGCGGTGTTCCCCTTGCAGTGGTAAGCGCGCTGTACGAGTGCGCAGGAATCTGCTTTGATCGGCGCGTCTCACAACGCGCAGTGTTGTGGCCACTGTGCAATCGCTGAATGGCGCTGCACATCTCAGAGGCCGAATAACAGTTAGTTATTCAAAAGCAGCTAATTTTCAGGCTAGCGCGCCCGCCGTAAGGGGTCAAGTTGCTGACCTAGCACGCTAAAGGCGTGTTGAAGGGCCTGTCGTGTTTTTGACCCACAACCTTCCATTTTCGCATCTTGTGGCAATAAAACGTTTTCTTGCAGCCATCTTCCCGTATCTTGCGAGCTAACTGGCACATTTCTCAGGCGTGCAGTGGGCTGCTCGTTGTCCAATGCCCACGTTTGCCAACGTTGAAGGTTTTCACGCTCGGCGAGCAGCTCTGCCTGTTTGATCCGCTCACGCAGGGCGGTAACGGTCTCACTTGAGGCATCGTGATGCTTTAAATCGCGCCTTAGCCCGCGCAGCACTTCTGTCACCCCAGTCTGCCAATCACGGCGCGCCTGGCGCAGCGCTTCAAGCGACTCTGGTAACGCCTCGAGTCCATGCACATAAAGCCAGCCATGAAACAACAGCTCGCAGACATCCACGCCTGCGTCGTCCTGTAGCGTCAGGCACGCCTGCTCGACGCCGGGGCGACTATAAAAGGTTAGCGCGAAATCCCACAGCGGTGTCTGCTGAAGCGCCGCGAATCGGGTAGAATCAAGCGCACTAGAATCTGGCATTGTATGACCCACCTTATTCGGGAGAACGCATGATCGCACTGCGCCAAGTCGCCCTGCAACGCGGCACGCAAACGTTACTCGACAACGCCGACCTCACCCTACCCGACGGGGTGAAAGCGGGGATTATCGGGGCTAACGGTGCAGGCAAATCGAGCCTCTTTAAACTACTCCTGGGCGAACTCGGCCCGGACCAGGGCGACGTCGAACTGAGCGGTGGACAGCGTATCGCTCACATGGCTCAGGAGGTCGATGCGCTGGACCGGCCGATTATCGAGTATGTACTGGATGGCGACATCGCCCTTCGCCAGGCCGAAACGGACCTACAGGCCGCCAGGGATGCAGGGCATGCCCACCGGGAGGCTGAACTGCACGGCTTGATTGAAACCCTCGACGGTTATCGCGCCGAATCCCGCGCAGCACAGCTGCTGGTCGGGCTCGGCTTTTTTCAGGCGGACCTCGATCGACCGCTTTCGGCGTTTTCCGGGGGCTGGCGGATGCGCGTCAACCTGGCCCGCACGCTGTTCATGCCCTCCGACCTGCTACTGCTCGATGAGCCCACCAACCACCTGGACCTTGATGCGTTGCTGTGGCTGGAGCAATGGCTCACCCGCTATCCCGGCACATTGCTGTTGATTTCCCACGACCGCGATTTTCTTGATGCCGTCTGCGATCACATTGTGCATATGCATCACCAAACGATGGAACTTTACCGCGGCAACTATTCACTTTTTGAGCGCACCCGCGCCGAAAAGCTTGCCCTCCAGCGGGCAGAAGCCGCCAAGCAGCAGGCACGACGCGAGGAAATCGAGCGCTTTATCGCGCGTTTCCGTGCCCAGGCCACCAAGGCCAAGCAGGCCCAAAGCCGCGTCAAGATGCTGGAGCGCATGGAAGATATTGCCGTCGCCCATGTCGATTCGCCCTTTCATTTCACCCTGCCCGCCTCGGATAAAACCTCTCACCCGCTACTGGTGCTCGACCAGGCCACGCTGGGTTATCGCGGCGATGCGGGCGATATCGTCCAGCTAGACAAGGTCAATGTTACCCTCCTGCCGGGTAGTCGGATCGGTCTGCTAGGCCCCAACGGGGCGGGTAAATCAACGCTGATCAAATCACTCACTGGCGAGCTCGAATTGCTGAATGGCAAGCGGGTGCCCGGCGAGCACTTGGCGATTGGTTACTTTGCCCAGCATCAGTTGGAAGGGCTCGACGTGACCACCACCCCATTCGTGCATGTACAGCGGCTATCGCCCACCGTCAGCGACCAGGAAATCCGCAACTTCCTGGGTGGGTTCGGCTTTAAAGGCGACGACGCCTTTGGTCAGGTAGCCACCTTTTCAGGCGGCGAGAAGGCGCGTTTGGCGCTGGCCCTGGTGGCGTGGCAAAAACCCAACCTGCTGCTGCTGGATGAGCCCACCAACCACCTGGACCTGGAAATGCGTGAGGCACTGACCCAGGCGCTGGCCAGCTTCGAAGGCACCGTCATCCTGGTATCCCACGACCGTCACCTGCTGCGCGCCACGGTGGATGAGTTCTGGCGGGTCGCCGACCATCGCGTCGAGCCTTTTGACGGCGACCTGGACGACTACCGAGCGTGGCTGAAAGCACGCCTTGAAGAAAGCCGCCGCGACAGCCGCAGCGAGAAAAACGAACGCCAGGCCCAACAGCCCAGCGGTGATCGCAAGGCGGCTCGCAAAGCAGCCGCTGAATTACGTGAGAAGTTGCGTCCACTGAAAAAGCAGCGTGACCAGGCGGAAAAAGCGATGGAGAAAACCCAGCAGTCACTGGAAAAGGTCGAGGAAATACTGGCCGACCCTGAGCTTTACACCGACAACGCTCGAAAAGCTGAATTGACCGATGCCCTGGCCCGCCAAGCTGATATCAAGGCGCGCTTGAACGACGCCGAAGCTGAGTGGCTGGCCGCCGAGGAGGCACTGGAAGCCATGGAAGCTGAGTTAGTGGCCAGCGAGAACGCCTGAAGACCCGCTCAGCTCTCCAGCAAGAAGGTCACCGGCCCGTCGTTCACCAGCGAGACCTGCATATTGCCGCCAAATTCGCCGGTAGCGACGTTCTGCCAGGCGGATTGCGCCTGGGCCACCAGATAGTTAAACAGCTGCTCGCCTTCATCGGGGGGCGCGGCGCTGGAAAAACTGGGCCGCAGGCCTTTATGGGTATCAGCGGCCAGAGTGAACTGTGACACCAGTAGCAGGCCGCCCTCGGCCTGTTGCACATTCAGATTCATCTTGCCATTGGCATCGCTGAACACACGGTAGTTCAGCAACTTGTGCAACAGCTTGTCGGCATCCGCCTGGCTATCGCCCTTTTCAATGCCCACCAGCGCCAACAGCCCGTGGTCAATGGCGCCCACGTTATCACCTTCGATATCAACGCTTGCCCTGGTTACCCGCTGAATCAATGCTTTCACGCTATGCCTCGCTCGCAAAAGCGCCAGTATAACGCGCTTGCCAATACCTGATTACCGCCCTAACAGCGCATCGCGGAAGTCTTCACCCAGAGGACGTTCGCCTAGCCAGATACCAAAGAGAGCACTGGCCAGTTCTGCATTACCGCCCTCGAATAGAATCTCGTCATTCAATGCCAAGCGCAGCGTATCGCCGTCCCAGCTCAAGACATAGCGGTCCTGTGGCTCGACATCCTGATAACGTTGGTTAAAGGTATTAATATCGGCTTCCAGCTGCGAGTACTCATAGGCGGTCAGGTTTTTTTGCAGCGTTTCTGTGGTGGCGTCGGCAAACTCTTCGGCCTCGATATCATGGAAGTAAGCTAACTCGAGGCGGCGGGGTATATCGCTTTGCGGCTGGGGATCAGTCTCGCCTTCTGCCTGGTAATACGCCCCGGCATAGGCGGTCCAGATCATGTAGGTAAAAACGCCGCTGCCGATAAGCGCATAGCGCTGGCCGTTCTCTTCCAGGGTTCGCTCGAAGCGCTCACCTTTTTCGCTGACTGTCTGCGCCCAAAGGTCTGAAGACCCAAACAGCAGCAACGCGCCCGCCAGCCATACACCAACGCGATACCCGCAAGGCTTGAGAAAACCGACATGTAACGACATAGCAAGGCACCTCTTATTGTTGCAAGACAGCACCTATACTACATAAAAACCAAATAAAAGTTCCGTATAATTACGCCCTGCATAGCATCACGTCACAGTGAGGCTCACTCAATAGCATATCGGTCATCTGGCTCGCATGGTGCGGTTGGTCGCGGCTGCCGATCACCACCAAATCAGGGGTGTGGCGCTTGATGTAAGCATTCAAGACCTCACACGGGGAGCCGTGCTCCAGCACCAGCTCAACGTCGGGAACGCCCGCCAGCTCGTCCATCAAACTGTCAATTTCCTGAGCGAGCCGTTCGCGCAGCCGCGTCACCTCGTGATCTCGCCATTGCGCATAGTAAGGGTGCGAGCCAAGTTCACGCTCGCCCGGCAAGCTCCAGGCATGCAATAACGTCAGTGATGCATCAGGAAAACGCTGCAACGCTTCCCGCAGACTGTGCCGAGCCGTCAGAGAGAAATCGACGGGCACCAGTATCGACCCCCACGGCTGGGTAGGCGGCTGCGAGGCAACCACCACAGGGCAAGGCGCACTGCGGATAATGCGCATCAGGGTAGTCCCCGCAAGCAGGTCTTTCTGTCCGCGCTTGCGATGCATACCCACTACGACCAGGTCTGCCTGGCGCTCATGGGCCTCGCGGATAATTTCAACGTAAGGCGCGCCAGCCACCGTCTGGATCAGCGTCTTGGGTTCTTCGAGGGCGTAATCTTCACGGACATCTTTGAGAGTGGCGGCGATATCGTCTACCACCGCCGCTTCAACCTCGTGAAAGACGCGACGGGGCAGGTAGGGATCGAGCACATGGACGATATCGAGCTGCGCGCCGTCGGCGTAAGCCAGGCGCAGCGCTCTGGCAAAGGCGGCGCGGTTTTCGGCAGAGAGGTCAGTGGCAAACAGTAGGGTACGGGTCATCGCAAACGCTCCTCGGCCTGCTAGCAACACCCTTCAGCATGGTGCGCAACGGTCCATTGCGCAAGCTAAACGGTGACGCCACCCCGGCGAGCAGCGCTGTGCTTTACCACCAGGCGTGAAAGTGATGCACCGGGCCGCGCCCGTTACCCACATTCAGCCTGACACTGGCCTCCAAACCGGCATGCAGCCATTGCTTGGCCTCGGCAATCGCAGCAACTGGGGCGTCATTTTCAGCACCTGCCGGGAGCTTGGCGAGGCAGGCCGCAATAGCTGAAGAAAGCGCGCAGCCGGTGCCGTGCAGGTTTTCCGTGGCGATCCGTGACGCTGGCAGCCAGCGGTGCTCATTGGGCGTCGCCAGCAAATCGGGGCAGGTCTCGCCCCGCAGGTGGCCCCCTTTGAGCACCACATAGGGCGCGCCAAGCTGCGTCAAGCCCGGCAGCATCGCTTCCATCTCATCCAGTCCGGTGGGCGATGGTGCGTCGAGCAGAACAGCGGCCTCGGGCAGGTTGGGGGTAATCACGTCCGCCAGTGGCACCAGGATATCGCGCACCGCCCGGATACCTTCATTATCGACCAGAATATCGCCGCTTTTGGCCACCATTACCGGGTCGAGCACGATCCAGCGTGGCCGGCGTCGACCCAGCACCTCGGCGATCACCTCGGCCACGTCGCGGCTGGCGACCATACCGATCTTGACGGCATCGATCTCGACATCGTCGAGCAGGTTCTCCAACTGCTCGCGAATCGCCTGGGGCGACACCGGATATACCGAGGCGACACCGCAGGTATTCTGGGCGATCACCGCCGTAATCACATTGGTACCGTAGACCCCGAGTGCCGAGAAGGTTTTCAAATCGCCCTGCAGCCCAGCGCCACCGGAGGGGTCGGAGCCGGCGATGGTAAGCACATTGCGCAGGCGGGAATCAGTAGACATGAGGATCCTCGGATAAAAACAGTATTCAGCTAGGATACCCAAGCCGAGGCGTTTGTGCTGCCTTAAAAACGCAAATGGCCGCCCGAAGGCGGCCATTTCATGCAAGGCTCGGCGTATTATTCGGCGCTGTCGCCTTCAGGGTTACGCGCGTTGTAGTATGCCTGTTCGGAGATCGCGTGATAGTCCTCGACCTTCTCCTGGAAAGCCTGATAGGACTCGTAAATCCGCGTTGCCATCTCGCTGGATTCTGCCAGCTCTGCAACGACATCTGCCGAGTGTTCACGTGCCTGCGCTAATACGTCATCAGGAATGCGTCGCAGCTCGACATCATGCTCGTTGACCAGTGTTTCCAGCGCATCATTGTTACGCGCGGTGTACTCGTCCAGCACGTTGGCATTGACGTCGCGTACCGCGGTTTTCAGGATCGCTTGCAGGTCTGCCGGCAGTTCGGCCATGGCCTCTTCGTTGACGATCGCCTCGAACATCACGGTCGGCTCGTGCCAGCCCGGATAGTAGTAGTAATCCGCCGCCTGGTGCAGGCCAAAGGCCAGGTCGTTATAAGGACCAATCCACTCGGTTGCGTCGATCGCGCCCGACTGCAGCGAGGTAAAAATCTCACCGCCCGGCATGTTCACGATCGCCACGCCCATGCGGTTCATGACTTCACCGCCCAGGCCTGGCATACGCATTTTCAGGCCATCCAGGTCATCAACCGAGTTGATCTCCTTGTTGTACCAGCCGCCCATTTGCACGCCTGAGGCACCGGCCACCAATACGTCGACGCCAAATTCATCGTAAAGCTCGTTCCACAGCTCCATCCCGCCACCGAAGTGTAGCCAGGCGTTCATTTCCTGGGCGTTCATGCCAAACGGCACAGCGGCAAAGAACTGGGCAGCGGGGGCTTTGCCCTTCCAGTAATAGGAAGCGGAATGACCAAGCTCAGCGGTACCGTCGGAAACGGCGTCAAATACCTCAAACCCTGGCACCAGCTGACCGGCACCAAAGACTTCGATGGTCAGGCGGCCGTCCGACATTTCATCCACAAGCTCGGCAAGACGCTCGGGGCCTTGGCCGACACCCGGGAAGTTTTTCGGCCAGGATGTGACCATCTTCCAGCGGAATTCTTCTTCTTGAGCCTGGGCGTGATTATCAATGCTCGACACCGCCAGCAAACTGGCGGACATGGCGGTCGTCATGGCAATGGCGATGGGGAGTGTTTTAACTTTCATACATGAACCCTCTAGCTTTCTATTATTACTGTTATGGGTAGGAAAACACCGCTCAGCCATGTGCTTCAGGCGTTGGACCAAGCGGCTTGCTGCAAATGGTTAATGAGTTATTTAACTGCGTAAGTACTAGGTTGTCACGTCCTTGCGTTGATAGCAGCGGCGACTTTCAACTTATTGCTAGCCGCCGAACTGCGCGGGCAGCCACGTTGCCAACTGCGGAAAGAACGTTAGCATCAGCAACATGCCCAACTGCATCAGGATAAACGGAATCACCCCGCGATAGATCGCCGAAGTCGGCACTGACGGCGGCGCCACCCCACGCAGATAAAAGAGAGCAAAGCCGAACGGTGGCGTCAAGAACGACGTTTGTAGGTTAATCGCAATCATGATGCCGAGCCAGATCGGATCAAGCCCCATGGCGAGCAGAATCGGGCCGACGATGGGCACCACCACGAAGGTAATTTCGATAAAGTCGAGAATGAAACCCAGCAGGAAGATAACCAGCATCACGATGATCGTTGCGCCCACCACGCCGCCGGGCATACCTTCAAACAGCTCGGTGACCATGTGCTCGCCACCATAAGCCCGGAATACCAGCGAAAACAGCGCCGCCCCGATCAGAATCAGAAACACCATGGTGGTGACGTTGGTCGTCGAACGCAGAACGTCTTTCAGGGTCGCCATATCCAACTGGCGATAGGCTAGCGCCAACACCAGGGCGCCAAAGGCGCCCACGGCGGACGCTTCGGTAGGTGTCGCAAAGCCACTGAGGATCGACCCAAGCACCGCCACAATCAGCACCACGGGTGGCACCAGACCTTTGAGCAGCAACATGCCAAGCCCCGAGGTGTGACCAAGCTCTTCCATCAACTCCTTTCGATCAGCGGCGGGGGCCATGCTCGGGCGCCACCATGCGATGAGCGCTACGTAAACCATGTACATGACCACGAGGATTAAACCCGGCACCAGTGCGCCCATGAAGAGATCACCCACCGATACCGTTTTCGGGCTGAAAATCCCCATATCCAGCTGCGCTTGCTGATACGCCGATGACAAGACATCACCCAGCAGTACCAGCGCGATGGAAGGGGGAATAATCTGACCCAGCGTGCCGGTGGCACAAATCGTCCCCGTCGCAAGCGAGGTGCTGTAGCCACGCTTCAACATCGTCGGCAACGACATCAGGCCCATAGTGACCACGGTTGCCCCCACGATGCCTGTGGATGCGGCCATCAGCATGCCTACCAGCGTCACCGAGATACCCAAGCCACCGCGCATGGCACCAAACAGCAGTGCCATGGCATCGAGCAGCGTTTCGGCGACTTTGGATTTCTCGAGCAAAACCCCCATCAAGACAAATAGCGGCACCGCCAACAGCGTCTGGTTGGTCATGATGCCGTATAGTCGGTTGGGCAGCGCAGCAAGATAGCCACCATCGAAATTGGCATCGATTCCCATGGCTTGGAGGCCCAGCCCCATACCGGCAAACAGCAGCGCCGTGCCCGCCAGCGAGAGCGCCACGGGAAAGCCGAACATCAGGACAATACAGATGACGGCAAATAAAACAATCGGCATGAATTCCAGCATCAAAGGCGCTCCTCATGATGGTCATCATCTTCGGCGGGCGCTATCCGTCCGGCCAGCACATAACCATTGCGTACAACTTCAATGACGCCTTGAACGATCATCAGCAATGCAAATAGCGGTATCAGGGTTTTCAGTGCGAACACGGCCGGAATGCCGCCGTGATCAGGGGAGCTTTCGAGGATGCGCCAGGAATTGGCCACGTAACCCATGCTCGATGCAATGATGAACACCATCACCGGCATCAATAACGTCACAATGCCCACCACATTGATAAGGGCCTGGCGGCGTGGCGACATTCCCCGGTAGAAGATGTCGACCCGCACATGACCGTCGTGCCGAAAGGTATAAGCCGCGGCAAGCATAAAGACGCTGGCATGCATGTACATCACCAGCTCTTGCATAAAGATACTGTTCACGCTGAACGCATAGCGGAGCAGTACAATCGCGAACTGAATCAGCATCATGATGATGATCAGCCACGCAAGGGATCGCCCGAACCACTCTGAAGCGCGGTCCAGCGCACCTATCAACGCAGGTAGTTTTGTTGTGTCCGACATGGAAGTGTCTCGCGTAAAACGGCTAAGAGGAGTCAGCGCCCCAGACAATAGCGCAAATACGCAGACATTGCAGCGTCCCTGAACAGCGAGACGCGCTTATCTATTAAACGCTTGCGCGAATCGCCGCTAGACAGGCTTCAGGAAGCGGCAAATCGACGGCAATGGGCAGATGGTCAGAGAACAGATGATCCAGTACCTGCACATCCACCACCTCGAGGGACTGGGAGAGCAGAATATGGTCCAGCGCTCGCCGCGGCTGCCAGGATGGGTAGCTCAGCAGGGGTTTTACCGGGTGTAGCGGCAGGGCGTCATTGAAGCGCTCGTGGGCATGCAACTGATCCGGTGTGCAGTTCAGATCCCCCATTACCACCACATGGCGCAGCGGCTGGATGATTTCACTGAGGTAGTTGAGCTGCCGCACGCGACCGCGATGGCTCAGCGCCAGATGCGCGACAAAGATATGCAGCGCATCCGGCCCCTCACCAAAGCGCGCGTGTATGGCACCCCGCCCCGGCATTGCGCCTGGCAAACGATGCTCCTCTATCTGACTGGGAACCATCCGCGACAGCAGCCCGTTGCTGTGCTGAGCAATACGGCCCAGATTGCGGTTCAACTGCTGGAAATGGTGGGGCAATCCCGACTTGGCGGACAGGTATTCGACCTGGTTAACGCGGCTTGAGCGAAAGCTGCCGCCATCGACTTCCTGAAGCCCGACCACATCGAACCTGCCCATCACCTCGGCCATCAATGCCAGCCGCTGCAAACGTTGGGGATGGGGCAGAAGATGCTGCCAGCTGCGCGTTACGTAGTGATGATACGCCGAGGTCTGAATACCGACCTGGAGATTAAACGTTAACAGACGCAAGTGGCCGCTGCTCAGCAGCGGTGCGTGTGCCTCCAGCTCTTTCATGCAAAACCCCGTGGTGAATGCAGCGTCACAAAGCGTTACTCTTGGCGCGCTTCACGGACCTGATCAACCAGGGCGTCGGCGATATTGGGCATGTTTTCAAGGCTACCGGCGCTGCTTGGCGTCACGACATAGCGACCATCGACCACCAGCGCGGGCACACCCATCAGGCGCATATCGCGCATGCGGCTATTGGCTTTGTTCACGTTGCTGCGAACGTTAAAGGCCGTGAGGGCTTCCTTGGCTTCCTCTTCGCTAACGCCATAATCGGTGAAAAAGGCGGCGATCTCGTCTTCATCGGTCAGAGAACGCTCGTCCTGGTGGATGGCGTCGAAGAAATCCGCGTGCAGGTCCTCTTCAATACCGAGTTCTTTCGCGGCGTAGAAGGCGTTGGCATGGGTATTCCAGTCGCCGCCCATGGTCGCCGGCATTTTTTCAACCGTCACGTCATCATCGAGGGTTTCGTACCACTCATTAACATGTGATTGCAGGCGATAGCAGTGCGGGCAGCCAAACCAGAATACCTCCAGCACTTCTATTTGCCCCTCCTCAACCTGCGTCTCAACCGGCTCGTCGAGCACTTCGTAGTGCTGTCCTTCAACCAACTCTTGGGCACTGACTGCCGCTGACAAGCTTAGTCCGGCAACCGCAACCATTAACGTTTTCAACATAGTGACTCTTCTCCGTGGGAAAGCGACCTTGTGACCCCAGCGTTCGGCTGGGGTTCCACGCTTGGCAAAACAAGTGATTAATAACATGAGCTTATTGAGGGCGGTCGTTTAATTCAAACCCAGCAGATAATTAGCTACCGCCTGCATGTCGTCATCGCTCATTTTTGTCGCGATATCACGCATCACGCCGTTAGGGTCGTTATCCCTGTCGCCGGCGGCAAAGTCCTGCAGGGTGCTGACCGTGTAATCGATTTGCAGCCCCGAGAGTGCTGGATAAGCCGCACTGCCTATTCCCCGGCCGGTCGGCGTATGGCAGGCACTGCAGGCCGGAATGCCATTCTCCCTGTCACCGGCCCGGTACAGCTCTTCACCACGGGCCAACAGCGCTTCGTCATCATCCGCCTGGCCAAGATGAGGCTCCTGCCCGGCGTAAAAAGCGGCCACGTCCCAGGCGTCCTGGTCATCAAAATTATCCACCTGACCCGCCATCTGCGGCACCTCACGGCGGCCATCACGAATATCCATGATTTGTTTGGCAAGGTACGACATCTGCTGGCCCGCCAAATGAGGAAATGTCGGTGTAGGGCTGATACCAGCTTGCCCGTGACAAGCCGCACAGGGCGTTGCCAGGGTTTCACCGGCGGCCGCGTCAGCCTCCGACCGAGGATCTGCCGCAGCGCTCCCCGCGGCACCCAGGGAAATGGCCAGGCTTGCCAGTAATGTTCTCATCGCAATTCCATTATGGTTGGTGTTATCAAAGCCTCCGCACGACACACAAGCTGACACGTTGGTCGCTGCCCGGCAGAGCACGGTGTTACACTACCCGCGGGCCATAGAAACCCATTTGTGTGCAGTATAGCGAAGCCTCCAAATTGCAGAAATCTTGTCGCGCATTGTTGGTCACCTTATTGATTGTTTTTATCTTTGTTTGTCAGGATTAATGCCATGCCTACCCCCCATGATAGTTCAGCTGTGCGACTTAATTACCCCACCGCGCAATTTATGACCAGCGCGCCTACGCTCGCCCTATGCCCGGACGATACCGGTGCCGAAGTCGCGTTTGCCGGGCGCTCGAACGCCGGAAAATCCAGTGCGATCAATGCCCTTACCCAGCAGAAAGCGCTGGCCCGCACCTCGCGTACGCCGGGGCGCACCCAGTTAATCAACTTCTTTAGCGTCATGAATGATGAGGCATACCGCCTGGTCGATCTCCCCGGATATGGTTACGCCAAAGTCCCCGAAACGGTCAAGCTGGAATGGCAGCAGCACATGTCTGACTACCTGCGCGGCCGCTTCAGCCTGCGCGGGTTGGTGCTGTTGATGGATGTACGCCATCCGCTCACCGAGTTTGACCAGATGATGCTGGGGTTCGCCGACCAGCGTGACATGCCGGTGCATATTCTGCTCACCAAGGCCGACAAGCTGAAAAAGGGCCCGGCCAACGCGGCGTTGCAGCAAGTGCGATCACGCCTGAAGGAGTGGGAGGACCTGGTATCGGTTCAACTGTTCTCGTCGCTCAAGCGTGACGGGGTCGACACCCTCGCACAGCGTCTGGACCAGTGGTTGAAGACGCCTCAATAAGGCGTCTTCAATGCCGCCAGCACGCCGCGCAGCTCTCTCACATGGCCAATCTGATGGACGCCCTTGGGCAGCGCGTCGTGACGCTCCTCGCTGATCCACACCGCGTGCATGCCCAACCGCAGGGCCGGGACTATGTCTTCTTCCCAGGAATCGCCCACGTGCATGGCGTTGTGCGGCGCGACCTCGAAGCGTTCAAGCGCGGCCAGAAACGCCGTGGGGTCGGGCTTGGGGGCCAATAGTTCACCGGCGGCGATCGCCACTTCAAAGTAACCCGCCAACGGTTGACGTTTGAGGTGAATATTACCGTTGGTAATGGCCGCCAGCCGATAGCGTTGCCCAAGGTCTGACAATAACTCGGCGGCTTCGGGGTGCGGCGTCACCTGTACGCGCAAACGATGGAATTCATTCATGGCAGCGGCGGCCCACAGCGTTGCAGCGCTGCGCGGCAAGCCTTGGGTCTCGAGCTGCGCTTCCAGGGCACGTAAACGCAGCCAGGTAAAGTCGCCACGTCGTTCGGGCACTTCCAAGGCCAGTCGCTTTCGGCGTTGCAGATAATCCTCAAGCCCTTGATCAAACCCTAGCCCCCACGACGGCCAGCAACGTTCGGCCAACCAAGCGGCGAGGTTTTCACGCAGCCAGCCGTAATGCCCGGTTTCCGTTCGCGCCATCACGCCGCTGTTATCCCAGAGGGTATCGTCCAGATCAAAGGTAATCGCTTTGAGTGAGGTCATGGCTCGCTCCGTGGGCGGCGTTTTGCGCGAGGGTGCGCGGCGTCGTAGCTGGTTGCCAGGTGCTGCCAGTCCAGCCGTGTATAGACCTGGGTGGTCGAGAGGTTGGCATGCCCCAGCAACTCCTGCACCGCACGCAGGTCCTGGCTGGACTCGAGTAAATGGCTGGCGAATGAATGGCGGAGTCGGTGAGGATGCAAATGCTCGGGTAGCCCCCGCTCAATGGCAAGCAATGCCAGGCGCTTTTGAATCGCCCGATGTCCCAGGCGTGCCCCACGCTGGCCGACAAACAGCGCTTTTTCAGCGTCAGGCGCCCATTGGGGCCGGACGCTCAACCAGGCCGCCAGCGCCTGCCGGGCTCGACGCCCCACCGGCACCTGGCGGGGCTTGCCGCCTTTTCCCAGCACGCGTACGCGATGGTCCTGAAGAGCCTCAAGGTCGAGTGACGCCAGCTCCGCCAAGCGCAACCCACTCGAATAGAGCAGTTCCAGCATTGCCTGATCGCGGCGCGCCAGTGGCGAGTCATCGTGGGGCGTATCCAGAAAGCGCGCCAGCGTATCGACATCCACCGGGCGCGGTAAGTGCTGGGGTTGCTTGGGTGTACGGACCAGATCCAGCGGGTTATCGGCGATGACGCCCTGCTTCACCAGGTAATCGGCGAAGCGCGATAACGCCGCGCGGCGCCTGGCGAGGCTGCGTGGCGCAAGCCCCCGGCGGCGCTCTTCCCCCAAAAACGCGCGCAGCAGATGCTGGTCGAACGCGGCGGCATCGTCGTCCTGGCGCTCAATAAACCCGCACAGCGCGCCAATATCCTGGCGGTAAGCAGCCACCGTTGCCTCGCTTGCGTGGCGTGCGAGCGAGGCGAGAAACGCCTCAGCGTGCTGGCGGGTAGCGTCGTCATTCATGGGTGGGCGTCAGGCGAATCAGCAGCCGTGCCACGATATCGCCAAGGTACTCGGTAAACAGCGTATCCATACTGGCGCGGTACTGATCGGCATCGGGGCTGGCAATCAGCAAGTACCCCAGCGGCTCACCCGCAGAAAGCCGCGAAATGGCGCATGACCCCGCCTTGCGTGGCGCTTTGACGTGGGGTAACAAGCACTTCCAGTCGCTGACGCTGAGTTTGGCGCAACGACTGGTGCGGCCATCGAGCAACGCCGCCAACCGGGCACTGGCATGCTGATCCAGCACATGCCGGGGCGGCTGCGGGAGTGAGGGTTCGTCGTCGCTTAATGTCGCGGGGCACCATAGCGCCATGGCGGGGGTGTTGAAGCGCTCACTAAGCTGCGTGGCCAACGCCTGGGCCAAAGCGTCACGCGTGTCGGCCTCCACCAGCGCCAGCAACGTTTCGCGCAGCCGTCGGTACTGGGCCTCGTTATGGCGAGCGGTTTCCAGCAAATGCTCAAGACGCCCTTCGGCGGTCTCGGCGCGCTGGCGTAAGTCGATCACCAGGCGCTCGAGGAGCGACACCGCCCCTTCAATATGCGGATGAGGAACCTGCAACTGCTGCAGCAGCCCTTCCCGCCCCACGAAAAAATCGGGATGACGCGCCAGCCAAAACGCGACTTGATCGGGGTCGAGCGTTTTGCGCGGTTCTGGGGCTTGGGACATCGCCGTTCTCCTTGGGTTAGTCAAAGACTGCTTGCTCTATCGGTTGTTCAAAAGCGCTAGTAAATCGCTACCCGGCCGTCAAAGACATGCGTCGCCGGCCCCACCATGATCAGCGGTGACTCGGGTGACGACCACTCGACACTCAATTCGCCGCCGAGTAAATGGACGCGCACCGGGCTTTTTAACAGCCCCTGGCGGATACCACTGGCAACGGCGGCGCAGGCCCCGGTACCACAGGCTAGCGTTTCGCCACTACCGCGTTCAAATACCCGTAGCCGGATTTCGCTTGCCGACAGCACCTGCATGAACCCCACGTTCACACGCTTGGGAAAGCGCGGATGCGCTTCGAGCAGCGGACCCAAACGCGCGACGGGAGCGGTATCAACGTCATCGACCTGAAGCACCGCATGGGGGTTGCCCATCGATACCACACCCAGTTGCAGCGTTTCACCATCCACCTCGACATCGTGCAGCGGCTGGTCGCCCGGGGCGTCGAACGGCACGGCTGCCGGATTAAAGCGCGGCTGACCCATGTCGACACGCACCAGGCCGTCGTGCTGAACATTCAACACCAGCGGTCCGCCAGCGGTTTCAACACGAATTTCGTGCTTGTGGGTCAGACGCTGTTCACGGACAAAGCGCGCAAAGCAGCGCGCCCCATTACCGCAGTTTTCGACTTCGCTGCCATCAGCGTTGTAAATCCGGTAGCGAAAGTCCATATCAGGGTCGCGGGGCGGCTCCACGATCAGCAGTTGGTCAAAACCGATGCCAAAACGCCGATCCGCCAGTTGGCGTATTTGCTCGTCGCGCAGGCGGGCGCGCTGGGTGACCAGGTCGACCACCATAAAGTCGTTGCCGAGGCCGTGCATTTTGGTGAAGTGCAAAAGCATTAGCAGCCTCCTTCGGGCAGCAAGGCTTCACCGGACCACAGGCTTTCCAGCGTTTCACGGGCGCGGACCAGATGACAACGTTCGCCGTCTACCATCACTTCAGCGGGGCGCGGGCGGCTGTTGTAGTTGGAGGCCATGACAAACCCATAGGCGCCGGCGGACCGCACGGCCAGCAGGTCGCCCGCGGCAATCGCCAACTCGCGTTCTTGACCCAAAAAGTCGCCCGTTTCACAGACCGGCCCCACCACATCGTAGATTGAGGTTTCGCGCGCTGATCGCGTATCCACCGGGACAATGGCCTGCCATGCCTGATACAGCGCCGGGCGTATCAGATCGTTCATGGCGGCATCCACGATGGCAAAGTTCTTGGTTTCGCCAGGTTTTAAAAACTCCACACGGGTGAGCATGATCCCCGCATTGGCGGCAATCGAACGACCGGGTTCGAACAGCAGCGTCAGTTGCTCGCCGCCTTCCCAGCGCGACAGGCGCGAGAGTAGCTGGCTTGCGTAGTCAAACGGGTGCGGCGGGGTTTCATCCCGGTAGGGCACGCCAAGGCCGCCGCCCAGGTCCAGATGGTCGATCTCGATGCCACGCTCGCGCAGGCGCTCCATGAGCACCAGTAAACGCTCCAGCGCATCCAGAAACGGCGCGGTTTCGGTAAGCTGCGAACCAATATGGCAATCCAGGCCCTTGACCTGCAGGTTGGGCAGACTTGCGGCCAGTTCGTACACCGTCAGGGCATCGTCGACGGGAATGCCGAACTTGTTGTCCTTAAGGCCAGTGGAAATGTATGGGTGGGTACCCGCGTCCACATCGGGATTGACCCGCAGCGACACCGGGGCCACCTTGCCAAGCTCACCCGCCACGGCGTTCAGCCGCTCGAGCTCGGGGCGTGACTCGACGTTGAAACATTTGATGCCCACTTCAAGTGCCCGGGCCATTTCATGGGGCTGCTTGGCCACGCCGGAAAACACGACCTTGTCCGGGTCACCGCCCGCCTTGAGCACGCGCTCAAGCTCGCCCACCGACACAATGTCAAAACCCGCTCCCAGCTTGGCCAACAGCCCCAGCACGGCGAGATTGGAGTTTGCCTTTACCGCGTAGCAAATCAGGTGTGGATGGCCGCCCAACGCTTCGGTGTAGGCGCGGAAATGGCGCGTCAGTGTTGCCTTTGAATAGACATAACAAGGCGTGCCGTATGTCTCGGCGATACGGTCAAGCGGGACATCTTCAGCAAAAAGCAGGCCGTCACGGTCGTTAAAATGATCCATTTAACCCTCCTGCTGATCGACATTATCGTCATCGGGCAGGTAGAGCGGCCCTTTTTGTCCACAGCCGACCAGCAACAGGGCCACCACGGCGAGTAAGGCAATTTTTTTCATAGTGCCCCCCCTTTCAAGG
Organism: Halomonas sp. CSM-2; assembly: GCF_002119345.1. Classification (NCBI taxonomy): domain Bacteria; kingdom Pseudomonadati; phylum Pseudomonadota; class Gammaproteobacteria; order Oceanospirillales; family Halomonadaceae; genus Halomonas; species Halomonas sp. CSM-2. Next base: position 205,183 of record NZ_NBYR01000005.1, on the reverse strand, counting down.
TTGCCAGTGCCTCGCGGGCACGCTGGGCGGCGGCACGCACCTGGTCGGGGGCCGTTCCGCCGATGTGATTGCGCGCGGCCACAGAGCCCTCCAGCGTCAGCACCTCGAATACATCCTGCTCAATAGTGGCCGAGAACTGCTTGAGTTCATCTAGCGTCATTTCTGAAAGGTCTTTTTCAGTCCTCAGGCCATAGGCCACCGACTGACCGACGATCTCATGGGCATCACGGAAGGCCACCCCTTTGCGCACCAGGTAGTCAGCCAGGTCGGTGGCCGTGGAAAAGCCTTTGCGCGCCGCTTCAAACATGCTGGCTTTTTTCGGCTCGATGGCCGGCACCATGTCGGCGAACGCTTTCAGGCAATCACGCACGGTATCCACGGCGTCAAACAGGGGTTCCTTGTCTTCCTGATTGTCCTTGTTATAGGCCAGCGGCTGGGACTTCATCAGGGTCAGCAGGCTCATCAAGTGGCCATAGATGCGGCCCGTCTTGCCACGCACCAGCTCAGGCACATCTGGGTTTTTCTTCTGCGGCATGATCGACGAGCCGGTACAGAAGCGGTCGGGCAAATCGATAAAATCGAACTGGGCGCTGGTCCACAGCACCAGTTCTTCGCTCATGCGCGACAGGTGCATCAACAGGATACTGGCGAAGCTGGTGAATTCGATGGCGAAGTCGCGATCGGACACGGCGTCCAGCGAGTTTTCCGCCGGGCGCTCAAAGCCCAGCAGTTCGGCGGTCACGTGACGATCGATCGGGTAGGTGGTACCGGCCAGCGCCGCAGCACCGAGGGGCATCACGTTGATCCGCTTGCGGCAGTCCAGCAGGCGCTCGTGGTCGCGGGCGACCATCTCTTGCCAGGCCAGCAAGTGGTGGCCAAAAGTCACCGGCTGGGCGGTCTGCAAGTGGGTAAAACCGGGCATGATGGTCTCGGCTTCGCGGTCAGCAAGCTCGATCATTCCCTCGCGCAGGCGGACAAGCTCGGCTTCTATGACGTCGATGGCGTCGCGCATGAACAAGCGAATATCAGTGGCCACCTGATCATTGCGCGAACGCCCGGTGTGAAGCTTTTTGCCGGTAATACCGATCTTGTCGGTCAGCCGGGCTTCGATGTTCATGTGCACGTCTTCCAGCGGCACCGACCACTCAAACTCATCGCGCTCGATTTCGCCCTTGATCTCACTCAGGCCGTTGATAATCGCGTCACGCTCGTCGTCGGTCAGCACGCCGACGCGCGCCAGCATCGTCGCGTGGGCGATAGATCCCTGGATATCCTGGCGCGCCAGGCGTTGATCAAAATTGACGGACGCGGTAAAGCGTTCAACAAAGGCGTCGGTGGGCTCGCTGAAGCGACCGCCCCAAGACTGGTTCGTAGCTTGGCTCATCGGAGGCATATCCTGCTGACAAAACAATTAGAGTCGATAGCGGAAAGTGTAACAGAGTCGCCCTCGGGAGCGGCACGCCGTTTTTATCACGACGGCATCAATGCCTAGGGCGTCGACAACGTCGGGGGCGACGCTAAGAAATCAAGCAGGGCGTTCAATGGCATGGGGCGCGCGAAGTAGTAGCCCTGCAAGTAGTCGCAGTGACGTTGAGCAAGGTAGGCAAACTGCTCAGCGGTTTCCACGCCCTCGACCAGCACCTCTAGCTCCATCTTTCCCGCCATGGCAACAACGCCATCAATGATGGCGGCATCGTGGCGATCAGTAATCACATCACGCACAAATGAACGATCAATTTTGATTCTGTTAATGGGAAGGCGTTTAAGGTAGCTCAAGCTGGAAAAACCGGTGCCAAAGTCATCCATGGCAATGTGAACGCCCAACTGCCGTATGCGCTTCAGCGCTTGAATGGCCTGCTCCGCGCTATCCATCAATACGCCTTCGGTCAGTTCCAGCTCAAGCAGTTCCGGCGCCAGGTCGCTTTCCTCAAGCACCCGTTCAACCGTTTCCAGAAAACCGGGGCGCTGGAAATGCATCGGCGAAACATTCACCGCCATGGTAATTCGCCCCAGGCCCAGCTCGTTCAGTTGCTTGGCAACGCGGCAGGCAGTGGCGAGCACCCAGTCGCTGATCGGGATGATTTGCCCGGTGTCTTCCGCCAGGCCAATAAAATCCCCGGGCGGAATGAAGCCACGTTCAGGGTGCGGCCAGCGGATCAGGGCTTCCACGCCCACCACCTTGCCACTGGGCCCGTGCATTTGCGGCTGGAAATACAGCTCGAACTGCTGCTGCTCAATCGCATACTGCATCGCATTGCGCAGGCTGACCCGTTCGCTGACCTTGCGGTTGAGATCCTCGGTATACCATTGGCAGGTATTACGCCCGCGACGCTTGGCCTTGTACATGGCCAAGTCAGCCTGCTGGATCAACTGGGAAGGGTCACTGAGGGTACCGTCGCTCATCGCCCCACCGATACTTGCGGTAATGCGCAACTCGCTGCCTTGATGCCAGTAGGGTGTCGCCAATCGTTTGAGAATCCGCTCAACCACTTGAATCACGTCGCTGTGGTGAGCCAGATCCGGCAGGAGGACCACAAATTCATCACTGCCGAAACGCGCTACGGTATCCCAGGGGCGCAGTTCCTCTTCCAGCCGCTTGGCGACCTCCATCAGAATAAAGTCACCGACTTCATGCCCAAGGGTGTCATTGATCGGCTTGAATTCGTCCAGGTCGATAAACAGCACGGCGAGATGACGCTGGTAGCGGCGCGCCACCAGGCATCCCTGATCCAGGCGCTGGGTCAGCAGCGTCCGGTTGGGCAACCCCGTCAGCGCATCATGGCTGGCGTTATAAGCCAACTGTGCCTGGTACTCGCGCTGTTCAGAGATATCGTTTTGCACGCCGATGAAATGGGTCACTTGCCCCAACGTATCGCGCACCGGAGAAACGTATAAATCGTTCCAGAAAGGCCTGCCATTGCGCCGATAGTTGCGAATTACCACATGCACTTCTATACCATCAGCGACACCCCGGCGTAGCTGCTTGACCGTATTTGGATCGGTATCGTCGCCTTGCAAAAAACGGCAGTTGCGGCCAAGCGCTTCCTCGCGGGTATATCCAGTGATCCGCTCAAAGGCGGTATTAACGTACACGATAGGCAAGTCAGCATGGGCCGCATCCGCAATGATCATGCCATTGGTACTTGACTCGACGCTGCGTTCGAGGAGCTTCAGTCGGCTTTCGGTGGCTTTGCGATCCGACACCACCCGCGCGATGACATAGGCCACCCCGTCGCCCAGCGAAGGATCGACCTCTAACCAGTGAAGCGCCTGTGAGGACGAGCGGGCCCGCACCTCGAAGATGGGAACATCGTGCCCCTGGATCAAGCGCTCAAACATTGTCTCGATGAGAAGGTGGTCCCGCACGTCAACCACCTTGCCACAGTGCCTACCCACGAGTGCGTCCGCTGAATAACCCAGCAGGTTCTCAAACGCAGGGTTTACCTGCAAAAACCGCCCTTCCAGGTCAATACAGAAAAATAAATCATGGGAAAGCAGGAAAAATTGATCCAGCTGTCCATACGGTGCAGAGGGCGTCATAGGGTATCCTGAGGCAAGCAACTTGGGACGCATTCAAGATCACTTGCGGTATTGGTTATTTTTACTGGGTAGCCGGGTGCTTTATGATGAGAACTATCATAATTTGACGCGCCGTGTCAGCGGCAAAAGGAGAATAACGTGGCATCTATCACCAAACTACGCATCGCCACGCGGAAAAGCCAACTGGCGATGTGGCAAGCGGAGCATGTTCGCGACCGCCTGATGGCGGCGCACAGCGGACTTGAGGTTGAACTTGTGCCGCTGTCCACGCGAGGCGACAAGATCACCGATACACCGCTTTCCAAAATTGGTGGCAAAGCATTATTTGTCAAGGAGTTGGAAGAGGCCATGCTGGACGGTCGCGCCGACATCGCGGTGCATTCCATGAAAGATGTCCCCATGCATTTCCCCGAAGGCCTGGGCCTGTCGATAATTCTCGAAGGCGCCGACCCCACCGACGCCTTTGTCTCGAACCATTACCGCAGCCTTGACGAGCTGCCGGAGGGGGCTCGCATTGGCACGGCCAGCCTGCGACGGGGACTACAGATGCGCGAGGCGCGTCCTGATCTCAGCATTCTGAACCTGCGCGGCAATGTCCAGACCCGCCTGGGCAAGCTGGATAGCGGTGAATTCGAGGCGATCATCCTGGCCACCTCCGGCCTCAAGCGGCTTGGCCTGGACGACCGCATTACCCAGGCGATGCCGCCTGAAATCTGCCTACCCGCCTGCGGGCAGGGCGCCCTTGGCATTGAGTGCCGACTGCACGATCCTGAATTAATTGCACTTCTGGCGCCGTTGGACGATGCTGATACTGCCACACGCGTTCGCGCGGAAAGGGCGATGAATACGCGCCTGGAAGGCGGCTGCCAAGTGCCCATTGCCGGTCATGCGGTGCTGGACCTTGATAACGAGACGATGTGGCTGCGTGGGCTGGTCGGCAACCCGGAAGGCACCGAAGTGCTCCGTGCGGAGGGCCACGGCTCGATGCACGAACCCGAAGCGTTGGGTATTCGCATCGCTGAGGAGTTGCTTGACCAGGGAGCAGGCAAGATTCTGGCCGAGGTATACGGCAACGAGATATGACGCTACCGGTACTGATCACCCGGCCTGGTACTCGAGGGACAGTGCTTGCAGAGGCACTGCGCCGCGAGGGCGTCAACGCTGAGACACTGGACGTGATGCAGCTTCAGGCGCTGCCCGAAGACACGACCTTGCGCCAGGTTTGGCTAAATATTGATCAGTACCATAAGATCGTTGTTGTGAGTCCCTTTGCCGCTGGCTGCTTGAGCGAGGCGCTTGATCGCTACTGGCCACAGCTGCCGGTCGGCATTGACTACTATAGCGTTGGTCAAAGTACAGCGGCCTTGCTTTACGACCAGTTAGGCGTGCGCGTGCATGTCCCGCCGCCGCGTGAGAGTGAGGATACCAGCGAAGCGCTGCTGCGCTTGGCATCACTGCAAAGGCTATCCCACCAGCGCGTATTGATAGTCGCAGGTGAAGGCGGTCGACCGCTATTAGCGGATACGCTTGCCGAACGCGGCGCGCAGGTGACCGCTTTGGCCGTCTACCGACGCCGCTTGCTGACACCATCGAGCCCCGTAAAAGCTCGGCTCGCAACGGGTAATTACCGGGCGTTGATCGTCACCAGCGGCGAACTCTTAGAACATCTGGCAAAATGGTGCCAACCGGCAGCGTTGAACCAACCGCTAATCGTTTCCAGTCGCCGTTTGGCTACACTGGCTGAAAGACTGGGGTTTTGCGACCCCATTGTGGCGTCAGGGGCCACACCACCGGCGTTAATCGCCGCGTTGGCTCGGACCTAGACCCAGCGGGTGCCGATGTCGATCAAGGAACTTAACAAGGGCTAGCGACAGATGAGCAAACAAACAAGCGATCAGGACGACACCCAGAAAAACGCGGCGAATACCGCTGGTGAGGACAAGGCGGCGCCGTCGTCATCCTCCACAACCGGCTCCCCTCCTAATGGCGTCCCTGGTAGTCATGGCGACGATTCCAGCCCCTCGACAAACACCTCAGCGTCGTCGCAGACGCCTGCTTCCTCATCCAGTGGTCAGCGCTCACGGCGACGCCAGAAAAGCGCCAAAAACGCCGCTCAGGATACAACCCAGCCAAAGAACCAAGGCGCCAATCAATCAAGCGACGGGCAACAAGCCTCTGCGTCCAGCGATCCCAAGAAGAGTGGCTCTTCACAGGATACCTCTTCCAGCAGCGCAAAAAGTCCTGCTTCGTCGTCAACGCCTTCATCCGGCAACAAGCAAAGCCCGCCGTCCCAATCCACGCCGCCCACTGGCGGCGGCAAAGGCAAAGGCGGGTTTGCCATTGTGTTGGTACTGCTACTGGCGATAGCGGTGGGCGTGGTCGCCTGGCAGGGCTGGCTACGCTTGGAAGCCCAGCAGCAGCGACTTAATGAACTCAGTGAAAGCAGTGCGACGCAACAGGCCGTTGACGACCTTGCCGCGCAGCTTGAAAACGCTCAGGCCCAGCGCGAGCAACAGTTTGACAGCACCATCAGCGAGCTGCGCGATGAGTTTGCCAACTATCGCAGCAACGTCGACGACACCCTGGACGACGTACTGGCGCAACTATCTCAAGAGCAGGAAACCGATGAGCGCGACTGGCTGCATGCCGAAGCCGCTTATTTATTGCGCCTCGCCAACCAGCGTCTGCAGTTGGAAGGTGATGTTGAAGGTGCCACTGCGCTGCTGCGCACCGCCGATGCGCGCCTGGAAGATGCCGACAACCCTGCCTTGACATCCGTCCGGCGGGAAATCGCCAACGAACTGGCCGCCCTTGATGCTGTCCCGCGCCTGGACCGCACCGGGGTCTATCTGGCGCTGAATGCGCAACAGGAACGCGTCGCCGGGTTGCGCCTTTCCCAGGCAGTGGAAGAGCGTGCGGTGACCTCGAGCATCGAGCAGCCGCCCACAGGCACCTTCGAGCGACAACTGGCCCGCTTCGGCGAAGAACTGAAAGACCTGGTGATGATTCGCCACCATGACGAAGCCCTGGAAGCGCTGGTCACGCCGGAGCAGGAATCATACCTGCGCCAAAGTCTGCGGCTGATACTTGAGCAATCCCAGTTAGCCTTGCTCAAAGAAGAGCAGTCGCTTTACGAAGCGAGTATCGACAAGGCGTTGGAACTGATCAACGGTTACTATGACACCTCTCGGGAAGAAACCCAGCGCGTGATCGAGCGCCTTGAAGAACTCAAGGAGGTGACCGTCGAGCCCGAACTGCCGGATATCAGCGGATCGCAACAGGCCATGGCGGAATTTATCGACAACCGCCACGAGTCGCGCCAGCAACAAGAGGGAGGTGAGTCATGAGAAAGCTCATCCTACTGATTGTTGCCGGGCTCGCCGTTGGGGCGCTGTTTGGCCACCTGATGATGTCAGTGCCCGGCTACTGGCTGATACGCGTCGGTGACACCTCGGTGCAAACCTCCTTCTGGTTTGGCCTTGTACTGCTGTTGGCCGCCTTTCTGGTGCTGCATTTTATACTGCGCCTGCTAAGCGGCATGATTCGCCCGGTAGGCCGATTTCGCACCTGGAATAGCCGCGCCCGCAACCGCCGTGCCATGAAGCGCACTGTGCGGGGGCTGGTGGCCATGACCGAAGGGCGCTGGAAACGCGCAGAAAAAACGCTGGTGAAAGCGGCCGATGATTCCAGCACGCCGCTGGTGAACTACCTATCGGCAGCCCTGGCGGCACACTATCAAGGCAACTACACCCAATCCCAAGAGCACATCAATCAAGCCCAACTGACGACGGAAGGTGCTGATACCGCCATTGGCTTGATGCAGGCGCAATTACTGATCGACCGCCAGCAGCCTGAAGAAGCGCTGGCAATTCTTAACCGCTTGGACAAGCAGCTGTCTAATCACCCGCAAGTACTCAAGCTTCTCAAGCAGGTCTTCCTGAGCGTCAACGACTGGGAAGGATTACGCCGGTTGATCCCTCGGTTAGCCGCGCAAAAGCTGATTTCACAGCAGGAGCGCGAAGAACTCGAGTTCAAGGCATACCGTGAGCTGATTATCTTCGAGGCCAAAAATCCGAGCGATATCGAGCGTGTTCGCAGCCTCTGGGCAGACATGCCCGACTACCTGCGCGGCAAGACCGAGCTCATCGTGCTGTACGCCGAGGCCCTGCTACAGGCCAACGAAGACACCATTGCCGAACGGTTGCTGAATCACTCTCTCGATCACCACTGGGATGCCCGGCTTGTGAAGCGTTACGGATTGCTCAATGTCGATCCGTCACGCCAGCTCGTCAAAGCGGAAAAATGGCTTCAGGAACGGCCTAACGACCCCGAGCTGCTGCTTGCCTGCGGGCGATTGTCACTACGCACCGGTAAATGGACCAAAGCACAAGAGTACTTTGAGGCCAGCCAACGCCAACGCCCCAGCGGTGTGGTCTGCGCCGAGCTTGCTCGCCTCTACGCCAGTCTCGGCGAGCATAACAAAAGCCAGCTTTACTACCGCCACAGCGTGGAAATGCTGGCCAAGTCGCTGCCTTCGCTGCCCCAGCCAAGCGATGCCAATGACAGCCAGCCAGACATAAAAAAGACCAAGCGGCGAGCTTAGTAACGAAAGATTGCACTGATTAAGCATGATAGATGAACTGCCTCTCCTCAACGTCGTGGATAGATTGAGGTTGAGGCAATCATGTATTACATAAGCCAGGTTATGATTCAGTCTAACGCAGCACTATCGCCAATGGTCCAGCACCAAGAGACCTACGTATCCCCGCAGCCCACATTGGTTTGGACGTATATAGAGCGAAAATATTTTCCTCAATCGTATAGTATCGAGCATGACGATGTCGTATTCCAAGGTGACCCCTCACTATCGGAGCGGTCAGCTCATTTGTGACAACCCAGATCAAAGTTAAGCCGCTTAATCCAATTCTGATTCTAATAAGTCAGATGTTGCACTTATCAGTTGAGCTCAGGATTTAAACGTCAACAAGCCCTAAAAATTTGGATAATTAGGACCTCCCCCTCCTTCCGGCGCAACCCAGGTGATGTTTTGCGCGGGGTCTTTAATATCGCAAGTTTTGCAGTGAACGCAGTTTTGGAAGTTGATTTGGAACTTGGGCTTTCCCTTATCATCCTCAATCACTTCATAAACACCTGCAGGACAGAAGCGCTGTGCGGGTTCAGCATACTTAGGGAGATTTTCGCGAATCGGCAACCCTGAATCAGCCAAGCGAAGATGGCAGGGCTGGTTCTCTTCGTGGTTGGTATTGGAGAGAAATACCGACGAGGACTTATCGAATGATAGCTTGCCATCCGGCTTGGGGTAGTTAATTTTATCGCATTGATCAGCCAGTTTAAGCGTGCTGTGGTCGGGGATTTTATCGTGAAGGGTAGGCAGCTTGCCACTGAGTAGCTGATTGGCAAAGTTGTATGCCCCACCAAGGATGGGTCCATACTTGTGAATCGCAGGTCCAAAGCTTGCACTTTCTTTTAATTCGGCAAATGCCCAACTTCCTTCCCACTTCTTGGTGAAAGACGTGAGTTCTTGGCCGCCTTCGTCACCGACTTGGAGCGCCTCAAAAACGCTCTCAGCTGCTACCAAGCCGGATTTCATTGCCGTATGTAAGCCTTTGATCTTGGAAAAATTTAGCGTACCCGCATCACAACCGATTAAAAGTCCGCCCGCGAAAGTCATTTTAGGCAAGCAATTGTAGCCACCTTTGGTGATGGCACGAGCCCCATACGCCACGCGCTTGCCGCTCTCCAAATACTGGCTAATGACCGGGTGGTGTTTCATCCGCTGGAATTCATCAAACGGAGAGGTCCAAGGGTTCGGATAAGATAGATCAATGATCAACCCCACCACGACCTGATGATTCTCCGCATGATAGAGGAACCAGCCGCCATGGGTATCGCTATCCAGTGGCCAGCCCGAGCCATGCATCACTAAGCCGGGCTCATGCTTATCAGCCGGAACATCCCACAGCTCTTTTAGGCCGATACCGTAATGCTGCGGATCGCGCCCGGCATCGAGAGCGAACTCTTTGATTAGTCGCTTGCCAAGATGGCCGCGTGCCCCCTCGGCAAAAAGAGTGTATTTGGCACGCAGCTCCATGCCCGGCATATAGCCATCTTTTGACATGCCGTCAGCAGACACTCCCATGTCGCCGATCATGATGCCGCGAACAACCTCATTTTCGATAATAGGCTCCTGAGCGGCAAAACCAGGAAAAATCTCGACGCCCAGTGCCTCTGCCTGCTCAGCGAGCCAGCGGCTTAGATTGCCAGCGCTGATTACATAGCGTGTGATATCCCCGCCGGTATTATGCATGCTCTTCGGCACAAGGACATTAGGTAGCTTCTGCGCTTTTACGGCGTCTCTGAGCAAGTAGACTTCATCGCGGATTACAGGCGTTGTCAGCGGTGTGCCTCGCTCTTCCCAATCGGGGAAAAGCTCCTTTAAAGCGCGGGGTTCAAACACGGCACCCGAAAGAATATGTGCGCCCACCTCTGAGCCTTTTTCCACCACGCATACACTGAGTTCTTTCTTGGCCTCATTAGCCTGTTGCATCAGGCGACACGCGGCGGATAGACCTGACGGTCCCGCGCCGACGATCACAACATCAAACTCCATGCAATCGCGTTCTATGTTTTCCATGTTTGGATGCCTTATTTTTTTAAGTTCAGAAAAACGCCTGTATGCCAGTCTGTGAACGACCCAGAATCAGCGCATGGATATCGTGCGTGCCTTCATAGGTATTGACCGACTCCAAATTCACCATATGGCGAATCACACCATACTCGTCCGACACCCCGTTGCCGCCGTGCATATCTCGCGATAAGCGGGCAATATCCAATGCCTTGCCGCAGTTGTTGCGCTTTATCAAAGAAATCATCTCCGGCGCCCAATTACCGCTATCAAGCAGGCGGCCCACCTGAAGCGCGCTCTGCAAGCCCAGCGTAATTTCGGTCTGCATATCAGCGAGCTTTTTCTGAATCAGCTGATTGGCCGCGAGAGGGCGTCCAAACTGCTTGCGATCTAGCGTGTATTGACGCGCGGCATGCCAGCAGAATTCAGCGCTACCCATAACACCCCAAGCAATTCCGAAGCGCGCTTTGTTCAAACAGCCAAACGGTCCCTTTAAGCCGCTAACATTTGGCAATAAGTTCTCTTCCGGTACAAAAGCGTTATCCAGTACGATCTCGCCGGTGATTGAGGCACGCAATGAGACCTTGCCCTCGATTTTCGGCGCGCTGAATCCCTCAGTGCCCCGCTCAACGATAAAGCCTTTTATCTTATTATCGTGTGCAGCGGATTTAGCCCATACCACAGCGACATCGGCAATCGGGCTGTTGGTGATCCAGATTTTCGCGCCAGTGAGGCGGTAACCGCCATTAACTTTCTCTGCACGCGTGACCATCGAGCCGGGGTCAGAGCCGTGGTCGGGTTCGGTCAAACCGAAACACCCTACCATCTCTCCAGTGGCAAGCTTGGGTAGGTACTTATGCTTCTGTTCCTCGGAGCCATAGGCTTCGATCGGGTACATTACCAACGATGACTGTACGCTCATGGCCGAGCGATAGCCGGAATCGACACGCTCCACTTCACGGGCGATGAGGCCGTAAGCAACATTATTGATGCCAGCGCCACCGTATTCTGTCGATACCGTCGCGCCCAAAAGGCCCAACTCACCCATCTCCGACATGATCTCCCGGTCGAAACGTTCTTCGCGAAATGCTGACAGAACCCGTGGTTGTAATTTTTCTTGGCAGTATTCATATGCTGCGTCACGAATCTGACGTTCTTCGCTGGTCATTTGCTGTTCCAGCAGAAGCGGGTCGTCCCAATTAAAGTGACTCATCCTCTCAGCTCCAACAATTATTGTTTAACAAAGCAAACCAATTATTCGCCAAGCAAAATCAGCAGCTGCAATTGATATGCGATTGACAGACAGTAATATCAATTTTTGAATAATAAAACAATATTTTGCTATGCGGAATTAAAAAATAGATGAATACAGCTCGAAAAGTTTTAACACTGCTTCTTTAATTTTACCTCTGACACTACAAAGCTCTTTTCCGTCGTCCTAAAACATAAAAGACAATGTTAAAACCATTTATAATCAATAATTTATGGAACTACCTCCAATGGCTATGCCCAGAAAATTACCATTCGGAACATGTTGCAAAATAAATACGACTCATCTGTTCGTACTTTGCCAATGGATAATGATGTACCCACCAACACTAGTTCGAAGACCCAATCAGAACCCGCAAGATCACCTGCTGGAACAGCTGGTTTGTGCCGTGGGGTTGCCGAGCTACAGATGGTTTCCCCTCTGTATCGCGCTCTTAGAGTGGTGGATTTTTGCGGCTCGAATCAGGCTGGGGTGTTACTCATCAGCCAGTAGCTGCTGGCGCAGCGATGGCCAGTAATGCACTGGCATCGCATACGAAGCCAGTGCAATCACTATCTAGGAAATGTTAAAAACTATATTGTGCCGAGACGTGCACTCGGTCCAAATCGAAGGCATCACCGTCGACTTCCTCAAGATCGAAGCGCTGGTATTCGATACCGTAGGTAGTGTTCGCCATCGGCGACCACATGAGGTTAACAAAGGCCGTGTCATAGCTATCAGTCATATCACCTGCCCCCGTATCGACCAGCCCGGTACGCGAGTAGGCCAGTGAACTGCGTAATTCATCAGTCCAATAGTGTCGATAGATTGCCGAGGCCCCCCAGGAGTCAACGCCATCAATATTGCCTTCTCCGACCTGCGCATCAGGGTAAGAACGCAGGCCCATGTAACGTCCAAGGTTGCCATAATTAGCCTGTAGACGAAGATCATCCTGCCCAACGGTAGGTAAGCGGGCTGTCACACTGTAGGCGTCTTCCCACTCGCTGTCGTCATCGACCCCGTTGTCGACTTCCAATCGGCGTGCCAGAGCCGCCACCGATACATGCCCCCAATCACCGTCAAAGTTTACCCGCCCAACGATATCCGGAACCGACTGATCATCGCCACCATCTTCAGGGTTCTCAAGAGCAAACTGTAGATTACCGCCCTCGAAAGGTCGGGTATAACGCAATTGCGCCTGACGCACGAAGATGACGCTAGCATGCTGGCCAAAGGCATCGACCTCACCCAACCCATTGAGATCCATAAAGGTCGACCAGGTCTGGCCAGCCAACCAGTTGCCCCAGCTACCGTAGGCATGGCGCAGACGCGGTGCATAGGAGTTACTGACAAATTCGTTGGCCTCACCATCCGCGCCGTAAAAATCCATCTCGACGAATGTCTTAAGCGTATCACCCGCCAGCGGTGTGGCCGTCCCAACGTTCAGGCGGCTCTGGCGCGCGCTAAAGCTAGTGCGGCTACCCAAGTCCTCATCGACGTTACGCAGGGAGCCAGCCGAGACGATCTCGCTAGCCTTGCCATCACTAAATCCGTTGTTGGCTACCGTGGCCTGAGCCTTGACGTATCCGCCAATCGACAGCGTGGTCTCGCCAATCTGCAGATCACCCTTCGGTGTGCGAGTGACAACATTGTCACTTACCGTAGCGACCTCCTCCTTTGTGGAGCTTTGTTGTGACTTGAGTTCGTCAATTTGAGACTGCAGTGCCTGCATCTGAGCTTGCAAGGCCTCGACATCAGCGGGGGCCGTTTGCGCACTCGCTATTCCCATGGGAAGCATCAGGGAAGTGCCGATGATTGTTAATGTTATTTTGCGTTTGAAGGGTCTGAACATGCTATTCCTCATTATTTTTAGGCGCGTGACTGCTTTTCCCCCGTCCCTCTGGGGCAACAGATCGACAAGAGATGTCACGCTGGGATGGCATGAGCACTGCGCTCAAACCGATGGAGCGGGGGATCCGCCCCGCTGCCGCGCCATCTTGGCGCTTGCTCAGTTAACGACTAACTCTATTAAGGGCTGGTGCTGGATAGTCCTCCGAGATGCCCACTTCAATCTCACGTATAACGTTGACGCTCTTGTTGGGCGCATCGCTCTTTGAGGCGAGGGAGCCTTGGCATGCCAGTCAAAATCTTTCCGATCTAATTGTTGTCGGTGTCGTTTATCTGTTTACCGAAGATAACCAGCCGGAGCTTCTCGGCATCGCTAATGTTATATTTTTCTTGTGATTTCGCTATGCAAAATCTAATTTCATATTAAAATGCTAAAACCCCTGAACTAGAACGTCAAGTGCTTCAGCTAGTGCCTATACCAAAGGAGTAAGAGCTAAATGTCTGAATCGAAGAGTAGAGCAGAATATTGGCCAACAGCCGTCTGCGATTCCTAAATAAATTAGCTTGGTAACTGACTGACATCTACCAATTGTCTAGCGGGTTATAACTGCCCATTGTCAATGAGAGCCTCTACCAATAATGACATTGACAGCTACCCAGCGGCTTCTCTACTATCAATTGACCGTTTTGCAAAACCAAGTACCGCACAGCAAAACAATAAAGAGCAGAATGTAACTCAACCATAAGCACAACCACAATAAAGGAGCATCCCAATGCATCCATTTGCGCACCGACTACTCATCGCCGCTTTACCTCTATCACTGCTCGGCGCCGCTGTTAGCCACGCCAGTGACATTGAACTGCCCGGCACCATGGCTTGGACTGCCTACGGCACCAACTCGAGTGGTTACGCCCAAGCCGTGGCCATCGGCAACATGCTGCAGAACAAATACGATTCATCAGTGCGTATTTTGCCCGGTGATAATGACGTATCACGTATGACACCGCTCAAGCAGGGTCGTGTTGACCTGTGCGCCTGCGGAATATCCAGCTACTACGGGGCAGAAGGCGTGATGATGTTTGCCGACCCAGACTGGGGGCCTCAACCGCTGAGAGTCATTACCACCTCCACCGCTTCGTTTGGCCTTTCCTTAGCAGTGGCAGGCGACTTAGACGTTGAAACACCCGCCGACCTCGAAGGTAAACGCATCGCCTATATCCGCGGCGACGATGCACTCAACAAAGGCACCGAAGCATACCTAGCATTTGGTGGCCTGACTTGGGACGACGTCGAACGAGTGGATTACCCTGGCTACGGACGCTCATTCGACGGTATTATCGCCGGTGATGTCGACGCCTCGTTCACCACTACCGTAACCCCGCCCGCCCAGCAGCTTGCCAGCAGCCCACGCGGCATTAGCTGGCCGGTACTAGACCCTGAAGATGAAGCGGGCTGGGAGCGCATGACCGAAGTGGCGCCCTATTTCCGTCCCCATGAAGTCACCGCAGGCGCGGGGGGGATTAGTGCTGACAACCCAGTGCCCAGCGCCAGCTACCCGTACCCCATTGTGGTTGCCAATCAAGACCTGGATGACAACGTTGCTTACGGCTTGATCAAGGCCATGCAGGTAAATTTTGACGACTACAAAGACAACGCGCCCGGCGCCCTTGGCTATGCCTTGGAAGAACAGGATTTTCAATGGGTCATACCCTTTCACGATGCGGTCGTGGAGTACTACAAAGAGATCGATGTGTGGACCGATGAAATGCAGGCCCACCAGGATAAGCTCGTTGAACGCCAGGATGTACTGCTAAGCGCCTGGGAAAGCTTTATGCAAGACGCACCTGATGAGGAAGAAGCATTTACTGCTGACTGGATGGAAGCCCGCGCTGCCGCACTCAGCGAAGCTGGCTTCGAACCGATCTTTGAGTAATACGCCACGGGGCGGCGCTCGCCGCCCCTGCTGATTGACCGGATGCCCCCATGACTACAGAAACCTCGCCTGCTAATCCTCAGCAGGTTAAAGAAAAGATCAGCCAAATTCGTCAGCTTCCCACCGCGCTGCAATGGATTCCAGCCACTGTCACCGTTGTCTTGATGCTGATGACGCTGGATTACCTGTTCAATATCGGCTGGCTTACCTTTGTTACTGGCCTGGAAACGCAGTTTTACTATGCCGTCGTCGCGCTGCTACTTCCATTGGTTTTTCTGCTCTGGCCTCTACGTAGCAGCCTGCAAGAACAGCCTATTCCTTGGTATGATTACCTGCTCAGCGCTTCGACACTCATTGTTGGGGGCTACTTTGTTTATAACGCTGTGCCAATACTGGAGCGCGGTTGGGCGTTTGCTGCCCCGGATGTGGCGATTTACGCCAGCTACGCTTTTTGGCTGCTGATTATTGAAGCATCACGCCGGGCGGGTGGTTTACCGATTGCAATTATTGCGGGTGTGTTCTCGCTCTACCCGCTGGTGGCAGATATTGTCCCTGGCCCTATTCAGGCGTTTCCTTCAAGCCTTGAAGAGACGGCCATGTACCACACCATGAGCACCGAAAGCATCATGGGTGTACCGCTGCAGGCATTCGCCGGCCTGGTTATTGGTTTTTTGGTGTTTGGTGTCGTGCTGCAAAAAAGCGGCGGTGGTAAATTTTTTATTAACCTAGCCTTTGCCTTGTTGGGCCATGTGCGCGGCGGCCCTGCCAAAGTATCGATTTTCTCCAGCGGCCTGATGGGCTCAATGAGCGGCAGCGTCATTAGTAACGTACTGACCACGGGCGTTTTATCGATCCCGGCGATGCGCCGTATTGGTATGAAACGATCCTTTGCAGGTGGGGTGGAAGCCTGTGCCTCAACCGGTGGCGTCCTAATGCCTCCGGTAATGGGTGCCACTGCCTTTGTCATGGCGATGTTCCTTGATATTCCCTACGCCAGTATTGCCCTGGCAGCGGTCATTCCTTCAGTGCTCTACTTTTTAGGCCTGTTTATCCAGATCGACGCCTACGCGGCACGTAACGATATTAAAGGTTTACCCGCCGATGAACTGCCCTCTCTTTGGCAAACCATAAAAGAGGGCTGGTACTTTATCTTCGTTTTCGCATTGTTGGTCTGGATGCTTTTGGTCATGCAGCGTGAAGCTGTAGCGCCCTTTTACGCCACTGCACTGTTATTGGTACTCAATCAACTTTCTAAACACAATCGCTGGGGCTGGAAAGACGTCGGCGATACTCTCTCTTCTGCCGCCAAGTTATTTGCAGAACTGATCGCGATTTTAGCCGGCGTAGGCATGCTGGTAGGTGCGCTCTCCATGACCGGGCTTTCCGGCACCATTGCCAACGACTTTATTAATATCGCCGGTGGCAGCGTACCACTACTGCTGATTATGGGCGCTGCTACAAGCTTCGTGCTGGGCATTGGTATGACCGTCACCGCTGCGTATATCTTCCTCGCCGTCGCGTTGGCACCTGCGCTGATTCAAGGCGGCGGGCTCGATCCCATGGCAGTGCATATGTTCATCCTTTACTGGGGCATGCTGAGCTTTATTACCCCGCCGGTGGCGCTGGGTGCCTTTGCCGCGGCCACTGTGGCTGGCGCCAAGCCCATGGAAACGGGCCTGCAAGCCATGCGTTTGGGTAGCGTGATTTATTTTATTCCTTTCCTCTTCGTGCTTAATCCCGCACTGATTATGCAGGGAGCGCCACTGATGATCGTGGCCGTATTTATCCAAGCCATCATCGGCATCATTTTATTTGCCTCAGCCATGCAGGGTTACCTGATGGGCGTCGGAAGACTGGGGTATGGGACGCTCCAAGAGGGCATTATTCGTGCCCTGGTATTAATTGCCGGCCTGCTATTGGCGCTTCCCGGCGGCGGCATGGTACCGCTTAGTCAATGGGAGTTAATCGGCCTCGGCGCTGCGGCACTGCTACCCGGGGTCGTTTTGGCTCGACTGAGTCAGCGCCATCATCAACGCTCGCTTTCTGCCAGCGCTTAACCTAGCAGGCAAACACACAAGGAAATTTATGCACACAATAACAAGACGCCCTCTCGCAGTTGGCAGCGTGGTAGCTGGAATGCTGCTGCTCGCCAGTCATGTCAACGCCATGCCCAGCACCCTTAACTGGACCGCTTATGGCACAGGCACCAGCGGCAACGCGCAAATCATGGCAATTAGCCAATTGCTGCAGGAAGAGCATGGCACCCAGTCGCGGGTGATCCCCGGTGAAAATGACACCATGCGCATGACGCCATTAAAAACGGGTCGCGTTGATCTTTGCGCCTGCGGCATCGCCAGCTACTACGGCTCCGAAGGCGTAATGATGTTTGCCAGACCTGATTGGGGGCCTCAGCCCATCCGCGTCATTTCAACCTCGATGGCGACCTTTGGGCTAGGCATGGCGGTGGCCGGCGACGTTGAGATCGACTCAATCGCTGACCTAGAGGGCAAGCGGCTGGCTTACCTGCGCGGTGATGACGCGCTAAACAAAGCCGCCGAGGCGTATCTGGCATTTGCCGGGTTAACCTGGGACGACGTTGAACGCGTCGACTTCCCCGGCTATAACGCCGCCTTCGATGGGATTATCAGCGACCGTGCCGATGCCGCCATCACCACAACGGTCACGCCAGCGGCACAGCGTCTTACGGCAAGCCCACGCGGGCTTCAGTGGCCTGAATTACCCGCTGAAGATGAAGCCGGTTGGGAACGCATGCTCGACGTGGCGCCCTACTTTCAGCCACACACCGTGACCTCGGGGGCAGGTATTGATGCCGATCAGCCGCTTGCCAGCGCCAGCTATCCCTACCCCATCATGGTCAGCAATGCCGATCTTGCCCCTGAAACCGTTCGTGGCTTGATCACCACGCTGGTCGAGTCCTTTGACGAATATAAGGACAACGCTCCCGGCGCCAGCGGCTATGCGTTGGAAAACCAGAATATGACCTGGGTAGTGCCTTTCCACGATGCGGTGGTCGACTATTACCGAGAAACTGGCATCTGGACAGACGAGATGGAAGAGCACCAGAACGCCCTGGTTGAACGCCAAACGCTGCTAATGGAAACGTGGCAGGACTATAAGGCTGAGGCGCCGGATGATGAAGAAGCGTTTATAGCGGGATGGATGGAGACGCGTCGTACAGCGCTTGAAGAGGCCGGGCTTAACCCCGTCTTCTAACACTTGATCGTGACGACTGTATAAGCCGCCAGCGGGCGGCTATTTATTCCGCAAAGCGAAATATGGGAGCAAGCAATGTCCGTTCATTACCAGCGCCACGGCGACATAGGCGTTATTCAAATTACCAATCCGCCGGTCAATGCTTTGAGTCGTGCGGTACGCCGTGGCTTAGTCGATGCGCTTGACGAGGGTATTACTGACGCAGATGCTAAAGCGCTGGTCGTGCTAGCCGATGGCCGCACCTTTATTGCCGGAGCGGATATTCGTGAGTTCGGCAAGCCGCCTCAAGACCCTCTACTGCCCGATGTGATCACCCATCTGGAAGCCTGCCCAAAACCGCTGATTGCCGCGCTACATGGCACAGCCCTGGGCGGCGGTTTAGAAGTGGCACTAGGTTGCCACTACCGAGTCGCGCTGGCGGGAGCCCGCGTAGGGCTACCAGAGGTAAAGCTTGGTCTGTTGCCTGGTGCCGGTGGCACCCAGCGTTTGCCGCGCTTAGTGGGCGTTGAGCCCGCATTAGAGATGATTACCAGCGGGCGCTTTGTAGAGGCTGAGGAAGCCTTGGAGGCGGGCATTATCGACGCCATCAGCAATGCAGAAACGCCGCTTGACGCGGGCCTAGCGGCAGCTAAAGAGGTACTGGCAGGTAACCAAACGTCGCGCATCACTGGTCAACTACCACCTCCTTCAGCTGATCCCCAGGCGATCGACTCTACGCTGTCGCGTCTTCACCAAGAATCTCCCGATCTCTTCTCGCCGTTTCGCATTGTTGAAGCGGTGGAGGCCTGCGTGACGGCTGAAACGCTTCAAGATGGCCTGCGCAGCGAGCGGGAACTGTTTTTGGCCTGTATGGACTCCCCCCAACGCGCCGGACTCATTCATCTGTTTTTTGCCGCGCGCAGCCCTCACTTAGTGCCAAATATTGACAACGCCAAGGCTTTTAATCGCGTCGCCCTAATGGGCGAGCATCCGCTATTCGAGCGCCTGCAAAAAGCCGCTCAACGGGCGGGGATTACCCTCACTAGCGCACCTGACGCTGCCACCGAGCTATGTCTACTGGCGCCGAATACGCCCATGGATGCTGCCGTGGGATGCCCCGTCATCAAACTGGACGAGATCGGCATCAGCAGCGGGACTGAGGCAGCATTACAGTTAGTCATCCCCGAGGGCGGCAGCATGGTAGAGCTGGTCAACTTAAGTGCAGAGCCACTGATCCAGCAGCAGGCTGCCCTCACCTTAAAGACGCTAAAAGCCAACGTCATGGTCAGCCAACGACAAAGCCTGCTCAATACCATGCACGCTGAAATTAAAGAAGCATCAGGCAGCGGACGGCAATACGCTTTAGAACAGGCGAGCCTCAGTATCGCCAAAAACGGCTTCTGTTACCGCGAGAGTGACATCGATTTGCTGGGGGTAGAGGCACTGGGCTATCCGCGCCATCTAGGTGGGCCTCACCGCCAGGCAACCCTTAAGGAAACACATTAATGAACCTCACTTTTAGCCCCGAAGAGCAGGCATTCCGTGCAGAGGTACGCCATTTTCTAGCCGATGCGCTACCCAGCGATATTAGCGAACGCGTGCGCTTGGGCCGCCACCTGCGCGCTGATGATCATCTACGCTGGCAGAACATTCTCAGCGAACAGGGTTGGCTCGCCTCTAACTGGCCAAAAGAGCACGGCGGACCAGGCTGGGGACCGGTACAGCGGCATATATTTGATGAAGAGTGCGCCGCGGCCCACGCGCCGACGGTCGTGCCTTTCGGCGTCAACATGGTGGCTCCGGTCATCATGAAATTCGGCAGTATCGAACAGCAACAGCACTATCTGCCGCGCATTTTGAGCAATCAGGATTGGTGGTGCCAGGGCTACTCAGAGCCCGGTGCGGGTTCCGATTTGGCAGGTCTGAATACCCGCGCGGTACGCGATGGCGACCACTATATCGTCAATGGTCAGAAGACCTGGACCACCTTGGGCCAGCACGCCAACATGCTGTTTTGCCTAGTGCGTACCGACCCAGAGGCTAAAAAGCAGGCGGGCATTAGCTTTCTGTTGATCGATATGCAAACGCCGGGGATTACCGTACGACCCATTATTACCCTGGACGGTGCCCACGAAGTTAATGAAATCTTTTTAGACAACGTGCGGGTGCCGGTTGAAAACCGCGTCGGAGAAGAGGGCCAGGGCTGGACCTGCGCCAAATTCCTGCTCACCCACGAACGCACCGGCATTGCAGGGCTTGGCCACGCCAAGCAGGCATTGCGCCACCTGAAGTCTCTCGCCAGCCGGGTTGAGCATCGTGGCAAACCGCTGTTGGACCTGCCCAGTTTCCGCCAGCGGGTGGTCAAAGCCGAGCTTGAGCTGATGGCGCTGGAAGTAACCAATCTACGCGTGATAGCCGCAGCCCGGGATGGCGGCGTGCCCGGCGCAGAAAGCTCGCTGCTGAAAGTGCGTGGCTCAGAGCTGCGCCAGGAGCTAAGCGAGCTCACCCGCCGCGCCCTTGGCCCTGCTGCTCTGCCGTTCTTCCCCGACTTCCTGCATGGTGATGCCAGCCTGGACGATGAGCGCGCCCAAAGCGCCTCCGCCAGTGCTCAATACTTCAATCGCCGCAAGCTGTCGATTTATGGCGGCTCCAACGAAATACAGAAAAGTATTGTCGCCAAAACTATTTTAGCTATGTGAGGAAGTCACCATGGATTTTGCTTTAACCGACGAGCAACGCATGCTCGAAGAGACGCTCTCTCGCTTAGTGGCCGATCAGGTTTCCGCAGAGCAGCGCCGTGCGATGCTTGCCGCTGCCCCCGAAGGTGCCTCTGCACTCTGGCGCACCTTTGCTGAGCTTGGCCTACTGCATATGCCCTTTAGTGAAGACGTAGGTGGGCTGGGTGGCGATGGCACCGACCTGATGATTATTATGCAGGCACTCGGGCGAGGCCTGGTGCCAGAACATTATCTTGCGGGCCTTGTGCTACCCGGCCAGTTATTGGCCCTGACCGCTAACAGCGAGCAGCAGAAACACTGGCTAACCCCACTACTTGAGGGCAAACACCAATTGGCGTTTGCCTGGCAGGAATATAGCACCCGCTATGATGCCTTTACGGTATCTACCCAAGCTAAACAGCAAGACGGTCAGTGGCAGTTAAATGGCAGAAAAGATGTCGTTCTGAACCTCGAAGCGGCGGCAGCTACGCTGGTCACGGCACAGTTGGAGAGCGGCAAATTAGGGCTATTCATTGTGCCCAGGGGTGCGCCCGGCGCATCGTCGCACCTTTATTGCACTATCGACGACCAAGCTGCCGGTGATCTCACGCTAGACAAGGTTACACTGCCGTTAGCCCATTGCCTGAGCGAAGATATCAGCGATGCGCTGGCCGAGGTTCTGGCCCTAGGTCGCGCGGCAATCTGCGCTCAAGCCATCGGCGCAATGGAAGAAGCCTGCGACCAAACCCTGGCCTATCTTAAAGAGCGCAAGCAGTTTGGCCTGCCACTATCCACCTTCCAGGCGCTGCAACACCGCATGGTGGATATGCACTTACACCTGGAGCAATCCCGCTCCATGGCGATTTTAGCGGCAACCAGCCTTACCCTGCCTGCCAGCGAGCGGGATTACAAAATTGCCGCGGCCAAGGCGTACTGTGGCGAATCAGCGCGCTTTATTGCCGAACAGGCCATCCAGCTTCATGGGGCAATGGGCATGACCGAAGAGTGCTATGTCGCGAACTACGCCAAGCACCTGGTGATGTTCGATCACTACCTGGGCGATAGCGACTACCATCTCGAAACGGTCAGTGATCTGTTAAGCGTTGCCTAGGGAGCATGATATGTCCGATCGCACCGGCGAATTAGTCACTGTCAGCGCTAATGAAAACGGCGTTGTCGAAGTAGCGATTGCGCGCCCAGAAGTCCGCAATGCCCTGAATGAAACCACCGCCTTGGCGCTCAATCAAGCGCTGGCGGCGGTAGCGACTGATGAACGGGTTCGCTGCGTCATTCTGCGCGGTGAGGGCAGCGCGTTTTGTGCGGGGGCTGATCTGTCGGAGTTTGAGAAGGCGACGTCTCAGCCCGCCAGCGAGCGGCTGGAAAAGCTCTTTCTGCCCGCCCTGCGCAGTTTAATGACGATGGAAAAGCCGGTGATTGCAGCGGTTAGTGGCGCCGCGGCAGGCATAGGGGTTTCCTATGTGCTGGCCAGCGATATGGTGGTCATGGGCCGTTCCGCTTACTTGAAGCTTGCCTTTATCAATATCGGTTTGATCCCCGACGTCGGCGCCTGCTGGCATCTGGTACGCAAGCTTGGCCACGCCCAGGCGTTTGAGATGGCCGCCTTGGCGACCCCCATTTCGGGTGAGCGCTGCGTGGCGCTCGGCTTGGCTAACCGGGTCGTTGAAGATCACCAGGTGCTAGCAGAAGTGCGTTCGTTGGCCCAAGCGCTGGTGGGTCAATCGCCTCAGGCGTTAAGTGCCACCAAACGCGCGCTGCGTGAAGCCGCACAGCGATCGTTGAGTGACACAATGGCGTTAGAGGGCGAGCTACAGGATCAGTGCAAGGCCTCTGAGGATTTCCAGATGCGAGTGGCGGCGTTTCGTCAAAGCCGCCGTAAATGATTCTGCGCCTGCTGATAATCTGCGCGTAGCGTGGCGACTTCTTCGGCCACGCTATTCAGTGTGGCAATACTACCCACGCCCTGCCCTGCGCCCCAAATATCCCGCCACGCTTTTGCTTTACTGCTACCGCCTGAGCCGTAGCGCATCGAGCTTTTATCGCCTTCAGGCAGCGCATTAGGGTCTAATCCCGCCTTTTCAATGCTTTGTCGCAAGTAGTTACCGTGCACGCCGGTAAACAGGTTGGTATAGACAATGTCTCCCGCTGCAGCGTCCAGCACCATCTGTTTGTAGGCGGCTTGAGCATTGGCCTCTTGAGTGGCAATAAAACGCGTGCCCATATACACCAAGTCGACGCCTAGCGCCTGGGCGGCAACGATCTGCTCGCCTTTGGTGATCGCCCCCGCCAGCACCAGCGGCCCGTCATAGAAGCGGCGCACCTCGGCCACAAAGGCAAAGGGATTTAAACGCCCGGCATGACCGCCCGCACCGTGGCACACCAGTATCAATCCATCGACGCCTGCATCCACTGCTTTCCTAGCATGACGCAGCGTAGTAACGTCATGAAAGACCAAGCCGCCATAGGCGTGTACCTTTTCCACTACACGATTAGGCGCGTGCAAGCTGGTGATCACCAGCGGCACTTTAAACTCGGCGCACAGCGCCACATCGTGCTCTAAACGATCATTGGTAGGGTGGACGATTTGATTAACCGCAAAGGGCGCTGAAGGCTGTTCTGGATGACGCTCGTCATAATCAGCCAGGGTTTGGGTGACCTGCTCCAGCCACTCGCGCAGCACCTCCGCTGGGCGGGCATTGAGCGCGGGGAAAGCACCCATAATGCCCGCCTGGCACTGGGCAATCACCAACTCAGGCCCGGAGACGATAAACATCGGAGAGCCGATCACCGGCAGAGTTAACGAAGCGGTTAGACGCGTTAGCATAGGCAACTCGCTGGGTTATTATTGTAAAGTCGCTAAAAAGCCCCTTACGGGGCTTTTACGAGACTCTTTTCAAGGCGTTTACAGCTTGCTTTCCAGCTCCGGCAGGATCTCGAACAGATCGCCCACCAGGCCATAATCCGCGACCTGGAAGATCGGCGCTTCGTCGTCTTTATTGATCGCGACGATCACCTTGGAGTCTTTCATGCCCGCCAGGTGCTGAATGGCACCGGAGATGCCCACGGCGATATACAGATCCGGGGCAACGATCTTGCCGGTCTGGCCGACCTGCATATCGTTGGGGACAAAGCCGGCATCAACCGCGGCGCGGGAGGCACCAATCGCCGCCCCAAGCTTGTCGGCAATGCCATCGAGCAGCTTGAAGTTCTCACCGTTGCCCATGCCGCGACCACCGGAGATGACCACCTTGGCGCCACCCAGCTCCGGGCGGTCCGACTCGGCCAGTTCCTGCTTGACGAAACTGGACTGGGCRTTGTCRACCACGGTATCAACGGCTTCAATGGTGGCGCTRCCACCATCGCCCACGGCATCAAAGCCGGTGGTACGCACGGTGATGACTTTCAGCGCGTCGTCGCTCTTGACGGTCGCAATKGCGTTGCCGGCGTAAATCGGGCGCTTGAAGGTATCAGCGCTATCCACGGCAAGCACATCGGAAAGCTGGCTGACATCTTTCAAGGCCGCCAGACGCGGCAGTACGTTCTTGCCAGTGGTAGAGGCGCTGGCCAGYACGTGGGTGTAGCCATCGGCCAGTTCGACCAGCAGYGCGCCCATGGGCTCRGCAAGCTGGTGGGCRTAAACGGCGTTATCCGCAACGCGTACTTTACTCACRCCRTCAAGCTTGGCCGCCGCCTCGGCCGCGGCCTGAACGCCTTCACCGGCGACAAGAACGTCGATATCGCCACCAATGGCTTTAGCCGCGGCCACGACGTGGGCCGTGGCGCCCGCCAGYTGGCCTTCATGMAGGTCGGCAAGTACCAAAATGCTCATAAAATCAGCTCCTTTCAAAGCGCTTGTCTCGAAGAACTTGTCTCAAAGTACGGGKTGTAAAGAACCGACCTTAAAGAACCTTGGCTTCGTTTTTCAGTTTGTCGATCAGCTCGTCTACCGAGGCCACTTTGATACCGCCTTTGCGCTCCGCTGGCGATTCGACTTTCAAAAGGCTGACCTTGGACGCCATCTCGACACCCAGATCGGCGGGGGTCTTCACGTCCATGGGCTTTTTCTTGGCTTTCATGATATCCGGCAGCTTGGCGTAGCGCGGCTCGTTGAGGCGCAGGTCGGTCGTGACGATCGCCGGCAGCGTCAATGCAACCGTCTGCAGGCCGCCATCGATTTCACGGGTGACGTGAACCTTGTCACCGTCGACGGCCACCTCTGACGCAAAGGTACCCTGGGGCAGGTTGGTCAAGGCGGCAAGCATCTGGCCGGTCTGGTTATTGTCGGTGTCGATGGCCTGCTTGCCGAGAATCACCATGCCCGGTTGCTCTTCATCAACCACCTTGGCCAGCAGCTTGGCCACGGCCAGCGATTCAGCGCGCTCGTCGGTTTCGATATGAATGGCGCGATCCGCGCCCAGCGCCAGCGCGGTGCGCAGTTGCTCCTGGGCGGCCTTGGGGCCCACCGTCACGGCGACCACTTCCGTCGCAACGCCCTTCTCTTTCAGACGCACGGCTTCTTCCACGGCAATTTCGCAGAAAGGGTTCATGGCCATTTTGACGTTGGTAAGATCGACGTCAGAGTGGTCTGCTTTGACACGAATTTTGACGTTGTAGTCGATGACGCGTTTCACCGCGACAAGTACTTTCATAGGTTCCTCGCTTGGCTTGTGGTGAAGCCGTTAACCCTGGATGGCACCCACCTGGCAGGCACCTTGAGAAGCTTGGGATATCACATTGCGGCCCATGGAAAGGCTACCGCATAAAATTCATTCGAGCGTTTGATAGGTGTGCAAGTAAAAAACCTTTTTAATTTGCCATAGCCTACCTGCCTGCAACAATAGGGGTTGCTTACGGCCTTGGTCGAATCCCCATCGATAGATAGGCCGCCATTCACCATCGCTAAATGTTAAATCGCCATTTAGCATCGTAGGCGT
This sequence comes from Halomonas sp. CSM-2, assembly GCF_002119345.1. Classification (NCBI taxonomy): domain Bacteria; kingdom Pseudomonadati; phylum Pseudomonadota; class Gammaproteobacteria; order Oceanospirillales; family Halomonadaceae; genus Halomonas; species Halomonas sp. CSM-2. Next base: position 179,084 of record NZ_NBYR01000005.1, on the reverse strand, counting down.
GACCTTACACAGGTATTATGCCTATTATGAAGGATAACCAGAAGCAAACGACCGTTTAAAATTAAGGCCATGTTTTTATAAGCTAGTTCCCAATCGCTAGTCATTGTAAACAATGGCCCTTATGAGAGTAAGGAGACACCAGGTGGATAACGTTGAACGCGATGTGATGGACTTTGACGTGGTCATCGTCGGAGCTGGTCCCTCAGGACTGGCAGCAGCCTGCCGTCTAATGCAGCAGGCCAACGACGCGGAGCAGGAACTGACCGTCTGCGTGGTTGAAAAAGGCTCGGAAGTCGGCGCGCATATTCTGTCCGGCGCCGTGTTTGAACCCCGCGCTCTCAACGAACTGTTTCCCGACTGGCAAGAGCGCGGTGCGCCCCTTAACACGCCCGCCATCCGCGATGATGTTTACCTGCTGAAAGATGCTGACAAGGCGCAGAAACTGCCCAATGCCCTGGTGCCCAAGAGCATGCATAATACCGGCGGCGACCTGACCCGCTACGTGATCAGCGCTGGCAATTTATGCCGCTGGCTGGCGGAACAGGCAGAGGCCCTGGGCGTGGAGATATTCCCGGGCTTTGCCGCCCAGGAAGCCATCGTTGAAGACGGTGCGGTACGTGGCATCCTCATCGGCGACATGGGCGTGGCCGCCGACGGTTCGCCAAAAGAGGGCCATATGCCCGGGATGGAACTGCGTGCGAAATACACCCTGTTTGCCGAAGGCGCCCGCGGTCATATTGGCAAACGTCTGATCGAAGACTTTTCACTCGACGCTGGGCGCGACCCTCAGCACTACGGCATCGGCCTGAAGGAGCTTTGGGACGTGCCTGCCGACAAGCATGAACCCGGCGTCGTCCTGCACGGTTCCGGCTGGCCTCTGGACAACAATGCGCATGGTGGCTGGTTCCTCTACCACGCCGAGAATCAGCAGGTGGTGGTCGGCCTGATCATGGACCTGAGCTACCAGAACCCCTGGCTGTCACCGTTCGACGAATTCCAGCGCATGAAGCATCACCCGGTACTCAGCCAGTATCTGGAAGGCGGAAAACGCGTCGCCTACGGCGCCCGGGCGATCACAAAAGGCGGCTTCAACTGCCTGCCCAAAATGACGTTTCCAGGCGGCCTGCTCATCGGCTGCGATGCGGGCACGCTCAATTTTGCCAAGATCAAGGGTCTGCACACAGCCATGAAGTCGGGCATGGTGGCGGCAGAAAGCGTGTTTGAAGCGATCAAGAACGGCGACGAGGGCGCCCAGGAACTGACGAGCTTCACCGACAAATGGGAAGCCAGCTGGGCATATCAAGAACTGAAAGAAAGCGCCAGTTTCGGCCCGGCGATTCATAAATACGGCACTGTCGGCGGCGGCGCGTATAATTTTGCCAATCAGCTATTGGGCAACAAACTCCCCAACCTTCACGATACGACCACCGACCATGGGGCTCTCAAGCCCGCCGACGAGTGCGAGAAAATCGACTACCCCAAACCCGACGGCAAGCTATCATTCGACAAACCTTCGTCGGTGTTCCTGTCCAACACCAACCACGAAGAAAACCAGCCTTGCCACCTGCGGCTGGACGATCCTGACCTACCGATTCGCGACAACCTGCCCAAGTACGCTGAACCCGCGCAGCGCTACTGCCCGGTAGGTGTCTACGAAGTCGTCGAAGATGATCAGGGCGAACCTCGCTTCCAGATCAATTTCCAGAACTGCATCCACTGCAAGACCTGCGATATCAAGGATCCGGCTCAGAATATTACCTGGGTAGCACCGGAGGGCGGCGGCGGCCCCAATTACCCGAATATGTAGCGGTCGCTGTGACGCAACCCGCATGTCAATAAGCCTAAATGCCCACTGGGGCATTTTCTTTATCAGGCCAGCCGCTCGATGGGCGCTCGGCTGGCAATCAGCCGTCGCCGCCCTGCCTGATCAAAGCGCACATCAATCACCGGGTCGCTTGGGTTACCTTCCACGGTGGCCACCTCGCCTTCACCGAATACCGCATGGTGCAACCGCTGGCCAGGATAGAACGCGCTTGCGGTGTAGCCTGCCTGGGGGGCCTGAACCTGGGGCGCGGCCAATTCAATGTCATCACGCCCTAGCTGGCTGAGATAACGTCCCACAAGCGATGGCGACGTGACCGTCAGCGTGGGCGACGGCGTCTTGTCGCTGGCCAGGCAGGCGGCGACCTGCATGCTGTCCTGCCAGGCACTTTCGGCAATAAAACGGCTGGGCCGATGTGCACCGCCGTCGTGAAGCACAAGCAACTGTTCTTTCGAGCGCGTGATCGCGACGTAAAACAGCCGCCGTTCTTCTTCCAGGCGGTCATCGGTGAGCGGGTTATCCCGACTGTAATAAGGAAAGTCTTCCTCGTTGACACCCGCCACGGCGACGAAGGGCCACTCAAGCCCCTTGGCGCCGTGAACGGTGCTGATCAGCACCCCCGCCGCTTGATTCTCTACCGGCCGCTCCAACAACTCGATAAATGCATCCGGGTCTGAAACGCTTTGCGCCTGCTCGATCAGCACGTCCAGCAAGCGCACGTCCTCTTCGCCCTTATCGCGCCGGGCGGCGGCGCGTTTCAGGGTTTTCTCGGCCTCGATGGTGTCAACCACGTACTGCAACAGCTTGGCGGGCGGCCATGCACTGAGCTGCGGCAGTTCGCACAGCAACGCCCAGCGTTTTTTCAGCGTGCGCCGTTGGATGGGCTTTAAATCACTGATCACCGGGTCGTGATTTTCCGGCCATGCTTGACGACTGGCGAGCTGCCGAGCCAGGCGCTGCAGGCGCTCACGGGCCACGAAAGGCGTGGGCTGGGCCAGCAGCAAGGTGAGTTGTTCGGGATCTTGCAGCAATGTCGGACGACGGGAAAGTTTTAAATACCCGGCCAGCGCCTGAACCAGCGGCAGGCGAAACACAAAGCGGTCTTCCCGGGCCAGCCGAAAGGGGATGCCAGCCTGCAGAAGCGCCAGTTGAAACGGCACCGAGAGCGCCCAGCTGCGTACCAGGAGACTCACGTCGCTCAACACACGGCCCTGCGCCTGCCAGTCAATCAACGCATCCAGCAGCTGTCGACCGCCCTGCCCCACTGACAAGCGGGTATCCGGATTGTGGGTCGCGGCCAAACATAGCTGATCCGGCCGACGCTGGTTGGCGGCAATCGCATGGTTGGCCGCCAGTGCCAGGGCATGGCCGTGGCGAAACGTGGTCGAGAGAGGGTAATCGGTTGCTTCACCAAAGGTGGTGGTAAAGTTTTCCAGCATGGTATCCGGCCGCGCGCCGCGCCACTCGTAGATACACTGGTTGGCGTCGCCGACCGCCATCACGGAGGCTCTTTTACCCGCCAGAACCGCCAGCAAGCGCTGCTGGGCCGCATTGATATCCTGATACTCATCGATGATCACGTGATCGAGAAAGCCCTCTACCCGGCTGCGTAAGGCGCTATCGGCCTCGATTGCCTGCAGCGGACGGTAAAGCAAATCCGCATAGGTCATCACCCCTTCACTACGCAGCAGGCGTTCGGCCTCCTTGAAGGCGGCGGGGAAATAGTCCGTATCGGGGTCGTAATTGAGACGTTCAAAGAGGGCCTCTGGCGCCATCATTTCGGCTTTAACCAGACCGCAAAAATGGGCCAGCGTCTCGAGTCGATCGCCTTCCAGCGCCGCATCGCGGCGCTCAACGGCATCGCTGAGCACATTCAGGCTGGCCTGGCGAAGCAAACGCTCGAGCTGCCATTCCGCCGACAACAGGCGACGCGGCGCCAGGACGCCCCAGCGGCACAGGCTTTGCGTCAGCCGGTGACCCAGCGAGTGGAAGGTACGAACGTCAGGTAACGCCTGGCCGGATGGCGCCATACTGGCCAACCGACGCTGAAAATCTTCCCGGGCGGAGCGGTTAAACATCAGCACCAGGATGCGCTTGGGCGGAACACCACTGCCGAGCAAATAGTGAACCCGCGCGGCCATGGTGGTGGTTTTACCGGCGCCGGCCACCGCTGCAACACGGGCATGGCCCTCATCGTGGTGAATGACGGCTTGCTGTTCAGCGGTTAGCTTCACGACCCCTCGCTGGGCGATAACCCATCAAGCTCATGCCCTTCAAGGTAGCCGATGGGATGCCAGTGACCAGCACTGTAGACACTCAGCGCCTGACGACCGGCCCTTTCATCGCGTAACTCAGCAACGTCGGCAAGCTGATAATAGACATGGCGATGCAACCTGGCAGCCAGTCCGAAACGTACGGCAATTTCCGGCACATGGTCTCCCTGGGGCGTCTCGCTCAACGTCAGGGGGTGCTCGGCATCAAGGCGCACGACGTCGTCAAACTGCGTGGTCAACCACCATGCATCGTCACGAAAATCGGCTTCCACGGCGACTAGCGGCCGATCGTCCACCTGAATACGCCAGCGCTCGATCGGTGTTACCAGGCAATAGCCCTCGGCATCATGACGCAGCAAGGTCGACAGCAACCGCGCGACGCTGGCACGGGCAAAGGGCACGCCCTCGTGCCACCAGCCACCCTGGGCGTCGATACGTATATCCATATCGCCTGACAAGGCGGGCTGCCAGTCATCAAGTGGCGGTATGCTGGAAGCGCCCTGGCGATAATCAAGCAATCGGTCTATGTTCATCGTATTACCTCGCCCTGGCCCGCCTACTTAGCCAATAACCCCGATTGTGCCAACGCTTGCTTAACCTGTTCGGGGGCGTCGGGGGCCGCATTACGAAATAGCTGATAGAAATTGGCCGTGGTCTGCATGGCGACTTCATCAACACTGATGCCACGCGCCTCGGCAATGCACTCGGCCACTTCAACCACCCAGGCGGGCTCATTGGGTTTGCCACGATACGGCACGGGTGCCAAATAGGGGCTGTCGGTTTCGATCAGCAACCGGTCAAGGGGCAACTGGCACGCCAGGGTACGCAGCGACTCAGCATTGCGGAAGGTGACAATCCCTGATAATGAAATATAAAAGCCTAAGCGTACGGCGTCACGCGCCATCTCGATATCTTCGGTAAAGCAGTGGAGTACGCCCCCGACTCGCGGGTCGCTGTGCTCACGCAGCAAGGCCAGAGTGTCTTCCTTGGCATCGCGGGTATGCACCACCACGGGCAGCTCGAGCTCACGAGCGGCGATCAAGTGGCGCTTGAAACGTTCATACTGAACCCCTGCCGACACGCGGTCCGCATAATGGTAATCAAGGCCCGTCTCGCCAATGGCCACCGCGTCGAATTGCTCCGCCGCCTCCTTGATATCACTGACACCGGGTTCGACCGGTGCGTCATGGAGAGGATGCTGGCCCGCCGATATCACGACATCCCCGTGCTCTCTGGCAATGCCGGCAAGTTTGGGCATGTCCTCAAGCGTCACGGAGATGGCAAGAAACTGGTTGACGCCAACGTTGCGGGCGGCCTCCAGCGTGGCCGCAAGGCTGCCGTTGTGTGTGGTGTCGGATAAGCGGTCCAGGTGACAGTGGGAATCAACAAACATGTCGCTCTCGTGGTGGGCGTTAAAGAGTAAATGAGGGCGCAGCTTTATCCAACTGCCCCGCCAGAAGGGTTTCAATACGGTCACGCACCCGGTAATCCTGCGCGTGGAAGTGAATGCCGATCCCCGGCATGCGCCGACCGCTGACACCGTCGGGAGACACCCAGATCACCTCGCCGCTTAGCGAGAGACGCTCGCTCTCCCCCGGCAGTGTCAGCAGTAAATAAACGGTCTGGCCCAGGTCATAGTAGCCGCGCGTGGGAATGAACATGCCACCGCGGTCAAGAAACGGCATATAGGCAGACAATAAAGTGGGCACATCGGGCACCGTGAGGGAGAGCGCTTTTTGCGTTGCCATAACACCTCGCAAGTCGGTCTAGGAGCGGAGTAATGCCGACCAGCGCACCAGCCACGCTTCCAACACAAGCTGCGGATTGGGGTTGGCACCAACGGCGAGCAGGCGGCGCTGCTCGCGGGCATAGTCCAGCAGCTTAAACCAGTCCCGTACCCGGGCATTTTTCACCGCTTGACGGTAAAGCGGAAGCAAATCGGGATTACGCAGGGCAGAGGTGGAGCCGGACAACCCCAGCCTGATCAGGTCTTCAAGCCAGGCAATACCGTACCATAAAATGGCATCTATCGCCTGACGGTCTAATCGCGCGGCTTCAGATACCGGCTCCCCGCCGCGTACCAGTTGCTCGAAGCAGTCGTGCAACTGCTGACGCAAGGCGCGCGCCTCAGGAGCGGCAAGCTCGACCGCCCTCAACGGCAGCCCACCTGACACCTGCCACCAGAAGCGCGCTTCGTCCTCGCTTGCCAACTGCTCGGTCAACCAGCCCAGGCAATCGGCTAACGCGACGCTGGGTAGCGGCCACTGCTGGCATCGTGAGCGAATGGTGGGCAGCACTCTGGACGGCACATCCGCCAACAGGATAAATAGTGTCTGATCGCCCGGCTCTTCCAGGCTTTTCAACAGTGCGTTTGAAGCGGCCACGTTCATGGCTTCAGCCGGCGAGATAACGATGACCCTGTAGCCACCCTGCTGCGCGGTTTGCGAGACAAAGCGATTGACGTCACGAATGGTATCAATACGGATCTGGCGCTTGCCTTCCTCCGGCGAAATGCGTAGCAAATCGGGATGGTACCCGGACGCCAGCAGCTGACAGCTGCGGCATTGACCACAGGCCTGCTCACCGGGGGCGGCACACATCGTTCGGGCAATCAGTGCCTCTGCCAGGCGCTGCTTGCCTACGCCATGCTCGCCGCTGAACAGCAGCGCATGGGGCATTCTCCCAGCATCAGCAAGACGACATAGCTGGCGCCAGGTGGGGTCATGCCAGGGCAGCACACCGCTCAGTCCCATAACGCGGCTCGACCGGCCAGGGTGTCACAGATATCGGACTGGACCTCTGTCAGGGGTTGGTGGGCGTTGATCAGGGCAAACCGCTCCGGCGCTTGCTCGGCCCTCGCCAGGTAGGCATTACGAACAGCCTGAAAGAAGTCTGCCTGCTCCTTTTCAAACCGGTCTCGCTGGGTATGCTGGTCGCGCAGGCGTGATTCCAGGCGTTGCCTGGCAGCATCGTGTGGCATATCCAGCAATAGCGTCAGGTCAGGCGCCACTCCCTTCTGCACAAATGCCTCAAGCGCTGCGATACGCTCTACCGGAATCCCACGGCCGCCGCCCTGATAGGCGTATGTCGCGTCAGTGAAACGGTCACACACCACCCAGGCGCCTCGCGCCAGCGCGGGCAGAATCTTTTCGGCCAGGTGCTGGGCGCGGGCGGCAAACATTAACAGCAGCTCGGCGTCGGTGTGCAGCCATTCCTCGGGGGCGGGGTCCAACAACAGTTGGCGAATCGCTTCTGCCCGGGGGGTTCCCCCTGGCTCCCGCGTGGCCACCACTTCGATTCCCTGAGCCTCCAGCCAGGCCACCACGAACTGCATATTGGTGGACTTCCCTACACCTTCACCGCCTTCTAGGGTAATAAAGCGACCGCGCTTCGTCATCATGGCCTCTGGATTTGGGTAATATTAGTCACGGTTACGGATATACCGGTTCACGGCGTTGTTGTGCTCCCGCAGCGTGCTCGAGAACTTGTGGGTCCCGTCACCCCGCGAGACAAAATACAGCGTGTCGCCCGGCAAAGGGTTCACAGCCGCTTCCAGCGAGGCCCGCCCCGGCATCGCGATTGGCGTCGGCGGCAGCCCATCAATCACATAGGTGTTGTAGGGCGTGGCCTCGCGTAAATCGGCATGGGTAATCCGCCCATCGTAGCGATCCCCCATTCCATAGATAACCGTCGGGTCGGTTTGCAGCCGCATGCCGCTCTCCATCCGCCGCTTGAAAACGCCCGCAATTTCACGCCGTTCTTCAGGTGCTCCGGTTTCGCGTTCGATCAACGATGCCATGATCAGCGCTTCATAGGGCGAGTCGATGGTCAGGTCGTCGTCGCGTTCGGCCCAAACCTCGTCAAGTATGCGTTCCATACGTTCAAGCGACTGACGCAGGATATCAACGTCACTCATCCCCAGGTGATAGCGATAGGTATCGGGGAAGAACCAGCCTTCCGGGTGCGTCCCCTCTCGATCAAGCAATGCCATGAGCTCCCCATCGCTCATATCCGCTGTGCGCTGTTCAAGCTTGGGGGCTGCCGCCAGTTGCTCACGCATCTGGGCAAAGGTCCACCCTTCGGGAATGGTCAGCGGATATGTTACGACATCGTTGCTGCCGAGCAGCGCCAAAAGCTCCATGCCGGTAATGCCAGGCTCGAGAAGATATTCCCCTGTGCGCAGGTCCGGCAATTCATCCGGCTGAAGTTTCGTCATCAGTTGGAACGCCCAGGCATCCTCAATAATGCCTTGCGCCTCCAACTCGGCGACCACGCGATTGAGGCCGGCACCAGAAGGCACCTGATAAAGCGTGGGCTCACCAATCGACAGCGGCGCATCAAGCCGCTGCTGCCAATAAACATAACCACCCGCGACACCGGCAACGCCAACCACGGCCATCACGGCCAGTGCAACCACCAAGCGTTTCACTATAAGACCTCAATATTCAATACGTTAAGACGTCGCTGGGTAACCGAGCAGCGGGTGGGCCACGGCTTGCAAGGGATCATGCCTGGGCGCTCCCCAGCGACGAAGAGGGGCGCCTTCAGCCGTCCACAACGCATTGACCGGCCATACACCCTGCACTGAGTTGGCCAGCCACAACCGGTCAACCGCCGCGACCTCATCGATTGCCAGTTGAGCAGGGGTCACGAGCTGTGCATCAATCAACGCGGCGCGCAGCGTACCTTCCACACCACACTGATCCAGCGTCGGCGTCATGATGCACCCGTTCTGTTCCCAAAACAGATTCATGCTGGTGGCTTCCACGACCAGGCCGTGGTTATCAGCCAACAGACCTTCACGGTAGTCCGTTGCCTGCCACTCCTGGCGAGCCAGCACATTTTCAAGACGATTGAGGTGTTTGATACCCGCCAAGCGGGGTTGCCGGGCCAGGCGTAGCGAACAGATACGTACGCTAACCCCCTTCGACCAGGCCGACGAATCCGGCTGAAAAGGCACACGACGGCTCATAAGACGGGGGGCCGCCACGTCAGGAATCGCGTAGCCACGACCACCGCTCCCCCGGGTGACGATAATCTTGAGCACCTCCCACCCGACAGTGGGTGCTGCTTGCCAGGTGGCCGACAATGCGGCTGGCGAAGGCGGGTCGATCATCAACCGCTGACAGCCCTCCAGCAGCCGCTCCACATGCTGCTGCCAAAGCACCGGCTGACCATCGTGCAGCAGAACAGTTTCAAATACGCCGTCACCGTAGGCCAGCCCGCGGTCGTCAAAAGGTACCCAGGGCTGACTCATACAGGCTTACACCTTTTTGAACAGCAATGACCCATTGGTACCGCCAAAGCCGAAGGAGTTCGACAGCACAGCATCGATACGCATGTCACGAGCCGTGTGCGGTACGTAATCGAGTCGGCAGCCCTCCTGCGGGTTATCCAGGTTGATCGTGGGCGGTGCGACCTGATCGCGGATAGCCAGCACGCTAAACACCGCTTCCACAGCGCCAGCCGCCCCCAATAGGTGGCCAATCATCGACTTGGTCGAACTGACGGCCACTTGCTGAGCAGCCTGCCCCATGACTTTTTCGACAGCTCGACTTTCAGCCAGGTCGCCCGATGCCGTTGAGGTACCATGGGCATTGATATAATCCACCTCGGCAGGATTCATCTGCGCGTCCTTGATGGCATTACTCATCGACAATGCAGCACCACTGCCATCTTCAGGTGGTGACGTCATGTGATAAGCGTCATCGCTCATGCCAAAGCCTGCCAACTCCGCATAGATGGTTGCGCCGCGGGCCTTGGCGTGCTCGAACTCTTCAAGCACCATCACACCGGCCCCGTCTGACAACACAAAGCCGTCACGGTCGGTATCCCAGGGACGGCTGGCAGCCTGCGGGTCATCGTTGCGGGTCGACAGCGCGCGTGCGGCTGCGAACCCCCCCAGCCCCAGCGGTGTGGTGGCCATTTCCGCGCCACCGCAGACCATCACCTCGGCATCACCATAGGCAATGGTGCGGGCGCTGTAACCAATATTGTGCGTTCCCGTGGTGCAGGCCGTGGTAATCGCAATATTGGGCCCTTTAAAGCCGTGCTGAATCGCCATATTGCCCGAGATCATATTGATGATGGACCCTGGGACAAAAAACGGCGATATCCTGCGTGCACCGCCTTTATTCAGCGCATCATGATTATGTTCAATCATGGGTAACCCGCCAATGCCGGACCCGATCGCTACACCAATACGGTCAGCGTTGGCCTCGGTACACTCAAGGCCTGAGTCCTGAATTGCCTGAGCACCCGCGGCCATGCCGTACTGGATGAACAGATCCATCTTGCGGGCATCTTTAGGGTTCAGGTACGGGCTGATATCAAACCCTTTTACCGACCCGCCAAACCGCGTGTTAAAGCCGCTGGTATCGAAATGCTCAATCGGCGCGATACCGCTTTGCCCGGCCACAATGTTGGCCCACGACTCATGGACCGTATTTCCAACTGGGGTCACCAGGCCTAACCCGGTTACCACTACCCTTCTTCGCGCCATCAATCTTCCTCCAGGCATCCATGGTGACTCGACCCTTGTGAGTCATTATCAGTCGTCAAAGTTGCCGCTAGTATAACGGAGATTGAACGTTATATTCAGTGCGACCGCAAAGCAAAAAAGCCGCCCCTGGAAGGACGGCTTTTTAATGCGGGTAGACATCAAGCCACCTACCCGGGTTCGATGCATCAACTACCCCTTACTGATGGGCGTTAACGTAGTCGATAGCTTCTTGAACCGTGGTGATCTTCTCGGCTTCTTCGTCCGGAATCTCCGTATCGAATTCTTCTTCCAACGCCATGACGAGCTCAACTGTGTCAAGCGAGTCAGCACCCAGGTCTTCAGTAAAAGAAGAGCTATTCTGGATATCTTCTTCTTTAACGTTCAGGCGCTCAGCCACTACTTTCTTTACGCGCTCTTCAATAGTACTCATCAACGTACTCCAGTCATTCACATTAGCCGTTTTGGATAACCAGCTATTTGGGAACCGCAAGCCAAAAGCTGCGGGGTAGTTTATAGACGCCCTTGAGCTGACGCAACCGCCAAACTCAAGGCCATCAACGCATATTCATGCCGCCGTTGACATGCAGTGTCTCGCCGGTGATGTATCCTGCCGCATCACTGGCCAGAAATCCCACGGCAGCGGCAATTTCATCCGGAGAACCCAGGCGCGCCAACGGAATCTGCTTGAGCAGCATGTCGTGCTGCGCTTCCGGTAGCGCTTCGGTCATGTCGGTGGCGATAAACCCCGGCGCCACCGAGTTGACCGTAATGGCACGCGAGGCAACTTCACGGGCCAGCGCTCGGCTAAAGCCTTCCATGCCAGCCTTGGCCGCCGCGTAGTTAGTCTGGCCCAAGTTGCCCATGGTCGCCACCACGGAGCTGATCGACACAATACGCCCAAAACGCGCCTTGGTCATCCCTCGCAGGCACGCTTTGCTGACCCGGTAGACAGACTTGAGATTGGTATCCATCACCGAGTCCCATTCGTCTTCCTTCATGCGCATCAAGAGATTATCGCGCGTGATACCGGCATTGTTGACCAGAATAGTCGGCGCGGCAAACCGTTCAGCAATGGTTTTCAAGACATCATCGATGCTCGCCTGATCGGTGACATCAAGGCATAAGCCAGCCCCTTCAATGCCCTGATCTGCGAAGTCAGCGTCAATGTTGGCTGCACCAGCTTCGCTGGTCGCGGTACCAACGACAATACGTCCCTGGCGGCTCAGTTCGTAAGCGACTGCCCGGCCGATGCCACGACTGGCACCCGTAACAAGCGCAACTCTACGTTCTTGGGTCATAAGGTACTGCCTTTCACCATGTAAATAAGCAAGGATAGCGGAAAATCACCACTTATCATGCATCATCCGCCAACGCGTCGCGAGCCAACTCAAGCGCGGCATCCAAGCTATCGGGATCGTTGACCGCCAGACTTTTACTGCCACGCACAATACGCTTATTCAAGCCGGTCAGCACTTTACCCGGGCCACACTCGATGAACACGTTTGCTCCCTGGGCGGCCATTGTTTCGACACAGTCGCTCCAGCGCACAGGCTGATAAAGCTGTTCAATCAGTCGCGTGCGCAGCGTATCGACGTCAGCATGCGCCTCGGCGTCTACGTTTTGGATGACTGTGTAGCGCGGCGGACGCAGTTCGATTTCCTGCATCGCTGCCGCCAGGCGGTCTGCCGCAGGGCGCATGAGGTCGCAGTGCGAAGGCACGGAAACCGGGAGCGGCATCGCCCGCTTGGCGCCCGCTTCCTGACACGCCACAATCGCCCGCTCAACGGCCGCTTTGCCGCCCGCAATCACTACCTGGCCCGGGGCATTGTAGTTGACAGCTGAAACGACGTCCCCTTGCGCTGCGTTGGCACAGGCGGCCTCCACAGACGCGTTATCGAGGCCCAGAATGGCGGCCATACCGCCTTCTCCCGCTGGCACTGCGTGCTGCATGGCCTCACCGCGAAGACGAACCAATTTAACGCCCTCGGCAAATCCAAGCACACCTGCGCATACCATGGCGCTGTATTCACCCAGGCTGTGCCCGGCCATGACCGTCGGGCGCGGCCCTTCCAGCTCTTGCCAGACGCGCCATATCGCTATACTGGCGGACAGCAACGCTGGCTGAGTGCATTCGGTAGCATTTAGCGAGGCATCTGGCCCCTCTTGCACGACTTTCCACAAGTCGTAGCGTAACGCATCCGATGCTTCCTCAAAGGTCGTTCCCACCACGCTGTAACGCTCGGCAAGCTCGCGCAGCATTCCAAGCTGCTGAGAGCCCTGCCCGGGGAAAATGAGGGCAAGGGGTTGAGACATGTCGTTCACCTTTGCTCTTGTAGGCATTTGCTCAATTGAGCGATAGACGCGGTTATGGGCACATCCTGCTGCTCGCCATAACCCGCTAACCTGCAATGCAGTGACATCATCACTGCACCATTAAAAAAGTCGCTACTCATTGAAAGACCAGCGCTTGGCAAGCCGCTCGGGCAGGTTGTGCTCAACCTCCTGCATCGCGCGGCGAATGGCATAGTAAAAACCATCTGCACGGGTACCTCCATGGCTTTTCACCACAATTCCCTGCAAGCCTAGTAAACTGGCGCCGTTGTAGCGTACCGGATCCAGCTCTTGTTTTAAGTGCTTTAACACGGGCTTGGCAACCCAGCTCGCCAGGCGCCCTCTCAGGCGTGACGCAAACGCCAGCTGCACCCGCTCGACCAGCATACCCGCCAAACCCTCGCTTGCCTTGAGCACGGCGTTGCCCGCAAAACCATCACAGACAATCACATCCAGTTCGCCTTGGAAGATATCGCCGCCCTCAGCATAACCAAGGTAGTCAAATGGCAAGCTGTCCGCCGATTCTTGAAGCAATCTATCGGCTTCGCGCACGCTGGCACTCCCTTTGGTTGACTCGGCACCAACGTTGAGCAACGCCACGCGAGGGCGCGCGATACCGTCCACCTGCTCTGCCATTGCTGCACCAATCAGGGCAAACTCGACCAGGCGGCTCGCCGGCGAATCAACATTAGCGCCCAGATCCAGCAGATAGCAGCGCCGCCCGCAGCGCGCCGGAATGGCCGTGCTGATAGCCGGACGCGACATACCCGTCAGCATACCCAGCTCTCGGCGGGCCAACGCTACCAGGGCGGCCGTATTGCCAACGCTGACACCCGCCTGGGCATCGCCTTTGGCCAGGCAGCGTAGCATTTGCGCCATACTGGTCGACTGCCCGCGACGCAACGCCCAGGCAGCCGTCGCCGTCGTCGCAACGCTATCAGCCACATCGTGGACCGCTAAACGTGACGTTGCCGCAGCCAAAGGCCGCGGCAAACGCGAGAGCTCAGCACTGATATGCTGATGCGGACCAAACAGAACAAGCTCTAGACCAGGGGTATCGATAACAGCCCTGGCAGCCCCTTCAATCAGCGCGTGAGGGCCTTCATCGCCCCCCATCACATCAATTGCTAGGCGCACAAAGCACCCATTCGTTTAGTCGTATCGACCGGCAAAGACGCTTTACGCGTCAACCACCTTGCGACCGCGATAGAAACCATCCGGCGAAACGTGGTGACGCAGGTGGGTGGTGCCGGTTTCTTTGTCTTGAGACAGCGTCGGAGCGGTCAAGGCATCGTGGCTACGACGCATACCGCGCTTGGAACGAGTTTTACGGTTCTTTTGAACTGCCATGGGATTACTCCAGGGTCTGTCGGATTATGGGTGCTTACTTCTTGCCTTTCAGCGTGCTAAGCACCGCGAAAGGATTGGCGGGGGCTTCTTCCTGCTCCCCACCTTCTGTCTTGCTGACCAGTTGCTCTGCCGAAACGTGGCAATCTGCTTCGTCGTGGTAGACCACTTGAGGCAGACTGAGGATTAATTCATCCTCGACGACCGTCAGCAAGTCCAGCTGTTCATGTTCCACCAGCACCGGTTCATGACTGGCTGGCAGCTCTCCGGCCAGGCTTTCATCGGCGACCATCCCTAATAGAAAATCGCTGGTGACGTGCTGGCTGAGCGGCTCCAGACATCGGCGGCAAGGAAGGGCCAGTGTTGCTTGCATATGACCACGAATTTCACGTCGCCCCTGAGCATCAACACCAAATTCGAGCACGACGTGACAGTCACCCGATTGGAGTCCGGCTTCTTCGGCGAGGCGTGGCAGCTTATCAAGCGCTACCAGGCCTTCGAGTCGTTCGCGGCGGGCTGCAAGCTTATAAGGCTCAACCCGGCTGGGGAGTTGTGAGGTCAACATAGGCGCGCAATGATAGGCACTCCCCATGCTGGTGTCAAAGCCAAGGGCATAATTCTTTGTGGTCGCGCGATAGGATAAGGCCCAAGTTTGGGTAAACTGGGCATCCATCAGGCCCATTGACCGCAAAAGCCACTTACCTTACGAAGGAAAAACGCATGTCTAACGCAACACCTGCGCTGGTGCTGGCTTCAAGCTCGCGTTCGCGCCGCGCACTGCTCGACCGACTGCAATTGCCTTATCAATGCTGTTCGCCCGACATTGACGAAACACCGCAAATGGGTGAAACGCCGCAGCGGTTGGTGCATCGCCTGGCGTTAAGCAAAGCCAACGCCGTGGCTGACCGGTTTAACGACCACTTGATCATCGGCTCTGACCAGATTGCCGTCTTCGAGGGCGACATCCTGGGCAAGCCGCACACCAGCGAGCGCGCCGAACACAATCTCAACCGCTTTTCCGGTCAACGGGTGACCTTCCTTACCGGCTTAGCCCTGCTTGACACGCGACACCAATCTCACAGGGTCCACGTGGAGCCCTTCGAGGTTGTCTTCCGACAGCTGAGCCAAGAGGAAATAAGCGTTTACGTCGCTAAAGAGCAGCCGCTTGATAGCGCTGGAAGCTTTCGCATGGAGGGTCTGGGCATCGCGCTGTTCGAGCGCCTTGAGGGACGCGATCCCAACGCCCTGATGGGGTTACCCTTGATCGCCCTTTGCGACATGCTACGCCAAGCGGGCCTCGACCCGCTTGGCGCCAACCTTCTTCAGGGTGACTGAAAGCGCAGCGGCGAAGGGGATGTATCGACCCCCAGCAGTTGAGCGGCCGTCTGAGTGAAGCGCCGGGTCAGCCGATCAAACGGATCCAGGCTCGGCGTGTAGTTTTGCCACTCAGCCTCATCGCTGTACTCACGGGCAACATCATCGATACTACCCAGCTGGTCGACCAACCCCAGCGTCTGGGCCTGCGCGCCACTCCAGACAAGGCCACTGAACAAATCGTCGTTATCGCTCAAGCGATCTCCGCGTCCCGCTTTTACATCATCAATAAACTGCTGGTGGGTGCTTTCGAGTACGCTCTGCCAAAACGCCTCATCTTCCTCATCAAAGGGCTGAAAAGGATCCAGAAACGCCTTGTTATCACCTGCCGTCAACACCCGCCGCTCGATGCCCACGCGGTCAATGGCCTCTTCCAGGCCAAAACCGGCGTATATAACGCCAATCGAACCGACCAGAC
Organism: Halomonas sp. CSM-2; assembly: GCF_002119345.1. Lineage (NCBI taxonomy): Bacteria > Pseudomonadati > Pseudomonadota > Gammaproteobacteria > Oceanospirillales > Halomonadaceae > Halomonas > Halomonas sp. CSM-2. Next base: position 163,017 of record NZ_NBYR01000005.1, on the reverse strand, counting down.
TCACCGGGGATGCGACGATGTCATCAGCCGCCGCCGCTATGTAATAAGCACCACTGGCACCAATATCTTCAATGACGGCCACAATGGGTTTATCGCCCGACTCCCGTAACCGCATGATTTCCGAATAAATGCGCTGTGACTGCACAGGACTGCCGCCCGGGCTGTTGATATGCAGCACAATGGCCTCGGCGCTATCGGCGTCCCAGGCGTTGCGCAGCCCTTCAATGATACGTTCAGCATTGGCTGGCGCGTCCGCGGCGATCACGCCGTTAACGTCCACTCTGGCGAGGTGCGCGGCAGCGGGCGTCGCTTCCGACGGGGCATAGAAACGGTATATACCCAGCCCCAGCGCCACCGCGAACAGGGTCAGCATCAGCAGACGAAAAAACAGCTTCCAACGACGCGAGCGCCGCTGCTCTGCCAACACGCCGCCAATCCAGTGATCCATCATCTCGATCTGCGCCAACCGCTGGCGCTCGCGCAGCGTATCAGCGTCGTCACCGGGCTGCCCCGCCTCCTCATTTCCCTTGTTTGGGGGCACTTCGGGGCCCTGGGTCCAACGATCTGCCATCTTTTGTTGCTCGGACGATGGCGATGCATCGTTGTTCATGTTGCTGCGGGAATCATCATCCTTCATCACTTACCCCTGTAGCCAGGTAAAAAGTTCATCAACGCTGTGCACGATCTCATGCGGCTGGCTAGCCGCCAGGCGCTCAGGGGAATGAACGCCATAACTGACGCCGACGCGAGGCATACCGAGCGATCGAGCCATTTCCAGGTCATACTCGGTATCCCCCACCATGACCGCCCGCTCAGCAGGCACCGATAGCTCGTCGAGCAATTCCTGCAGCATTTGCGGGTGAGGCTTGGAACGTGTTTCGTCGGCGGTGCGGCTGGCGTGAAACCAGTCGAGGCTACCCGTCTCCTGGAAAATCCGGTCCAGACCACGGCGACTTTTGCCTGTCGCGACCGCCAATCGCTGCGCCTCATTTAACCGAAGGCGCGCCAAATGATCTTCCACACCAGCGAAAAATCGCATGGGAGTGGTATCCACATGCACAAATTGATGCGCGTAGCCTTGGCGGAGACGCTCGGCCTGCTCTGGCGATATACCCGGGCAAAGCGTTTCAATGGCTTCAGGCAATCCCAGACCGATGATGTTCTCGATATCCGCCTGGGGAAGCGTACCCAATCCCGCTTCGATACCCGCCGTCTGCATGCACGACACGATACGCGGCACCGAATCCATCAGCGTACCGTCCCAATCAAAGATGACCAGTTCATAGCGCATGGGAACTCCTTATCGGCGCACGCGATTAAGTGTGTCTTCCAGCGCCTCAGGCAGCGGCGCCTTGACCGTTACAGGACGTCCATTGGAAGGCTCAGGAAAGGTCAGTGCGCGGGCATGCAAAAATAGTCGGCCAAGCCCGAGCTGCTTGGTAAGCAGGCCGCTCTCTCGATTGGCATACTTGTCATCCCCGAGCAGCGCGTGACCGGCATGCGCGGCATGCACACGGATTTGATGCGTCCGCCCGGTCACCGGCTCGGCCTCGATAAGCGTGGCTTTTTCAAACGTCTCGACAACAGCGAAGTGCGTGCGCGACACCTTACCATCGGGATCCACCCTGACACGCCGCTCGCCGTTGCCCGCGTCATAGCGATCCAGACGGGCGCTTTCGTAGGTCTTACGTGCCGGCCAGCGGCCTGCCACCAGCGCCAGATAGCGCTTGTCCATGCCGTGCTTTTTCAGTGACTCGTTCAGGGTGACAAGCGCATCGCGGGATTTGGCCAGCAGCAGGCAGCCCGAGGTATCGCGGTCCAAACGGTGCACCAGTTCTAAAAACGTCAGGTCGTCGCGCACCTGACGAAGCGCCTCGATCAGGCCGATTTTAACCCCACTGCCGCCATGGACGGCGAGCCCTGACGGCTTATTGAGCACCATCCAGTCCGGCCCCTCCATAATGACGCTGCCGACAAGCAGATCACGCAAATTATCGCTGACTTCCTTGACCGCCTCGCGGGGCGCCAGACGAAGCGGTGGAATGCGCACCAGGTCGCCCGGCTGAAGCCGGTAATCGACCTTGATGCGTTTTTTATTCACTCGCACCTCACCCTTGCGCACGATCCGGTAAATCAACGCACGCGGCGCGCCTTTAAGGCGGGTCATCAAAAAATTATCAATTCGCTGGCCAGATTGTTCCTGGGCAATTTCCACCCACTGTACTTCACGCCCTTCGGCCATTGCCGCGCACTCCTGCTGATAGGCTAAAACGGCATTCTACCGTAGACCCAACACCAATGCGTCAATTGCTGGTCGTTTGCTTTACTGTTATATTCCAAAGCGCTTACCGGCTGATAGAGATCATTGATAGCATCGCGTTGTCATTAAGCTAATTGATGGTATCAAGATGATGTTTGGCCAGCGCCTGCCCGACTAACACGCAGGCCGAAGCAAGAGGCGTGGTTCAGTGTACGCATTACCCACCCCTCGCCGTAAAAAAATGCAGTAACTCTGCCGCCCGTTTTCCATACGGCAGACAAGATTGTGCCCAACCCTGAACGGTGGGCAATCGCTTAAAACGCCACGTCCTAAGTAGCCAGGCTGAAACGTCACAACGCGCTGCCTGCTTAAGACGACAAAGTTCAACACCGTGCCGATGACGGTGTTGGTGAATCGATGAATGCCAGGTGTTGGCGGTGTCAGCAGGGCCGGATGGACGTGACAGCCACCGAAACATGTCTTGCCTCCGCCACGTACTCAACGCCTAATTAGCCAGGTCGGCGATCATGCCGTCCTGGTAAAATGCGTCAGCATCGCTATGCGCCGAGCACAAGCACGCAGCACCCAGCGGTTCGCCACATCACCCCCAAGGTGGTTCGTCGGCACGCTACGCTATGCGAGACATTATGAAAAGAATGCTAATCAATGCGACCCAGCCTGAAGAGCTGCGCGTCGCTCTGGTTGATGGACAACGGTTGTATGATCTGGATATCGAGTCCGGCGCAAGAGAGCAGAAAAAAGCCAATATTTATCGTGGCAAGATCACTCGTGTTGAACCCTCACTGGAAGCAGCCTTCGTTGATTTCGGCGCCGAACGTCATGGTTTTCTACCGTTAAAGGAAATCTCGCGGGAATATTTCATCAAGGATGTTTCCGGCCGTCCGAGCATCAAGGAAGTACTCAAAGAGGGCCAGGAAGTCATTGTCCAGGTCGATAAGGAAGAGCGCGGCAATAAAGGCGCAGCGTTAACCACCTTCATCAGTCTGGCCGGGCGCTTTCTGGTGCTGATGCCTAACAATCCGCGCGCCGGCGGCATCTCACGCCGTATCGAAGGCGACGAGCGTAGCGAATTGAAAGAGGCCATGGGCCACCTTACCGTACCCGATAAAATGGGTCTGATCGTGCGCACCGCTGGCATCGGCCGGAGCCCTGAAGAACTGCAATGGGACCTGGACTACCTCGTTCAGGTATGGGAGTCGATCACTACCGAAGCGGGTAAACGCGCCGCCCCCTTCCTTATCTACCGCGAATCCAACGTAATCATTCGCGCGATGCGGGACTACTTGCGCCAGGACATCGGCGAAGTCTTGATCGACAGCCCCGAGATACACGCTGAAGCGCTCGCCTTCATTCGTCAGGTGATGCCGTCTTACCAGCAGAAAATCAAGCTTTACGCCGATGAAGTGCCGCTGTTCTCGCGTTTCCAGATCGAATCGCAAATCGAAACGGCCTACCAGCGCGAAGTCAAACTGCCGTCCGGTGGATCGATCGTTATCGACCATACCGAAGCCCTGGTATCCATCGATATCAACTCGGCCCGCGCCACACGTGGCAGCGATATTGAAGAAACCGCGCTGCAAACCAATTCAGAAGCCGCCGATGAAATCGCTCGTCAGCTACGCCTGCGCGACATTGGCGGCCTGGTGGTCATCGACTTTATCGACATGGGGCCCGCCCGCAACCAGCGTGAAGTTGAAAATCGTATGCGCGATGCCCTCAAGCTTGACCGGGCACGGGTACAAATCGGCCGCATCTCTCGCTTTGGCCTGATGGAAATGTCACGTCAGCGGCTGCGTCCTTCACTGGGCGAAACCAGCGGCGTGGTCTGCCCGCGCTGCAACGGTCAAGGCACCATTCGCGATGTCCGCTCGCTCTCGCTATCCATCATGCGCCTGATCGAAGAAGAGGCCATGAAAGAGCGCAGCGCGCAAATACGGGCTATCTTGCCAGTCCCTGTGGCAACCTACCTGCTTAACGAAAAGCGTAGTGTGCTGGCCGACATCGAATCCCGCCAGGGCGTTCGCGTCGTTCTGCTGCCCAACCCGGACATGGATACCCCCCATTACGATGTGCAGCGTCTCCGCGATGACCACCTCGACGAAGACGACAGCCAAACGCTCTCAAGCTTTGAGCTGTCCACGGAGAGCGACATCGGCAAAGAACCGGCGCCAAGCTTTGTCCCCCCTGCCCAGCGGGCTGAAGCGGCGGTTAAAAGCGTTGCCCACAACGCCCCTGCTCCTGCCTCGTTGCAGCATGAACCAAGCCCGGAAAGCCCGGCACCTGAAAGCAACACCAGCGATGCCAGCATGCTGGGTCGCTTCATGCGCGGCGTTGCCAAATGGCTGGGTAGCGATGAACAGCGCCCCACGCCCACTAACCAGACCAAGAAGCCGTCAGAACCAGCCGCGCCGCGCAAAACCGAACGCACACCCTCCGCTCGCCGTGAAGAGACGCAACCCAACCGACAGCGCAGCGATAGTGCGGCCAAGAGCAATACGGGCAATGCCCAGCGCAGTACCGGCAACGAGACCGACGAAAAGCGTAACGGCCCAAGCCGGACCCGCAACCGTCGCCGCCATCCCCAGCAAGATGATGGCAACAGCGCACAGGGCAATGACAAAAAGCCAAACCGTCAGAAGGACACTGCTCAGGCAAGTTCTGCCAAGGGCAGCGACAGCGATACAGCAGGCAAAAGCGCACCCCCCAAAGCCCGTCGCGAGTCGAACCGTGACACCTCTCGCAATGCCAGTGACGCGAATGCCAATGCCAGCGACACCAAAAACGCTGCCAAGGCCAACGCCGATACGCCGACGGCCAAGCAGGATGACGGCAAGCCCAAGCGCACGCGTAACAACCCGCGCCAGCGCACGCGTCAGCAGGCTATCAATCCGAAGGCCGAAGCCGAGCAGCTAAAACTTCAGGAAGAGGCTGCCAAGGCCCCCAGCGAGTCGGATAATGCATCAAATGACGCGGTGACAGGCAACGGCAACGAGCGCCAAGCAGATAACCACGCGACCACCGAGACTGCATCGCAGGCAACTCAGCCAACGGCCGCTGCGCCAGCGGACACGGCCAAGCAACCGCCCGCTGAACAGGAAGCAACCTCCTCTTCAGTAGATAGCATCGCTGATTCAGTCGACGAGGCGCCAACCACAACGGCTGAAAGCCCTGCCGATAATGCGGCCAAGGCCCGCAAGTCGACTCAGCAACGGCGTCAGCCAAAGCGCAATTCGCGTTCGAAAGGTGGCGATACGGCATCGAATGAAGGCACTGACGCAGTGCCGTCACAAGACCAAGCGACTGTATCAGAGGAGGAGGCTTCCACCCCCTCCGAGGCCGCCGAAGCGCCAGCAGCCCAGGCATCGGTAACGGAAGAGACGCCCAAGGCTGACCCCGTCGCTGATCAGGCGGGTGCTAACACGTCTTCAACAACAGCGCCGGAGCAGACTGCCGCCCCAACTGCCGGTACAGACGCGCCTGAGGACAACACCTCAGAGGCCGCCTCTAAGCCAGCCGCCAGCGACGAAACGGCTGAGGTAAGCGAGCAGCCGACAGCGCAGACGCCGCAGGACAACGATGGCGAGCAAGCCGCGTCAGCGCCCGAGGCGTCGGAGAAGGCACCTGAGCAAAGCGCTTCTCAAGAAAGCACTTCTGAAGAAAGCACTTCTGAAGAAAACGCACCTGAAGTAAGTGCTGAAGAACCTGTTAAAGCGAGTCCTGAAGCGGAAGTCGAAGATAGCCCTGCTAAGCCAGGCGCTACTGAAAAAGACACTGCTGTGAAAACCTCGCCTGAGCAGGCACCAGCCACGGAACCAGCGGCTGAAACGCCGTCGCAACCTGCGCAGCAAGCAGCGCCCGACAGCGAAGCAGTGGCTAAAGAAGCCGCAAAACCGCGCCGTCGTCGCAGCCGGGCACATAATGACCCGCGCGAGAAACGCAAGCAGCAGGCAAACGACAAGAACGCCGACTAACGACCAAGTCAGCCGAGCGGCACCAAAACAAACGCCCCGCCGTTGTTAACGGCGGGGCGTTTTTTGTGTGCAACCGAAACGGATCATCCCGTGATCAGACGCGGCTCCGGGGTTAGCCTGACAGCAAAGCGTTCAGCAACCCGCTCAGCGACCGTATTGGCCAACGCCAGCAGGCCCTGGCGGTTCCCGCCGCCGAAATGGACCAGTACCAGCGCTTGACGCTCGTGAACCGCAAACGCCCCCTGACGAAATCCTTTTAAGCCGCACTGGTCAATTAACCAACCTGCTGCCAGCTTCGTTTGCCCGTTACCTTGAGGAAAACAGGGCATCTCAGGGTAGCGCTGGCGTAGCGTCGCGGCCAGTTGATCGGTCACAAACGGGTTTTTGAAAAAGCTGCCCGCATTGGCCAGTTCTTCAGGGTCCGGTAGCTTTTCACGGCGGATGTCGCATACTGCGTTGGCCACTGCCAGCGGCGTAGGTGACGCCGGCACCCTTGTTGCCAAGTCCCCATAGCCCAGCGTGACCAGGGGCTCACGGGACAGTCGCAGCACCAGCCGGGTAATAATGACCGTTTCCGCCAGTGCGCCTTTGAAGATACTATCGCGATAGCCGAACTGGCAGGCATCGCGGCTCAACCAGCGCACCTCCCCGGTCGTCCGATCAACCACCTGCACCGCGTCGAGCCTATCCGCCAGCTCTACCCCGTAGGCACCGATATTTTGCACCGGGGCTGCGCCACAATCACCAGGTATCAGGGCGAGGTTTTCGGTGCCCCATACCCCGGATGCTGCCAGAGACATGACCAGTCGGTGCCAGTTCACGCCCGCGCCCACATGAACAAACAGTTGATCGCCCCGCGCTTGAAGCCACCACTGTTCAAGCAATGGTCGAAGCACGATGCCGCTGAGCCGGGCTGGCAACAGCACATTACTACCGCCGCCCAGCACGGTTACCGACCACCCTTCTTGTCTGGATTGGGCAAGCACCTGCTGCAATTGAGCCAGCGTGCGAGGCGCCGCGTACCGTTCGGCCACACACGGGAGACGCAGCGTATTGGCATCACTCAGATCGACTTCTCGCTGGACTGACACTGTGCTCATTTCAGTGTTCACGCTGGATATGCTCAACCAGACCTTCGGCAGCAGTCTCAAGCAGGTTGAACACCCGCTCGAAGCCTTCATCGCCACCGTAGTAAGGGTCCGGTACCTCGCTTTCCGCCAGGTCGGCAAAGTCCAGAAACAGCCCCACATGGGCATTGGCGTGCGCAGGTTTCATGGCGAGCATCGCGCGAAGATTGTCGCGATCCATCCCCAGCACATAGTCGAAGTCAGCGAAATCCTGAGCTTGCAATTGGCGAGCCCTCAAACCGCTGATATCGATACCTCGCTGTTCTGCCGCTGCCTGCGCACGCGGGTCGGGCGCATTGCCTACATGCCAACGCCCCACGCCACAGGAGTCGACGACCACGCGATCCTGATATCCGGCGCGCGCCAGCGCGCGGCGAAACACGCCTTCAGCCGTTGGCGAGCGGCAGATATTACCTAAGCAAACGAACAGCACCTTCACGATTCACTCCTTCTGCTGTGTTGGCGCCAATAACGCGCGCACACGGGCTAGATCTTCAGCGGTATCGACCCCGGCCGGGTTCAAATCACAGGCCAACGCAACCTGAACCGTATGGCCATACTGCAGTGCGCGCAGCTGCTCGAGCTGCTCAAGCTGCTCGAGGCTTGATGCAGGCCAGTCGCAATAGGCATGCAGGAAGCTGACTCGATAGGCATAGAGGCCGATATGGCGTAGCCACGCATCGGTATTGAGCCCCGTAGGCGGCTGCGAAAAATGTTCACGATCCCAGGGAATCGGTGCCCGGGAAAAGTACAGCGCCCGCCCCTGAAATGAACGCACCACCTTGACGACATTGGGGTTGAACAGTGCATCGATATCCGCAATCGGTTCCGCCAGTGTCGCGATGGAGGCCTGATCATCGTCCGCCAAACGCTCGGCCACCTGATTGATCAGCGCCGGGGGAATCAAGGGTTCGTCCCCCTGGACATTGACCACCAGCGCCGACTCATCCAACGCCAACTGGTCGGCAACCTCGGCCAGCCGGTCGGTTCCGGAAGCATGGTCCTCGCGTGTCATGACGACCTCGGCGCCGTAAGGCTCCATGGCCGTCCGAATACGTGCATCGTCGGTGGCCACCACGACACGGCTGGCGCGGCTCTGGCAGGCGCGTCGCCAGACATGGGCAATCATCGGCTCTCCCGCAATATCCAGCAGTGGCTTGCCCGGTAATCGGCTCGAACCATAACGGGCGGGAATCACCACGGTAAACGACAATGCCATTCACCCCTCTCCTTTGCGGCCTGGTGACGGAGGAAGTTTTTCATCGACATCCAGCGCACGCGCCGCCTCCGGCAACATCACCGGAATGCCGTCTTCAATCTGATAGGCCAGGCCATCGTAAACACAATGCAGCTCCTGGGCCTCGCGGTCGAAATGCAACTTGCCTTGACACAGCGGGCAGACCAACATTGCCAGCAGTTCCTTATCCATGAGCGTTTCTCCTGTCTCATGTAAGCGCTGACAGCTTGCCTGTCAGCCAATGCTCAAAATCAGGTGGAAGCACGGCTTCCACATCGAGAACCCAACTATCCGGCGGGGCGAACGCCTGACATTTCACGGCATCCTTGGCGGTCATCACCAGCGGACGCCCTCTCCACTGGTTCAGCAATGTCTCGGTCAACGGCTGATGATCCGCCAGCGGATGCCACTCGCCTGTTACCCCCAGTGATGTCAATGCCGCAAAAAAACGCTGGGGATTACCAATGGCAGCCAGCCCGTTCACCGGGGCTTCAAACGGCAGCGGTGCCAGCGGAAACCGCTGACCATCGTCAAGTCGGCGCCAGCTGCATGGCCCCAGGTGCATCTTGACGGCCGCTACCGGCAACTCACAAGTGTTGACGCCATTCACGATGACGGCATCGACACTCTTCAACCGGTCTGGCGGTTCGCGCAGCGGGCCTGCCGGCAGGCAATGACCATTTCCCAGTCCACGTGCGCCATCAATCACCACCAATTCAATATCGCGCGCCAGGTGGAGATGCTGCAAGCCATCATCGCTGATAATCAGATCGCAACCCGCCTGGACAAGTGCCTCCACCGCTCGGGCACGCTGTGGGTCGACCATGACCGGAAGCCCCGTCTGCTGGGCCAGCATCAGCGGCTCATCGCCGCTCTCGCTTACCGGCGTGGTCGGCGTTACCCGCAGTGGGTAGCGTTCGGCACTCCCCCCATAGCCGCGTGACACGATACCCGGCGACCAGCCTTGCGCTGCCAACCGGTTACCCAACCATGCCACCAGCGGGGATTTACCCGTACCGCCCAGGGTGATATTACCCACAATGATGACCGGCACCGGCGCCCGCCATGCGCGTCGCCTGCCAGTCTGAAACTGACGCGCCCGTCGCTGCATCAGCCATTGATATAGCTTACCCAAGGGCCGCAAAGGCCATAGCCAGCAGCTACCTTGGTAGGCACCCACAAGCCAGCGGTCGGCAAGCTTCACTGGGGCTCCTGAAATTGCAGCTGGTGCAGCGCCGCGTAGGCACCGCCTGCCGCCAGCAGGGTTTGATGACTGCCCTGCTCAATAATGCGTCCCTGATCCATGACGATAATCCGATCGGCGCGCTCAATGGTAGACAATCGGTGGGCAATCACCAGGGTCGTGCGACCCTGGCAGACATCTTCGAGCGCCTTTTGGATGTAACGCTCTGATTCGGTATCCAGAGCGGAGGTGGCCTCATCCAGAATCAGTAACGGGGCATCCTTGAATATCGCCCGCGCAATGGCCAACCGCTGGCGCTGACCGCCTGACAGCATCACGCCGTTTTCCCCTACCACCGTGTCATAGCCCTGGGGAAGCTGGTCGATAAACTCATCTGCATAGGCGGCTTCAGCCGCCGACTTGACCGCCGCAGGGTCCGGATTATCCAAGCCGTAAGCGATGTTCTCGGTAATCGAGGCATTGAACAGCGTAACCTGCTGGGAGACCAGTGCCATTTGCTGACGCAGGGGGCGTAACGCATAATCGTCCAGTGGCACATCATCGATGGTGATGTCCCCCTCACTGGCATGGTAAAAGCGCGGCAGCAAGCTCACTAGGGTCGACTTGCCGCTGCCGGACCGCCCCACAATCGCCACCATCTCGCCGGCTGCCACATCAAGATTGATATCTTGAAGAACATAGGGCTGATCATCGGCATAGCGGAAACTGACGTTTTCGAGCTTGACGCGACCCGCCAATCGTTCGACCCGATACGTACCGCTATCGCTTTCGGGGGCCTCATCCAGCAGGCCGAACAGTTCGGCGGCGGCGGCTATCCCTTTCTGGATTTCGCTGTTGATTTCCGACAGCTGACGAACCGGCTTGATCATCAGGGCGGCCGCGGTAATAAAGGCGACAAATTCACCCGGCGTCATACTGGCCATCAGTGAGGGTGCCATAGCCAGCCAGACAAGAATGGCCATCGAGATCGCCACCAGAATCAAAATCACCGGTGAGCTGATGGCGCGCGTCATCGCTTCCTTCATGCTTTGTCGGCGATTCTCTTCGCTGACGCGCTCGAAACGCTGCTTTTCATACATTTCCGCGCCATGGGTGCGAACCACCCGGTGACCCGAAAGCGCTTCGGAGGCCACATGGGTCACGTCGCCCATGGAGTGCTGAATACGCTTGGAAAGCCTGCGAAAGCGCTTGCTGGCGTAGCTCACCACGCCTGCAATAATCGGCGTGACGCCCAAAAACAGCAGCGTCAGCATCCAGTTGGTCCATAGCAAATAGCCCAGCAGGCCAATTACGAACAAGCCTTCACGTAGCAGGATGGTAAACGCTTTGGTCGCGGCTCCCGCAACTTGCTCCACATGGTAGGTAACCCGGGACACCAGATGACCGCTGGAGTGATGATCAAAAAACATGCCCGGCAGGTGGAGCATGTGGGCAAAGACATCGCAACGCAGCGTATGAATCACATAGCGCCCGACATACGACATGAAGTAGGTACTCAGAAAGGTTCCGATGCCCCGCGCGGAAAACATGATGATGACAAATAACGGAAGGAAGAGCCGGAACGAGGCGTCGGGGTCTTGGATGCCGTCAATCAGGCGTTTCATCATTTCCGCCAGCGCCGTGCTTGACGCGGCATAAATCACAAAACCCACCAGCGCCAGGCTAAAGGCACGCCAGTGCGGCTTTACATAGCTTAATAAACGTTTATAGAGGACCCAGCCTGATTCAGTCACACGAGCTCCTAAGCAATAGCGTGCAGTGGGGGAATTCTACCTGATGGCGCTGCGCATCAACACCGCTGTCGAGGCGTCGACTCCCGCAGGGGATTTATTTCAAGCGAGGCACCGGGTGAGAGGCGTAACTGGATGGCACCATCTTGCGCGGTATTCCATAAGCAGCTCCCCTGCTCGCGAAAACGCCGCACAACGTCGTCATTGGGGTGACCAAAGGGGTTATCGCGCCCGGCACTAAAAATAACATGCCGGGCATCGGCCGCCCGCACGAACTGCAGCCCCGAACTCGAGGCGCTGCCGTGGTGTCCAGCGACCAATACCGTAACGGGTGAATTAATATCTCCGATCAACCGCCGCTCGACCTGACGGCCGACATCGCCGGTGATTAACACCTGCTGTTGGCCCACCTGAACCGACAGCACGCACGACCGGTCATTGGACGAGGATTCGCCCTGGTCCGCGTTGGGCCACAATACGCGGTAATGCGCGCCATCACGCTGCCACTCGTCACCCCGTTGACAGTCAAGACGTTGCACCGCAAGGGGTTCCAGGGCAGGCGCACGCCATTCCTCCACCTGGTGCTGGTCGCGGAGCGCCTGCACGCCCCCTGCGTGGTCACTATCGCTATGGCTGACAAGCACCAGATCGAAGTGCTGCCCCGGCGGCCATAGGGTTTCAAGGGGCATAAATCCCGAGCGATAACGCGGCCCCGTGTCCACAAGCATCCGCTGATGGGTGCTACGCAGCTCTATAAGTTGACCCTGCCCCACATCGTAAACGGTGATAAGCAGGTCATCGCCTGAGAGGCGAGGAGACGCTGGCCAAAAAGGCACCAACATGACAATGGTAAGCGCCCCTCGCTTGAGCCACCTGGCCGTGCCGGGCAACCCCCAGCATAACGCCATCACAAGAAGCCCCAATGCCCATGGCAGTTGCAGGTAGCGCGGCGGCTCCCATAGCGGCCAGTGCACCACTGCCACCTCCAAGGCACTGTAAAAGCCACCCAACCCCTGCTCGAACAACCACCAGGCCGCTGTCGACGCGTAAGGCACTGGCGTCAACAACCAACCCAACAACGCCAGCGGCACCATGAAAAGGCTCATAAAGGGGACGGCGACAAGATTAATCAGGGGAGCCGTCGGTGCTACCCGGCCAAACGCGACAAGCACCGCCGCCGCCATCAACGGTGCCAGCAGACATTGGGACCGCAGCACGGCCCAAAACCATCCACGCAGGCCTTGGGGGCGTGGCCTGCCTTGCCAAATGATGATGAGCCAGGCAACAGCCACAAACGATAGCCATAACCCGGGTCGCCAAAGGGCAACGGGATCGATCACCAATACGGCGGCCAATGCCAGCCACCAGCCTTGCCAGGGGCCCGGCGCGTGGCGACCACTCAACACCCAGAGACCCACAACGCTCATGATCATGGCGCGCATGGCCGGCGGCTCCATACCCGCCAGCAGCGCATAACCAAGGGCCGCTGCAGCCGATAGCCACCAGGGCCACGCTCGCAGGCGCCAGTTACCCGGCGTTATCCAGCGTGCTGCCTGGCGCGCCAACAGCAAAACAAAAGACGCCACCAACCCCACATGCAAACCGGAGATCACGACCAGGTGGGTCGTGCCACTGGCGTTGAGCAGCTTCCAGTCACTCTGGGTGAGCTGGTCTCCCAGCCCCAATGTCAGCGCCGCCAGCCAACGCCGGGTGCGCGGCGAAAGCGGCTGTTCTTCCAGCATGGCATGCGCTTGCTGACGTAGTGAGAACGAGGCAGCGGTTAACCGCTGAGCAGATGGTTCCTGTCGGACATAGCCGGTCGCATCGATACCTTCGCGCCATAGCCAGTGGGCATAGTCGAAAGCACCGGGGTTCATAAAGCCGCTGGGCGGGCGCAAACGCAGCGTCATCATCCAGCGCTCGCCTGGTTGAGGCAACGGCGACTCCAGGGCGTATGCGCTGACCCGAACCCTTTGCAGGCGCTCGCAGTCTGGCCGAAGATCCGGTGCCTCACAGCGCTCCACCTGCAATAACAGGCGTAGGCCACCGCTTATCTGCTGGGTCTGAGTAATACGCCCTTCAACCCGAACATCCTCGCCGGAGAGGCCGACGGGTAATTGCCGTGCCCACTGGGACTGGATGGCCACCACCCCCCAACAGACGATTGCCAGCCAGAGGCAATAGCGCAAACGCACTGTCGCCAGGACAAGCAGCAAAATGCCCAGCGCAGAGGTCAGCCACAGCGTATTACAGGCGGGTCCTAGCCAACTGCCAAGAACAGCTCCCGCCATCACGGCCACTGCAACCGGCATCGCAAGCCCAATGCGCATATTGCCCTCCCTGGCACCGCCTTATCACCGCCTTGGCGTAGCCGAAACCCTGTCCCTTATGGATAATGGGCGGCATTCACAGGCAAGAGTGTCCGACATGCCTCGCCGTTTCTTTCAACGCTATATGCCCAGGCCCGATACGCTAAAGCGTCAGCGGTCGCTGCGTTTCATGGCGCCACTGATTGCCGACCCGCGTTTGTGGCAACTGACGCGACGCAGCGTCGCCAATGCGTTCAGCGTGGGGCTTTTCTGCGCCATGCTGCCGATTCCTTGCCAAATGGTGGTAGCGGCCATAGGTGCTCGCTTCAGCCGCTGCAACCTTGCTCTTGCGGTGGGCCTGGTGTGGATTACCAACCCACTGACAATGCCGCTATTTTTTTACGGTAACTATTGGATTGGTACCTTTTTTCTGGATACGCCTGCACGTGAGGCGCCTTCCCGCCTTTCGACACAATGGCTGGCCGAACAAATGCATAACATCATGCCTGCCCTGCTGCTGGGCTCCCAGGTGTCAGCCCTGGTCCTGGCGGTAATGGCCAATATTGCCGTCCGCTTGATCTGGCGCTGGCACGTTTCCCATCACTGGAAGCGCCGCCGCCAAAAAAGGCGGCAGCGGCGGGCCCGTGTCGAAGCAGAATTCGACGATTAAGGCTGCTGTACGAGTTTTCCACCATCCAGTTTCATCATCCGATCCTGGTGCCCCGCCAGGCCAATGTCGTGGGTGACAATCACGAAGGCGCAGGCGCTTTCGCGCGCCAGCTCATCCATTAGCGCCAGAATCGTGGCGGCGGTGGTCTGGTCCAGATTCCCCGTAGGCTCATCCATTAATACCAAGCTGGGATCCGTGACCAGCGCGCGGGCAATGGCCACCCGCTGGCGCTCCCCGCCGGATAATTCACCCGGCTTATGATCGGCCCTGTCCTGCATACCCACCCGTGACAAAATCTGCATGGCGCGCTGCTCGGCCGTTTTTTTCGCTTGCCCGCGAATGATCAACGGCAGCGCGGCGTTTTCTACCGCCGTGAACTCTGCCAGCAAGTGGTGGAACTGATAGACAAAGCCGATATAACGGTTGCGAAAGCGCCCCAGCGCCGTCTCATTCAGACCCGCCAGGGGTTGATCCGCGATCACGACATCGCCTTTAGTGGGCCGGTCCAATCCACCTAACAAATTTAGCAGTGTCGTCTTGCCCGACCCTGAGCTACCCACAATGGCAACGCGCTCGCCCGCATGCACTTGAAGGTCAAGGGTATCGAGGACGGTTAAATCCTGCGGCCCTTCACTGTAAGTGCGAGTCAACCCTTCGCATTTAAGCATTACAGGGGCTTGATTCGATGTCGTCTCAGACATGTTGGCATCCTTATTCATAGCGCAGCACATCCGCAGGCTGGACACTAGCGGCTCGCCAAGCCGGGTATAACGTTGATAAGAACGTCAACCCAAAGGCAGCCAGCACAATGTTTCGAACATCTTCAAAGTGTAAACGCGACGGCAAATCACTGATGAAGTAGACCCCTGCGTCGAGGAATTTAATATTCAAGAAACCCTCGACCCAGCCGATCAGATCGGAAATCGTCAAGGCGAGCAACACACCGACAGCGACGCCCACGGCAATCCCGATCAAGCCGATAGCCAACCCCTGCACGATAAAAATGCCCATGATCGAACGCGGCGTGGCACCAATGGTTCGCAGTATGGCGATGTCAGCCCGCTTGTCGGTGACGACCATGACCAGGGACGACACAATATTAAAGGCGGCGACCGCAATGATGACCGTCAACAACAGCGCAATCATGCGTTTTTCCATCTGGATTGCCTGGAAAAGATTGCCCTGTGAATAGGTCCAGTCGCTCCCTCGATAGCCGGGGCCCAGTTCATTGAGGATAGCCTGTGTTTCGCTACCGGCGACAAACAGGTCGTCCAGCTCAAGACGCAGCCCCCCGATCGCATCACCAAGACGACCAAGCGTCTGCATGTCCTCGATATTAGCGTAAGCTAAGTTAGCGTCAAGCTCAGCGCCAACGCTAAAGATACCGCTCACGGTGAAGCGTTTGAGACGCGGAAATACGCCCGCCGGGGTAATCGAGGCCTCAGGAACCAGCAATGTCACTCGATCACCCACACCGACGCCCAGGCGTCGGGCCAACATCGACCCCAGCACCACGTTCCATTCGCCCGGCACCAGGTCACTTAACTCACCTCGTTGCATGTGGTCGCCAATAATCGATACCTTATCTTCCCAGTCGGGGTGGATACCGTTGACCATGGCGCCTTCATTGTTGCCGCCAACCGAGAACATGCCCTGCTGTTCGACATAGGGGGCGACCCCCTCAACGCGGTCACGCTGCATAATCTTTTCGGCCAGCGACTGCCACTCCACCATGCCATCACGGGCTTCGATTTTGGCATGCGGCACCATGCCCAGAATTCGGGTACGCAGCTCATGGTCAAACCCGTTCATTACCGACAGAACGAGAATCAGTACCGCCACGCCCAGCATCAGTCCCAGCATGGAGGTCAGCGATATAAACGAAATAAAATGGTTTCGGCGTTTAGCGCGCACGTAGCGCAGCCCCACCAAAAAAGGCAAACGATCAAGCATGGCGTCATTCCTTATAAGTCAGCGCTCATGGTACGGTTTTTTTAGCATCGCTGCATATGTATAAGCGGGCTTTAGAGGCACATCAGCCGCCAGCGTTCCCTCATGATTCTCTATACTTGCAACTTTTCGCGCCAGCCCCTACATTGCGCCGATTCGACTGGCGCCAGGCGCGCTCTCTTTTAACTTCGCTGCGAGCGGCTTTACGTTGATCACTTCGACCTACCGTTTATTACCCGAGTGGCATCCTCAAGATGGCATTCAACTCACCTGGCCACGCCCGGAGGGCGACTGGCAGGCGCTCCTGGGTGGCATTGAAGGCACACTTGAGCGTATTGTCGTCGCCGTGAGCCGCTATCAAAGAGTGCTCATCAGCGTGCCTGACAATGCCACGCGCACACGCCTGGCAGCGACATTCGACGCCTACGGGGTACCCGAAGGTCAGTTGCTGTTGTGCGTCGCGTCCAGCAACGACACCTGGGCACGCGATCACGGGCCGATTACCGTCGCCGATGAAACGGGGGCGTTGCAACTGCTGGATTACACCTTTACCGGCTGGGGCGGTAAATTTCCTGCTGACCGCGATAACCAGTTGACCCACCGGCTTGCCGAGGAAGGCGTTTGGAACTGCTGTGTAAGCCGCCGCGAGCTAGTGCTGGAAGGAGGCGCGATTGAGACGGACGGCGACGGCACCTTGCTCACCACCGAGGCCTGCCTGCTTAATCCCAATCGCAACCCGCAGATGACGCGGCATCAACTGGAACAACAGCTTGAGAAAGACTTAGGGATAGATCGCGTGCTGTGGTTGGCCCATGGCCATCTGGAAGGCGACGACACGGATAGCCACATTGATACCCTGGCGCGTTTTTGCAACCCGACGACAATCGCCTATGTGCGCTGTGACGACCCGACGGATCCTCACTACCCAGCCCTGCAAGCGATGGAGCAGGAGCTGCAGGCGTTTCGGCAGCGTAATGGCGAGCCCTATCGGCTAATTCCGCTGCCCTGGCCTCAGGCCTGCTATGCACCCGACGATGGTCGCCGCTTGCCAGCCACTTACGCCAATTTTTTGATCATCAATGGCGCTGTACTGGTACCCACCTACGGGGACCCCGCCGACGTTATCGCGCTGAACGCTCTGGCGGTCGCCTTTCCCGAACATACGCTTATTCCCATTGAGTGCAGTCACGTCATTCGCCAACACGGCAGCCTGCATTGTTTAACCATGCAGCTCCCCAGAGGCACGCTCGCCACTGCTCATCAGACCGCTGAGGAATCATCATGAAAAGCCCCGTCACCGTTGGCATCGTCCAACAGCAAGCCTGGCCCGATAAAACCCAAAGCCTGGATGCCAGTGAAGCAGGCATTCGCAACGCTGTGCAGCAAGGGGCTCAGCTGGTATTGCTCCAGGAATTGCATGCCACGCACTATTTCTGCCAGTACGAAGACCCTGCGGTGTTCGACCTGGCCGAGCCGCTGGACGGACCCACGGGCCAACGGCTCGCTGAATTGGCCCAGGAACTGGACATCGTACTCGTCGGCTCCCTGTTCGAGCGCCGGGCGCCCGGTCTTTATCACAATACCGCGGTGGTATATGACCGCGCCAAGGGCCGCGTGGGGCACTATCGCAAGATGCATATCCCCGACGACCCCGGGTTTTACGAGAAATTCTATTTCACCCCAGGCGATCACGACGCCGCGCGCAATGAGGGGTTCACTCCCATCGATACGTCGCTCGGCCGCCTGGGCGTGCTCGTCTGCTGGGACCAGTGGTACCCCGAAGCCGCGCGACTGATGGCTCTTGCCGGCGCCGAGTTGCTTCTCTACCCCACCGCCATCGGCTGGGATCCCAACGACGACGATGCCGAGAAGGCCCGTCAGCAGAACGCCTGGACGCTCATCCAGCGCGCTCACGGTGTCGCCAATGGATTACCCGTGGTCGTCGCCAACCGCGTTGGCTTTGAGGCCGACCCGTCTAACGTGGGTGCGGGCATCCAGTTTTGGGGAGGCAGTTTTGTCTGTGGCCCGCAGGGTGAACTGCTGGCGAGCGCGGGAGAGACGACAGAACAGCTGGTCGTGGAGGTCGATATGGCACGCAGCGAGAACACGCGGCGTATCTGGCCTTACCTGCGTGACCGCCGTATCGATGCGTATGGCGAGCTGACCCGACGCTTCAGGGACTAGGCGCCTGATGCTCTTCTGTTGTTAAGCAAAACGCCTGCCTGGGATTAACCAGACAGGCGTTTTTCATGCCCTGCTTACTTCCTTACTTCCAGAAATCGCGGATGGAGGCAATCCCCTGGGCGCCAACGGCCCGGGCGTGATTGGCATCAAAACGCGTCATGCCGCCCAACGCAAAGACCGGCATGCCGGCGTGCTCCACCCACTGCTGAAAATCATGCCAGCCGATGGGGGCTACGTCGGGGTGCGACGGCGTGGTGCGCAACGGCGATAGCGAGACAAAGTCACAGCCTAGCGAGGCAGCCTGTTCCAACTGCTTGGGGTCATGGGTCGACGCCGATAGCCATTTATTTTCCGCAATTGGCCGACGTTCAAGCTGCATTAGACGCTCGCTGGTCAGGTGAATACCGTCGGCATCCACCTGATCAAGCAGCGACGGATCGCCATTGAGCAGCAAGCGAGCACCGACCTCATGGCAAAGGGCGAGTGCACGCTCAGCCCTTGCCACATAGGCCTCCGGCGTTAACTGCTTGGCACGTAGCTGCACCAGGCGAATACCATCTTCGCTCAACGCCCGGGTGAGTGACGCCTCAAAACGGGCTTCATCGGCTTCTTCACCGGTAATCAGGTATTCAGTCGGCAACATGACAGCCCGCAAGATAGGCAAATTTGCCGCCGGGAACGGGTAATTCACCAGTTCCTCCATGGGGACCCAGCGAACGGCCTGGCCTTCGCGACCGAAAGGTTCACCGGCAAAGGCATGCACCTGCCAGACATCGAGCAGTATATGCTTATCCGAATACTCATGATGCACTCGGATTAATGGTTGCGCATTGACAATTTCGACACCCAGCTCTTCGTGTAACTCCCGCTTCAAGCCTTCCAACCCGGTTTCGTAGGGGGCCAGCTTGCCGCCGGGAAACTCCCATAACCCGCCGTGATCAACATTCGAAGGCCGCCTGGCAATTAACACCTGCTGCTTGTCAGCACTGATAATGGCAGCGGCTGCCACATGAACCCGTCGTTTAACCATGATATTCATTGCATCTCTATCCACTGTGTGCACACCCGCTGAGCGATAGTGGTGTTATATCGCTACGTTAAGATCTATTGACGTCGAGGGAGCGACGATAGTTTGTCGCTTAGCTACGATAATCAGCGTTGATCGATACATAGTCATGGGAGAGATCCGACGTCCACACTGTGGCACTATCGTCACCCCGCCCCAGACAAATGCGGATGGTAATCTCATCGTTGGCCATCACCTGGCTACCGGCTTCTTCCGTATACCCCGCCGCTCGACCGCCGTTTTCCACCAGGCGCACATCGCCAAGCTCGATGATGACCTTTTCAACGTCAAACGCATCGACTGGCGCACGACCAACGGCGGCAAGAATACGTCCCCAGTTGGCATCGGACGCATAGAGTGCCGTCTTGACCAACGGAGAGTGGGCAACGGTAAAGGCCACATCAAGCGCTTCCTGGCGGCTACGCGCCTGCTCGACCTGCAAGGTGACAAACTTGGTCGCACCTTCACCATCGCGAATAATGGACTGCGCCAATTCCGTCATTACCCGCTGCAAGCCGTTGCGGAATATCTCGATATGCGCATCGCTTTCAATACGCACCCCCGTGCCGGTTGCCGCCAGCATGCAGGCGTCATTGGTCGAGGTATCGCTGTCAACGGTAATACAGTTGAACGAGCGATCGACCGTTTCGCGCAGCAGGCGATCCAACAATGCCTGATCGATTCCCGCATCCGTCACTACAAAGCCCAACATGGTGGCCATGTTAGGCTTGATCATGCCCGAGCCCTTGGCGATCCCGTTGATGACAACCTCCCGGTTTCCGATCGCCAAGGTCACGCTCGCCCCCTTGGGACGTGTATCGGTGGTCAAAATACCTTCAGCCGCGTTTTGCCAAGCTTGACCATCGCTTGCCAAATCGCCAAGCGCCACAGGAATGCCGTCCAGAAAGCGTGCCATGGGCATTGGCTCGCCGATCACGCCCGTGGAAAACGGCAGCACGGCATAAGGATTGGCACCCACCTGCTCAGCAACTGACGCGCAGCTGTTCTGAGCGTCCTTAAGGCCTGTGTCGCCGGTGCCTGCATTGGCATTGCCCGTATTGATCAACCAGAAACGAGGGACTTGACCGTTTTCAGCGCTACGCTGAAGGTGCTCCTTTGCCACTTTCACCGGAGCGGCGCAGAAGGCATTACGGGTAAACACCCCCGCCACCGTCGAGGTCTCGGGCAACTCAATAACCACGACATCACGGCGGTCTGGCTTTTTTATCCCGGCCATGGCCGAACCCAAACGCACCCCGTCAAGGGTCGGCATAGAAGGGAAAGGCATCGATCCTACCGCCATGTAGTTCTCCTTAAACGTGGCTTTTGCACTTAGTCGAGTTTACCGCAACACTGCTTATACTTTTTGCCTGATCCGCACGGACAGGGGTCATTGCGCCCCACCTTGGGGCCCTCGCGACGAACGGGACGGCCGTCGGCGCCAGGCGCCTCTTTAGGCGCGTCGGTATCCTCGGCCGCGGCAGAGTCCGGGTCATCATGGCGACTGGCGGCAGTGGCTTTTTCACGTTCCAGCGCTTCACGACGCTTCTGCTCGAGGGCTTCCACTTCTTCCGGCTGGCGCACCTGTACATGGCTGAGAATCCGCGTCACGTCTGCCTTGATGTTAGTCAGCAATTGCTGAAAAAGCTCAAACGCTTCACGCTTGTATTCCTGCTTGGGATTTTTCTGCGCATAGCCACGCAGGTGAATACCGCGACGCAGGTGGTCCATGGATTGCAGGTGCTCTTTCCAACGGGTATCGAGAACCTGCAGCATCACCTGCTTTTCAAACCGGCGAATAAGCGCTTCACCGGCGGCGTCGATTTTCGCACCGTAGGCTTCGCGGTGCATGGTGTGCAGGCGTTCACGCAGCTTCTCTTCGTTGAAGCGTTGATCCGCTTCTGCCCATTCGACCACCGGCGCATCCAGGTTGAACTCGGTTTTCAGGTGCGCTTCCAGGCCCGGCAGGTCCCATTGCTCCGCCAGGCTTTGCGGCGGAACAAAGTCGCTGATGGCGTCTTCCATGACTTCTTCATGGATACCCGCAACAGCGTCTGCCACGTTATCCGCCGCCAGGATATCGTTACGCTGCTGATAAATGACCCGGCGCTGGTCGTTGGCCACATCATCGTATTCAAGGAGCTGTTTACGAATGTCGAAGTTGCGCCCCTCGACTTTTTTCTGCGCTCGCTCAACGGCATTGGAGACCATCTTGTGCTCGATGGCTTCGCCACGCTCCAGGCCCATCGCCTGCATCAGACGCTTGACGCGGTCAGAGCCGAACAGTCGCATCAAACTGTCTTCGAGGGACAGGAAGAAACGAGTGGACCCTGGGTCACCCTGGCGCCCGGCACGGCCGCGCAGCTGATTATCAATTCGCCGCGACTCGTGGCGTTCGGAGCCGATCACATGCAAACCGCCGGCTTCCAGAACGGCGTCGTGACGCTCCAGCCATTCTGCTTTTAGGGCATCAATCTGCGCCTGGCTGGGCTGCTGCAGTTTGGCCACTTCAGCTTCCCAGTTACCCCCCAGCACGATATCGGTACCCCGGCCCGCCATGTTGGTGGCGATCGTTACCGCCCCAGGACGCCCCGCCTGGGCAATGATCTCGGCTTCACTTTGGTGTTGCTTGGCATTGAGAACGCTGAACGCGAGTTTGGCCTCGCGCATCAGGTGCGCAATGTATTCGGAGGTTTCGATGGAGGCCGTACCCACAAGCACAGGGCGACCCGCCTCGGTCTGCACCTTGACATCCTGAATGATGGCTTCGTACTTCTCTTCCGCGCTCAGGTAGACCAGGTCATTGAGGTCTTTACGCGTCAACGGCCGATTGGTGGGAATCACCACCACATCAAGCCCATAAATCTGGCGGAATTCAAAGGCCTCGGTATCGGCCGTCCCGGTCATACCGGCGAGCTTGTCGTAGAGGCGGAAGTAGTTCTGAAAGGTGGTCGAGGCCAGGGTCTGGCTCTCGCGCTGAACCGTGACGCCTTCTTTCGCTTCGACAGCCTGGTGCAGACCCTCGGACCAACGCCGCCCCGGCATGGAACGGCCGGTGTGTTCGTCAACGATCACCACCTGATCGTCGGCGACCATATAGTCCACGTCGAGATGGTAAAGATGACGAGCCCGCAACGCCGAGTGCATGTGCTGGAGCAGGTTGAGGTTTTGAGCCGCGTAGAGGGAGTCATCTTCCCCCAGCAGCCCCTCCTCACGCATGAGCGCTTCGACCTTGTTGTGGCCCTGCTCGGTCAGCTCGACCTGTTTTTGCTTTTCCTCGAGGACGAAATCCCCCGTGACCGGCGTTTCGTCGTCCTCGGACTTTTCGCCTTTTTCCAACTGCTGCGACAGGCGATCAACCACTTTGTAAAGGTCGGTATTCTCGTCGACAGCGCCTGAAATAATCAGCGGCGTACGGGCTTCATCGATCAGGATCGAATCCACCTCATCGACAATCGCGTAGTGCAAGTCACGCTGGACTTTATCTTCAAGCGAAAAGGCCATGTTATCGCGCAGATAGTCAAAGCCAAATTCGTTGTTAGTGCCGTAGGTAATATCACAGTGATACGCATGACGCTTTTCAGCACTGGTCTGACCACTGAAAATAACCCCGACAGTGAGCCCTAAAAACTCATAAAGCGGGCGCATCCATTCAGCGTCACGGCGGGCCAGGTAATCATTCACTGTCACGACGTGAACGCCTTTCGCCGGTAGCGCATTCAAGTAAACGGCGAGGGTCGCCACCAGGGTCTTACCCTCGCCGGTTTTCATTTCGGCGATACGGCCGCGATGCAGGGTGATCCCGCCGACCATCTGCACATCAAAGTGACGCATCCCCATGACGCGTTTGCTGGCTTCACGGACCATCGCGAAGGCTTGCGGCATTAAGCTGTCCAGCGACTCACCGTCCGCCAGTCGCTGACGCAGTGTCGCCGTTGTGCCCTGCAGTTCGGCATCGCTTAATGCCTCGAACTCACTTTCCAACGCATTAACGTGCTGCACGCTTTTGAGCATGCGTTTCACATCACGGTCATTTTTTGAACCGACGACCTTACGTAATAAATTATTGATCATGTAGTTTCCAACTAACCGCGAGCGCCCTTGACAGGGCCACCCCGTTCCATAAATGAAGAAGGTTGACTGATTTTTCAGCGGTAAAACGGGGAATTCTGAGGGGGGCCACGACGGCTGAACACATCATGTGCGGCCACTAGCACACTAACAAACCGCTTGAATGCGAAAGGTCTAGGTGATGTTAAGGGCTTCAACACGACCCAGAAGCGCCGCATAGCGCGACGCCGGGTTGCCATCAAGCGTGTCCGTGCGCGCAAGACGGCAGGCACCCAAATACACGCCACGACGCTGCGCTCACCACCCCGCAGCGCTTCTGCATAGGTCAGGTTAGTCGGCAATAAACAGCCGACCAACAGGCCTGCCAGCCACCAGCGCGCCAGACTATGGCGACGCTGACGCCGAGGCAATACCGAGGCAATGTTCAACGCTTGCGACATGCTGTGGACAAACTCCTGAGCGTGTTAGGCTTTAAGGATCGGGCAACCTGACGTGTGCCCGACATCACCTTTGCCAGAAAGCATCTACATAAGGCACCTATGTAAAGGTAAAGTCCCCATGCATAGGGCAATAAGCGATACCTTAGGAATCAAGCGTATGAGTATAAAGGTTAAGCGATCTCAGGCCCAGCCCATCAGCCGTCTGATGGGCAAGTCGGGCGATATCGGCAAGCTTATGCGCCTCTCAGCACTTATTGATCAGGCACAACGGCATTTGCAGGCCCACTTGCCCGAGGCAATGCGTGAGCATATTTATGTTGGCGGATTCCGAGACGGACGCTTGACATTGATTAGCGGCCAGGCCCAATGGCTAACTTGGCTGCGCTACGAACAGGACCGCTTGCTAAGCCTTATTCATCAGTTGCCGGGATTCGAGGGCGTCACCGGATTTACCTTCAAGGTGCGTCCTGTAAGGACCATCCAGCCACCTTTACGCAATACCCGCTCTCTGTCGCGTTCAGCCGGCAATACGCTCAGCCAATGTGCCGAAGACACCGACCACCCTGCCCTCAAGCGGGCCTTGGAACGACTGGCCTCCCACGCACCGGATGAAGCCAGCAACGAACCCAGCCATGAAGACTGACCCACAAAACAAAACGCACCGCCATGGCGGTGCGTTTTTCGAGCAGTCAATCAGGCGAACAAGACTGACTACGCCATGGCAGGTGCCGAGTAGGAAATCGGCGCCACGGCCTGTTCTTCTTCAAAGGTGACAATTTCATAGGCATCGGGCTGAGCCAGTAACTCGCGACATAATTGATTGTTCAATGCGTGACCCGACTTTACGCCGCGGAACTCGCCAATCAGGCTATGACCTAGCTGGTACAGATCACCAATGGCATCCAGCACCTTGTGCTTGACGAACTCGTCTTCGTAGCGCAACCCGCCCTCATTGACGATTCGATAGTCATCGACAACGATGGCATTATCCAGGCTTCCACCTAATGCCAGGTTGTTCGAGCGCAAGAATTCGAGATCGCGCATAAACCCGAAGGTACGCGCACGGGAGACTTCTTTAACGAAGGAGGTCGTCGAAAAGTCGATCAGTGCCGTTTGCTTTTGCTGGTCGAACACCGGGTGATCAAAGTCGATGGCAAAAGAAACCTTGAACCCCTGATGCGGCAGGAAGGTCGCTTCTTTATCGTCTTCTATCACGCTGATCGGACGCTTGATACGAATAAATTTCTTGGCTGCTTCCTGCTCCAGAATACCCGCCGATTGAATCAGGAAGACAAACGGGCTTGCACTGCCGTCCATGATAGGCACTTCTGGGGCGCTAACATCGACATACGCATTATCGATGCCCAATCCAGCAAACGCCGACATCAAATGCTCGACAGTCGCGACTTTGACACCCTGATAGCTGAGTGCAGTACACAGCTTGGTATCTTCAACCAACTCTGCGCGGGCAGGCACCTGGGCCATTGGCTCCAGGTCCGTTCTGACAAACACAATCCCCGTATTAGCGGGCGCCGGACGCAAAGCCAGATGAACTTTTTTACCCGAGTGTAAACCCACTCCGGTGGCACGAATGATATTTTGTAAGGTGCGTTGTCTGATCATGGGCAGTGGTCGAACTCTAATAACGGGGATAACCGCAAGGGATGAAAGTTATCAAACAGTGTTCACTTTAACAGCAAACGAGAGTTTTGACCAATAAAACTCTCGTTTGGCGGTAGCATGAACCTGATAGCTTGTATCAATCCGCTTGGCGGCGAAGAAACGCGGGGATGTCCAGGTAGTCGTCAGCATCCGCAGCGCGACGCTTTTCAGGGCGTGCAGGTGTGCTTTCGGCAGCTTCGGCACGGCTGCTTGCCTGCTGGCGCATTACCGTCGGCTGTTGCAGCTTGCGGTAATCTGCAGAGGTTTCCGCCGTCCGGCGAGCCGGCTCGCGGGTAGCCGCTTTAGGCTGACCACCATCCAGGCCTGCCGCCACCACCGTTACACGCAGCTCGTCTGACATTTCCATATCAATGGAAGTTCCCACGACGATCGTCGCTTCCTGGGAGGCAAATTCCTGAACCGTGGCGCCCACGTCGTTGAATTCGCCAATCGATAGATCAGGACCTGCCGTGATATTGACCAGAATGCCGCGGGCGCCGTGCAGATCGATATCTTCCAGCAGCGGGCTGCGGATAGCCTTTTCAGCGGCTTCGCGGGCGCGGTTTTCACCTGTCGCACCGCCGGTGCCCATCATCGCCATGCCCATCTCGGACATCACCGTGCGCACGTCGGCAAAGTCGACGTTGATAATGCCCGGGCTCGTAATCAGCTCGGCAATGCCCTGGACAGCCCCCAGCAGCACATCGTTGGCTGCGCTAAAGGCGGTCAACAAGGTGGCATTTTTGCCTAGAACAGAGAGCAGCTTTTCGTTGGGAATGGTGATCAACGAATCCACATGCTCCGAGAGCTCTTTCATGCCCTCTTCTGCCGCGCGCATCCGCTTGGGCCCTTCAAAGGGGAAGGGGCGCGTCACCACCGCCACCGTCAGGATACCCAATTCCTTAGCCACCTGCGCGACGACAGGCGCACCACCGGTACCTGTACCACCGCCCATACCAGCGGTGATAAAGACCATGTCAGCGCCATTGAGAAGCTCAGCGATACGCTCACGATCTTCCATCGCCGCCTGACGGCCGACATCCGGATTAGCTCCCGCACCCAGGCCTTTGGTGATTTCACCCCCAAGCTGCAGAACCGTCTTAGCGGATACCCGCTTTAATGCCTGAGCATCGGTGTTGGCGCAGATGAACTCGACGCCTTCGATGTTGCTTTCGACCATGTGGTTAACTGCGTTGCCACCACCGCCGCCAACGCCAACCACTTTGATGACCGCACTGCTCGAGGGTGCGCTATCTACCAATTCGAACATAAGCCCCGTCTCCTGAACCGCGCTTGCGGCCCTGTCAGAAATTTCCTTTGAACCAGCCTTTGATTCTTGCCAGCGCTGCACTGCCATCCTTGACGTCACGCCGGGAGACGTCAGTACGCCCCTTGTGCACAGGGATGACTCCCCGTTGACTTTCTCGACCATGCCCATGGCGGGATTCCTGCAGTGCATAATGCAGTAAACCCACACCCGTTGCATAGATAGGGTTGCGTACTACGTCTGACAACCCTTTGACATTTTGTGGACACGCAATGCGAACGGGCATATGAAAAATCTCTTCAGCCAGCTCGCCCACGCCTTCCATACGTGACGTACCGCCCGTCAGCACAATACCGGCAGCGACCATGTCCTCATAGCCGCTGCGACGCAGCTCGTCTCTGACCAGCGTAAACAGTTCCTCATAGCGTGGCTCCACTACTTCGGCCAGGGCTTGCCGGGAAAGGTCCCGAGCCGGCCTGTCACCTACGCTAGGTACCTTGATCATTTCGTCGCTTGCCGCTAACTGAGTCAGCGCGCAAGCGTACTTTACCTTGATCTCTTCAGCGTGCTGCGTCGGGGTCCGCAACGCCATCGCAATGTCGTTGGTGACCTGATCGCCGGCAATAGGAATCACCGCCGTATGGCGAATGGCACCTTCGGTGAAAATCGCCATATCGGTTGTTCCTCCACCGATATCGACCATGCAGACACCCAGCTCGCGCTCGTCCTCGGTCAGCACTGCCATGCTGGACGCCAGTTGCTCGAGGATAATGGCATCTACATCCAGACCACAGCGGCGTACACACTTTTCAATGTTCTGTACCGCATTGAGGGCGGCGGTTACCAAATGAACCTGCGCCTCAAGGCGAACCCCCGACATACCCAGGGGCTCGCGAATACCGCCTTGAGCGTCGATTGAAAACTCTTGGGGCAGCACATGCAGAACGCGCTGCCCTTCTGAAACAGCGCGCGCGCGCGCCGAGTCAATCACTCGTTCGATATCCGAGGGCGTCACTTCACGCTCTTTGATGGCCACCACACCATCGGAATTCATCGATTTGATATGGCTGCCAGCCACGCCGACATAGACAGAATGAATGTCGCAGCCTGCCATCAGTTCGGCTTCTTCAACGGCGCGCTGGATTGATTGCACGGTCGACTCAATATTAATAACCACGCCGCGCTTCATGCCCCGCGAAGGATGCGAGCCAATACCTGCAATTTCAATTCCACCGTCGTCGGTCGGCTGACCGACGATCGCGACGACCTTGGACGTTCCAATGTCCAGCCCGACCACCATGTTGGATGCGTTGGGTGAGCCTGCCATGAGTCGGGAAATCTCCTTGTCGCCTTAAATAAAAAAACAATTAACGTTCAATTCTACTTGGGCACTAGTTAATAAGAGTGCCAACTTGTGTCTTTGCGATGCTGAGCAGTGAGCTAACTTAATCGGCAATATTAACATTTATAATTCACGATTGGCTCATAGTATAGAAACAATCAGCGCATTACGACTAGTCAATTATCACAATAGTCGCCATCAAAGCGAAATAAAACCCCATTCGCGCGGTTTTCATCGACAGCGACTGCTTACTTTACACCGTTAAACGATGTTTCATCGACGCGTTACTCTTCTTGCACATCAAATTCACTTTCTCCGTGCCAAGCCACCGCCACCCCATTGGGGTAGCGTAAATCGATATAACGGATGCGTTCGCTTAAACGACTCAATTCCCGCTGCCAGGAAGCGCTTAAACGCGCCAGCCGCACTTGATGTTGACGACGCCCCAACATAACCCAGGTGCTATCATTTAACTGTAACCGCCAAGCGCCACGCGGCTCTAATCGTAACTGCGTTAACCGTAGATTCAGCCCTGCGAAATGCGGGGTTAATTGGTGGTAATAATCCAACACTTCTTTACTGCTACCAGCGGGGCCTGCCATATCGGGCAAGCCCTTGGGCGCTTCCATCGGGGCGAATGCAAAAGCTTCGCCTTCTGCGTTAAGCAGAAAGTCGTCATTCCAGCGGGCCACAGGGGTTTGTTCAATCAGCTCAAATACCAGCGCATTGGGCCATTCACGTGTTATGCGCACTTCATTCAACCAACCTATGCGCAATGCCTGTTGCCTTAACGCCCCCAGATCAGCAGATAACCACTGAGTGTCCTCAACGACAGGTGCCAACTGGGTCCGTAGATAATCAGCATCGACGTAGTCCCAGTCGCCCCGAATAGAGACACGCTCAATGGGGCGATCAAGCCACAGCCATAGCGCCTGTCCACCTGCCACCAACAGCAGACCCAACATCAAAGCACCCAACCAGGCCTGGCGTTTTTTCATGAGGCGCTCTTTTGGCCGGCCGTTTGCAGGATACGCATCACCAACTGATCAAAATCCATACCGGCATGGGCAGCCGATTGGGGCACAAGGCTGTGGTCGGTCATCCCGGGCACGGTATTGACTTCGAGTAACCAAAAGCGCCCTTCACTGTCACGCATCACGTCAACGCGCCCCCAACCCTGCCCACCCACGGCGGCAAATGCCTGTTGGCAGAGCGCTGCCAGCGCAGACTCGTCCTTTTGCGACAGACCGCACGGCAGATGATATTGCGTCGTATCGGTTAAATATTTGGCTTCATAGTCGTAAAAGCCACCCGGCACTTCAACGCGAATGGCGGGGAGCACCTGATCGTCTAACAGACTCACCGTGTATTCATCGCCTTGGATGAATCGCTCTGCCATGACCCGCGCGTCGAAACGGGCGGCATCATGATAGGCGGCTTCCAGGGCTACCTGATCGTCGACAATGTTGATGCCAAGCGTCGAACCCTCGTGGACGGGTTTGACGATCAGCGGCAAGCCAAGCTGCGCGACAACCCCAGCCCAGTCAGAGTCTGCATGCAGCATGATGCTTTCCGGCGTTGGCAACGCCAGCGCATGCCATACCTGCTTGGTTCGTTGCTTATCCATACCCAATGCCGACGCCAGGACACCACTGCCCGTATAGGGAATGCCCAATAGCTCAAGCGCCCCTTGCAGCGTACCGTCTTCCCCGCCACGGCCGTGCAGCGCGACAAAAACGGCGGTTGGCGCCAGCTTTTCCAGACCGACCAACCCGCCCTCGCGCGGGTCGTAACCCTGGACATTAACGCCCTGACGCTCCAGCGCCGCAATAATCGCGGCGCCGCTCTTCAATGACACTTCACGCTCGGCAGAATGACCGCCATAGATGACGACAACACGCTCAAGCGATAGGGATTCAGAGTTGAGTCCGCTCACAGGTCTACCTCATTTAACGCCAACTGGGCTTGCGCCAGGCGCAGCGAGATACCGCCGACATCCCCGGCACCCTGGGTAATCAAAATGTCGCCGGGGCGCAGCACGTGACTTAGCAGGTTAGGCAATTCGTGTTTATGCTCGACAAATAGCGGATCGACCTCGCCACGCTGACGAATCGAACCCGCCAGCGTACGGCCTTCTGCCCCGGGAATCACCGCTTCACCAGCGCTATAAACGTCCAACAGCACGAGCGTGTCCACCTGGGAGAGCACCCGGACAAAATCCTCGTATAAATCGCGCGTCCGGCTATAACGATGCGGCTGATAAAGCATCACCAAACGCCGCTCAGGCCACCCCGCCCGAACCGCCTGAATGACCATATCCACTTCTCGAGGATGATGACCATAATCATCCACCAGCATGACGTCACCGCCCGTCGGGCTGGGGTAATGGCCATGCACCTGAAAGCGGCGCCCTACCCCAGCAAAGCTCGCCAGGGCGCGCGTGATCGCCTCATCACTGACACCCGCATCGGTGGCCACCACGATGGCCGCCATCGCGTTCAATGCGTTGTGACGTCCCGGCATGGCCAGTCGTATGGGTAGCGGGTCGGCATCACCTGGACGCAATGCGGTAAACGATACCTCGCCCCCTAGCTGCTCAAAATCGGTGATTCGGTAGTCGGCATCCGCGTCGAACCCGTAGGTGACGAACTGACGTTTCACCTGGTCACAGAGCTCGCGCACATTGGCATCATCCGTGCAAAGCACCGCCAGCCCGTAGAAAGGCAGATTATGAAGAAATTCGACAAACGTGCTTTTAAGACGCGAGAAGTCACCACCGTAAGTTGCCATGTGGTCGGCATCGATATTGGTAACGATGGAGACCATGGGCTGCAGGTGCAGGAATGACGCATCGGATTCATCGGCCTCGGCCACCAGATAATCACCCTCACCCAGCCTTGCATTGGCACCCGCGCTGGTCAGCTTGCCACCGATCACAAACGTCGGGTCAAGGCCGCCCTCGGCCAGTATCGTTGCCGTCAAACTGGTGGTCGTGGTTTTGCCATGGGTACCGGCCACCGCGATGCCGTGGCGAAAGCGCATCAGTTCGGCGAGCATTTCAGCGCGGCGCACCACCGGTACGCGGTGATCGTTGGCCCAGCGAATTTCTGGATTCGTCGGATCGATGGCGCTCGATACCACCACGACATCCGCCCCCGACACGTGTGCCTCAGCGTGACCGATCGATATACTGACACCACACTGGCTCAAACGCTCGGTAACGGGCGAAGGTTTCAAATCGCTGCCGCTGACAGCGTAGCCCTGGTTGGCTAGCACCTCCGCGATGCCGCACATACCTGCACCGCCGATGCCAACAAAATGAATGCGCCGAATGCCGCGACCAGTGGGGGCGGTCGTTGCTGATGCCGCCTTGGTTACAGAGTGGGTCACACAGTCTCTCCTTGCGGTATCACAGCCAGACACCCGTCGGCCAGGCGCTGGGTTGCTTCCAAGTAGGCAGCCTGGCGTGCATTAGCGGCCATCGCCGCCAGGGTGTCAGGCGTTAATAAATTTGCCAATTCATGGCTAAGGCGCTCGGCGGTCAGCTCGGACTGAACGATGCACAGTGCCGCCTTTGCCTCGACAAGCACCTGGGCATTGACGCGTTGGTGATCATCTACCGCGAAAGGGAAAGGCACCAGCAAGGCTGGCTTGGCCGCTGCCGCCAGCTCCGCAACGGTCAATGCCCCGGCACGGCAAACCACTAGATCGGCCCAGTCATAAGCCGCCGCCATGTCACCAATAAATGGCTCTACAAGCGCCTCGACGTCCTGCTCGGCATACAGAGCCGCGGTATCAGCATCACGCGCCTTGCCGGCCTGATGCCATATAGCCGGCCGCTGCGCAGCCGCCAGACGGGCGATCGCTCCGGGCAGTCGCTCGTTAAGGGCAACAGCGCCCAGTGAACCACCGACGACCAACAGGCGTAGAGGGCGGTCTGTCATGGTCGCCGAATCGCGCGGATGATCGCCCAAGGAGGCAATATCCTCGCGGACCGGATTGCCAATCACTTCCGCCCGTTGGCCAAAGGCCTGCGGAAAAGCCGCATAGGTGCGGCTAGCCAGGCGCGACAACACCCTGTTCGTCAATCCCGCCACCGCGTTCTGCTCATGAATCACCAGCGGAATGCCCAATGTCCTGGCGGCCAGGCCGCCAGGACCACTGGCAAAACCACCCAACCCAACCACAACTTGAGGTTTGAATGCTGCCATGACACGGCGGGACTGACGTACCGCGCGGCTCAGGTTCAAAGGTGCCTTCAGCCAGCCTGTCAGACCATTACCGCGCAGCCCTGAAATAGCAATGGTATGCAGAGTGATACCCGCGTCGGGCACCAGCCGGTTTTCAATGCCTTTCGGACTACCCAGCCACTCAACTTCGACACCCTGAGCCATCAGAGCGCGCGCCAACGATAAAGCAGGCATCACGTGGCCCCCGGTTCCTCCTGCCATGATGAGCGCTCGGCGCGCTGGCTGTGTCACAGGCAACTCCTTAAGCTTGATTATGAGAGGCGTGGTTCACGACGCGGGCGATAGGGCGTCGAGGCACGTTTTGGCTGTTGGCGCGTTTCCACATCGGTGCGCAACAACAAACCGATCATGACGCCGGTCACCAGCAAGCTGGAACCGCCATAGCTCATCAGTGGTAGCGTCAATCCTTTGGTTGGCAGCAGTCCAGAGCTTACCGCCATGTTGATAAACGCCTGAGCCGCAATAATGAAACCAATACCATAGCTGACATAAGCGCCAAACAGATGCCCTGACAGCTCAGCTCGACGCCCTACCAACATGGCCCGGGCAATCAACAGCGTAAATAACACCACCACTGTGATGGCGCCCAACATCCCCAACTCTTCGGCGACCACTGCAAAAATAAAATCGGTATGCGCCTCGGGGAGGTAATGCAACTTCTGCACGCTGTTGCCAAGCCCGGTACCGGTGACATGACCACGGCCAAAGGCAATCAGTGCCTGGGTCAGCTGATACCCCGTCGCGAACTGATCGGCCCATGGGTCCAAAAAACTGGTCCAGCGAGCCAGCCGGTAGGGTTCAAGCGCCACCATCATCACCGCACCCGTCGCCAACAGGCTGCCACTACCAATCAATAAAGTTAGCGACGCCCCCGCCATCATCAGCATACCAATCACGCACGCTGCAAATACCACCATACCGCCAAAATCGGGCGCTAAAAATAACAGCCCGGCCGGCACGGCCAATACGGCCAGTGGCCGCCATATGCTGAATGGCTTGCGTCTGAGGTCGTAAGCAAAGCGTGACATGAAAGCTGCCATATAAAGAATCAAGCCAATCTTGGCGAGCTCGGATACCTGCAGGCTAGGCAATGGGCCGGGCAGTGCAATCCAGCGTTTGCTGCCGTTGATTTCCTGACCGATGAACAGAACCAGTGTCAGAAGGAAAATATTGACAAGCAGAATCAGACTGGCGTTTTGACGCCAGACCTCCAGCGGAAGACACAACATCACCAGGCATGCCGCTATGCCGAGCAGCAAGAACACACCATGCTGCTGTGCATAGTGATAGCTGTCATCGACCAACCCGATAGAGGCCGAACTCACCATCACCCAGCCGAAACCCGCTAGCGCCACCGCCACCACGATCAACCAGACGTCACAGGGCGCCCCTTGGGTAGACAGTTTTTGGCGTAGATCCTGGAATCGCTTCATGACGTTGCCTCGCTGGAGAATCGTGCCTTTTGCTCTACCCATTGACGAAAGGCATCGCCTCTTGCCTGGTAATTGACGAATTGGTCCAGACTCGCACAGGCCGGCGACAGCAGCACACAATCACCGGGTTTCGCAAGCGCATATGCTTCTTGCATGGCATGCTCCAGCCCTTCCACCAGACGCGTCTCGACGTGGTCAGCCAACGCCTCATCCAGCCGCAATGCATCTTGGCCGAACAAGATAACGCAGCGTGCGCTGGCGCTTAATGGCGCCGCCAGGGGAGAAAAATCGGCCCCCTTCCCCACCCCGCCTGCCAGCAATATCAACCGACCTGTTAAGCTGGCGCTAATGCCTTCAATGGCCGCAAGGGTCGCTCCCACATTGGTACCCTTGCTATCGTTCACCCATTTAACGCCGTCGAGTTCAACGATTAGCTCGCTGCGATGGGGCAATCCCTTAAAGCCCTTTAATGCCTCGCACATGGCCGTTTGATCAAACCCCAATGCGTCCCCCATGGCCAGGGCGGCCAACCCGTTAACGTAATGATGCTGGCCTACCATCGCCAATTGATCGGCGGCAAGCCAAGGCGCTTTCCCCTTCATCAGGGTTAACTGCCCCTGCTCTATCGCCAACCCAAAATCACGACTGCCTGGCGCCTGATTGCCAAAGCGAGTCAGCGTGGCAACCGGCTCGTTGGGAAACGTCATGGGATCATCGGCATTGACAACAGCATGCTGGGCACCGTGAAAAATGGCTTGCTTGGCACGACAATAGCCTTGCATATCGCCATGTCGGTCCAGGTGATCTTCCGATAAATTTAAAAAGGCGGCTACCGCCGCCCCAAGGCGGGGGGTGGTTTCGAGCTGAAAACTGGAAAGCTCAAGGATGAATAGCTCAGCGTCAGGCTGTTGCGCCAATAGATCCAGTGCCGGGGTGCCGAGATTACCGCCAACAGCGGCGTTGACACCTGACACCTGGGCCATCTGCCCGAGCAGGGTTGTCACGCTTGACTTGGCATTCGAGCCGGTAATCGCGGCAATGGGGGCAGATGCTGCACGCACAAAAAGGGCCATTTCGCCGACCAGCCGGGGCTCGCCAGTACGGGGGTTCATCTGCGCCGCCAGCGGCGCTAAGGTCGGATGATGGGGGTCGACACCCGGGCTCACCACGACTTCTTCCACCGCGTCAATATCCAGGACCTCGAGGGGGCCGCAATGAACGACCACGTCAGGATGGGCGCTGTGGAACGCAGCCATTTCAGGTGGTTCCTCGCGGGTGTCCGCCACCATGAACGACACGCCCTGTCGCGCCAAGTGGCGACATATCGCCCGCCCCGAGATTCCCAGCCCCACGACGAGCGTTATTCCTGGTGGAACATGAACCATCCCGGCTCCCTCACACCGACCCATGTCTGGCCCGGCCGCATTGAAAATGAAAAAACTTAACGGACTTTCAGCGTGGCTAGACCCAGCAACACCAGTACCACGGTAATGATCCAGAAGCGCACGATCACCCGCGGCTCTGGCCAGCCTTTCAGCTCATAGTGGTGATGTAGAGGCGCCATTCGGAAAATCCGGCGTCCAGTAAGCTTGTAGGAACCAACCTGCAAAATGACCGAGACGGTCTCCAGAACGAAAATACCGCCCATGATGAACAACACGATTTCCTGGCGGACAATAACGGCGACGACGCCAAGCGCAGCGCCCAGTGCGAGCGCTCCCACGTCGCCCATAAAGACTTGTGCAGGGTAGGTATTGAACCAAAGAAAACCCAATCCAGCGCCCGCTATCGTGGCGCAAAAAACAGCCAGCTCTCCGGTGCCCAGAATAAACGGGATATGCAGATAATCAGCGAAAAGTGCGTTGCCGCTGGCATAGGCAAAAATCGCCAGCCCCATCGCCACCAGCACCGTCGGCATGATAGCCAGGCCATCCAGGCCATCGGTCAGGTTGACGGCATTGGAGCTACCGACAATCACCAGATAGGTTAGCAGGATATAAAAAACACCCAGAGGAATCGCGACGTCTTTCAACGTCGGTATCAACAAGCTGGTCTCGACCGCCGAGGCTGCGGTAAAGTAAAGAATCAGTGCCGCACTCAAGCCGACCACTGATTGCCAGAAATATTTCCAGCGTGCCGGTAAACCCCGAGGATTTTTCTCGACCACCTTGCGGTAATCATCTATCCAGCCAATCGCGCCAAACCCCAGTGTCACGCCTAGCACGACCCATACGTAGTGATTGGTCAGGTCCCCCCACATCAAGGTGCTGATGGCCATGGCCATCAGAATCATCGCCCCTCCCATGGTCGGCGTGCCGGCTTTTGAGAGGTGTGATTGCGGACCGTCATCACGCACGGCCTGGCCAATTTGCCCTTCGACCAGCCGCCTTATCACCCAGGGCCCTAGCCATAAGCACAGAAACAAGGCTGTCAGGGCGGCTAAAATCACCCGTAAGGTTAAATAGTTAAAGACTTGAAAGGCAGATTGATACTGCGACAGAAAATTCGCCAAGTGAAGTAACATGAACGGCGTTTACCTTATCTTATCCGTGCGCAGGGCGGTGACAACTTGTTCCATGCCTGCGCTGCGCGACCCTTTTACCAGCAGGCTGGCA
This sequence comes from Halomonas sp. CSM-2, assembly GCF_002119345.1. NCBI lineage: Bacteria > Pseudomonadati > Pseudomonadota > Gammaproteobacteria > Oceanospirillales > Halomonadaceae > Halomonas > Halomonas sp. CSM-2. Next base: position 126,208 of record NZ_NBYR01000005.1, on the reverse strand, counting down.
TTGGGCGGCAACGTATTATGAAGATGACGCACAAGCGTCGCGTGATCATTAAAATTCAACCCACCATCAAAGGCATCGCTGGCCGGCTTGGCCACTTCCCCCAGCGTTAACAGAAGATCAACACCCAACTGGGCCGCATACCGGCCGATATCAGCATGAAAAGCGTTGGAGTCGCTACCCAGTTCCCCCATTGCCCCCAAGGCACACCAACGTGGCCCAGGAAGGCTCATCAACGTATCCAGCGCGGCTTTTACAGCGCCAGGGTTGGCGTTATAGCTATCATCAAGCACGCTTGCCCCACGTAAGCCGGGTAGCACACCCAGCCGGTTAGGCAGTGCGGACAAGCACGCCAGACGCTCGATCACCTGCGCCGACGACACGCCCAGGGAGAGCGCCGCCGCCGCCGCCGCAAGCGCATTACTCACATTATGCTTGCCCAGCAGCGGTAAATGCACCCGCCCAAGGGATTGGCCTTGATAGTTAAGCGTGAAAGCATAACGCCCTTGGGAGTCACAGGAAAGCGCTTCGGCCCAGATATCGGCCGGTGCCTTGATGCTGAAGCTGATGACACGACACGGCGCAGCACAGGCCGCCCAGTAGGCATAATAGTGATCGTCGCGATTTAGAACCGCCACGCCATCGTCCGCCAAACCGCTCAGCACTTCGCCCTTGGCCTGGGCAATCTGCCCCATACCGCCGAACTCGCCGACATGAGCACCGGTCACATTGGTAATAACGGCGACCTGAGGCCGAGCCAGACGCGTCGTCCAGGCAATTTCCCCCAGATGATTGGCCCCCAACTCGACTACCGCCGCCTGGTGCCCTGGCGTCAACGCCAGCAAGGTTAACGGCGCCCCAATGTCATTGTTGAGGTTCCCCTGGGTGGAATGAACCGCGCCCAGCGGTGCCAGCAAGGCGGCCGTCATGTCTTTTACCGTGGTTTTGCCGCTGTTGCCGGTCACCGCTACCAGCGGGCCTTGCCAGGCTTCGCGCGCGGCGGCTGACAGCAGCCCCAACCCCAGACGGGTATCAGGACACACCAATTGTGGCAGCGGACTCTTCACTGGCGTTTGCACCACAGCCGCAGCCGCCCCCGCCTGCTGTGCCTCGGCCAATAGATCATGACCGTCAAACCGTGGCCCCTTGAGGGCGACAAAGAGCCCTCCCGCCACCATCTTGCGTGTATCGGTGACGACAGTACTGATGGGCATGTCCGCCAAGGATGGCGGCGCTTCAACAGCGAGCGCCGCCGCCACGTGACCGAGGGTCCAGTCCATCTAGAGCGCCTCCCGAGCGGCCAGTGCGGACTGTACGGCCTCACCATCATGGTAGGGGTAGCGCACCCCTTTGATTTCCTGATAGGGCTCGTGACCTTTACCCGCCACCAGAACGACATCATCAGGGTTGGCGTGACGGACCGCATAAGCAATCGCCTCGCCTCGCTCGGCTATTTCCAACGGCTGAGCCTTCTGAGTGAAGCCTGCCAGAATGTCGGCGCGTATACTGTCGGCAGACTCACCCCGGGGATTATCATCGGTCACGATCACGCCATCCGCATGCGCTTCTGCCACACGCGCCATCTCGGCGCGCTTGCCGGTATCACGTTCACCGCCACAGCCGAACACGCACCATAATTTGCCCGCATGTCCATCAAGGGCGCGCAGTGCATTATCAAGCGCATCCGGCGTATGAGCATAATCGATCACCACACTGGGAGAGCCTGCCTGGCGGTAGCACTCCATGCGTCCCGGTACCGGGCTAAGCGACTCTGCCGCCTCAAACAGTGAATCCAGTGACTCGCCCAAACCGTATAGCGTTGCCATGGCCAGCAACACGTTATCCAGATTAAAGCGCCCCATCAGTGACAGCGACAGCGTTTTTTCACCATCCGGCGTGGCGATCAGTGCCTGCTGGCCTTCACTATGAGGATTCCAGCCCACCACGCGCAGCGTGACGGCCTCTTCAGTGCCTGTCGCCAGGACGCGCACATGGCTATCGCAGCCGGCCAACATCAGACGAACGAGCGGGTCATCACCGTTCATCACGGCAAGGGCAAGCTCAGTACGTCTGAATAACTTGGCCTTGGCAGCCGCATAGGCAGCCATACTGCCGTGATAATCCAGATGATCACGGCTCAAATTGGTGAACACGCCGGTCGTGATATCAACGCTATCCAGCCGCGATTGATCAAGGGCATGGGATGACACTTCCAGCGCCACACGCTTGACACCTTGACGAGCCAACCCGCCCAGCGCCGCATGCATGGCAAGTGCGCCGGGCGTTGTCAGCCCGGTATCGCTCAGCGCGCCCAACCGGCCTACGCCCAAGGTACCGATGACGCCAGCCGGTGTACCCAGTGCATCGCTTAACGCGGCAATGTAGTGCGTCACCGAGCTTTTCCCATTAGTTCCCGTGACCCCGATGACTTCAGGGCCTTGAGGCAATTGAAAAAGCGCGCGCCCAAGCTCCCCAAGCCGTCGCGTCAGATAAGGTAACTGCAGAACACGGCCATTGAGCGTGATCTCACCATCGCTTGCATGTGCAAGCACCAGGCCCGCACCTGCTTCAAGGGCGCTATCAATAAAATCGCGACCGTCTAGCCGTCCACCTGGAACGGCCACAAAAATATCGCCAGGGCCGATCTGGCGAGAATCGCTGGTAATATTGATATTGTCGGACAACGATGGCAGCGAGGCGGGCAGCCCACCGGCTGGCCACACCTTGGTGAGCGCTTGTATCACCTCATTCGGGCTGAGCGTCATGCAATCTCCTTCCCACTAGTCCGCCTCTCTATCAGGAGGCACGTCCAATAACCTTAGCGCATTACCTGTCACATTTGAAAATACCGGCGCTGCCACGGCACCCCCATAGAATTCGCCTGCCTTGGGATGGTCGATCATGACCACCGTCACGATGCGCGGATCCGAGATCGGGGCAATCCCGGCAAACACACTACGGTAAGCGTCTTTTGCATATCCCCCCTGGCCGGATTTACGAACCGTCCCGGTCTTACCACCTACACGATAACCTTCAACCCGAGCTCGTCGGCCACCCGTATAAGCGGCGACCGAGCTTTCCAGAATATCCAGCAAGTCATTAGCAACCCGGGGCTCTATGGCAGGGATGCCTTGAAGTGACTCAGAAAGACGCAGCAGCGAGGGCGGCAAACGCTTGCCGTCATTGGCAAGCGCTGTATAAGCACTCGCCAACTGAACGGCTGAAACCGACAGGCCGTAGCCATAGGACAGAGCGGCCCGCTCGCTGCGCGACAGGCGTATCGGTGAGGGCAAGTGGCCGGTGGCTTCACCGGGGAATCCCGTTTCCGTACTTTGGCCAAGGCCAAGCTGCCGATACTTTTCCCAGATCTCCGTCTCATCAAGCTCAAGGGCAAGATGCGACATGCCAATATTGGAGGACTTTTCGAGAATGCCCGCTAGATCCAGCTCACCGTAATTCCGAAAATCGCGGATCGTGTACTCGTCGATCCGCATCCAGCCCGGTGACGTGTCCACAATGGTATCGCGATCAAAGCCCTCGTTTTCCAACACCGCCGACATCGCCAGCGGTTTCATTACCGAGCCGGGCTCGATAACATCGACCAACGCCTGGTTGCGCAGCCCGCGGGGGTCTAGCCCTGCCCGATTATTCGGGTTATAGGAGGGTAGATTGGCCATGGCCAGCACTTCACCACTGCGGGCATCCATCATGACCAGAACACCACCATCCGCCTTGTTTTCAACGACCGCTGACCGGAGTTCCCGGTAGGCCATGTACTGCAATCGCTGATCAATTGAGAGGGTCAAATCGCCACCCGGCTGAGCTTCACGGATAACATCCAGCTCCCTGACCAGTCGGCCACGACGATCCTTGATAATGCGTCGCTGCCCCGGACGACCGGCCAGGTGAGGCTGGTAGGCAAGCTCAAGCCCTTCCTGTCCGACATCATCAACGTTGGTCACGCCAAGCAGCTGTGCCGCCACTTCACCTGCGGGGTAGTAACGCTTGTATTCCCGCTGGGGGTAGACCCCTGGTGTGCGCAAATCGAGGATACGTTGAGCGGCTTCAGGCGTCATTTGGCGACGCAGGTACATGAACTCATGCTCGCTATAGCGCGCCACTCGAGCCTCAAACGACTCCAGCGACATACCCAGTGCCTGGGCCAGGACGATACGCTGAATCGCATCGTCGGGTAGTTCCTGGGGGTTCGCCCAAAGCGTAACTACTGGCGTGGAGATCGCCAGCGGCTCGCCATTGCGATCAGTAATCATCCCCCGGTGGGCAGGGATGACCTCATTACGCAGCGTACGCGCATCCCCCTGGCTTTGCAGAAAAGGTCGGTCGATCACCTGCAGCAAGGTAATCCGCCCTATCAGGATCGCGGACGCCAGGACAATAAGCAGCATGACAAAGAAAAACCGCCCACCCGGCAGCGGAGGAGCGACAGGCGCTTGGCGTGAACTGACGCCCCGGCGCTGAGTGCTCATGGCCGAATTACCTCAACGTCATCAACATCGGGAATACGCATCCCCAGACGCTGTGTGGCAATCTGCTCTATGCGCGCAGGCGTTGACCACGCGCCTTCCTCCAGCAGTAGCTGACCCCATTCAGTGTTCAACTGGTTCCGCTCTTGCTCTAGTTGCTGTAGCTGAGCGTACTGCCCCCGGGTCGCATGGGTGGTCACGACGACGCAAAAAGCCGTTGCCAGGCAGGCTAAAAAAAGCAGGCTAAGAGCCACTGGCCAGGGCCGCAGACGTAAAGAAAACGGCCATCCGGCCTGCAAAGAAGACCACCACCGATCAAGTTGCTCCAAACTCATACTGACATCCGTGATCACTCTCGTTTGCGCGCAGCACGCATGACCGCACTTCGGGCACGCGGGTTCTCGGCCACTTCGGCATCGCTCGGCCGTCTTCCTTTACCCAACGCCTCGAGACGACGGCTCAACTGGTCATCTCGAATCGGCACGCCCTTGGGTAGATGTGTATCGCCTCGCACATGATGGCGAATAAAACGCTTGACCCGGCGATCCTCGAGCGAATGGAAGCTGATGACCACCAAATGCCCCCCCGGCGCCAAGGCCTCGAGGGCAGCCTCAAGCGCGGCATCCAACTGTTCCAACTCGCCGTTTAAATAAATCCGCAGGCCCTGAAATGCCTTGGTGGCCGGATGACGGCCTTTTTCCCATGCCGGATGGGCGGCTTTCAGTACGTCGGCCAAGTCCACCGTATGCGTAAATGGCGCCTCGGCCCGCCTATTGACGACCGCCCGCGCAAGCCGTTTTCCAAAGCGTTCTTCGCCATAGGCTTTGAATACGTGCGCGATGGTGGCTTCACTGGCGTGAGCAAGAAATTCTGCGGCGCTTTCCCCTTGACCGGGATCCATACGCATATCCAGAGGGCCATTGCGCATAAAGCTGAAACCCCGCTCAGGGTCATCAAGCTGTGGCGATGACACGCCAACATCGAGCAAGACCCCGGCAAGCTTGCCGTGCACACCCTGCTCGCGGGCAACATCGCCCAGCCGGGCAAAGTCGCGCTGTACCATGGTAAATCGTGAATCGGCGATATCTGCCGCCGCCGACACGGCTTGAGGATCCCGGTCGAGGGCAATCAAGCGACCTACCTCATTCAAGCGCGACAAAATGACCCGGGAATGGCCGCCACGGCCAAAGGTGCCATCAAGGTATATGCCATCAGGTTGATGAACGAGGACATCGACAGCGCCGTCCAGTAGCACACTGGTATGCTCGAATGGAGCGCTAGCCTGATCAGATGACGGCATGGTAAAGCTCACAGGTAGTCCAGGTCACAGACAGTACACTCACAGGAGAATGAGGGGCATGCCTGGGCATGCCCCGATGAATGGGGAGTCGGCCGATAAGCCGGGTTCTGTCGTGGACAGTCATTCCTCTAGGCACTGCGTTACCACAGCGCTCAAGCAACCTACCCGGACCCAGCGCGGGCCACGCCATTGGGTCCCTATTTGGTCTTGCTCCGAGTGGGGTTTACCTTGCCACGCACTGTTGCCAGGCGCGCGGTGCGCTCTTACCGCACCCTTTCACCCTTACCGGCCCCGAAGGGCTTAGGCGGTCTACTCTCTGCTGCACTTTCCATCGGCTCACGCCGCCCAGGCGTTACCTGGCACTCTGCCCTATGGAGCCCGGACTTTCCTCCCCCAACACCTTTTGAGGGGCATTAGCGGCGACTGTCTGGCCAACTCCGGCGGCAAGCATACCAGTGCCCAACGTTCGCCTCAATGCTCGCCTTTCATGCCTTGCAAGCGGGCATACCAGGTTTGCTTACGACCGCCGAACAGGCGGGCAGCAACACTTGCCGCCTGTTTGACACCAACGCCTTCTGCTAGCAACGTCTCAAGCAGGGTTTCGGCGTCAATCGCCTGCTGCTCACTTTGCGCTACCGGCGGCGAACCTGCGACGATCACGACAAACTCGCCGCGCGCCTGATTCGGATCGCTGGACAACTGCGCCAGCAACGACGACGGCGTACCGTGCAGAAATGTCTCGAAGGTTTTGGTCAGCTCGCGAGCCAGGACGACCTCGCGGCCTTCCAGCTGTTCATGCAAGGCCTCCAGGGTATGAACGATACGATGCGGGGATTCATAAAATACCAGCGTCTCCTCGCGCACCTTCCAAGCCTCCAGCGCCTGTCGTCTCGCGCCGGGCTTAGCAGGCAGAAACCCGCCAAATACAAAGCGATCGGTAGGCAAGCCGGCTGCAGACAACGCGGTAATCAGTGCGCAGGGGCCAGGTATCGGCACAATATGACGATTACGCGCGCGCAGTTCACGCACCAATACGAACCCCGGGTCGCTGATCAGCGGTGTCCCAGCGTCGCTGATCAAGGCAATATCCTCCCCCGCTTCAAGGTAGCGATCCAGGCTATCGACCCGTCGCGCTTCATTGTGCTCGTGCAACGATACCATCGGCTTATTCAAGCCCAGATGCGACAGCAAGCGGGCGCTGTGACGTGTATCCTCAGCGGCAACGCGGGCCACCTCACCCAGCAGTCGCACGGCGCGGGCAGAAAGATCATCCAAATTCCCAATCGGCGTGGCGACCACGTACAATGTACCCGGCGGTGTATGTGTCATCGTGACTCCCAATTCGTCAATGGCTTGCCCCTCGGTACGCTATGCTTGTGCAATAGTCGCCAAATCGTTGACAAGCAGCGACGGTGCAAATGGAAACTAAGGAAGGATACATGAAACAGTCATTACGTGGCTTTCTTGCCGCTACGCTCATGGCGCTTTTCGTTGCGGGCTGTGCGACACAGCCCCCCGGCGTCGTTGATCGAGTACCCGACGAGGACCCTGGTCGCCTGCTTAGCCAGGCGGAAGAACAGGCCCCGGAAGAAGCAGCCAGAACGCGCCTAGAGGCGGCCAATATTTTTGCCCGCCAGGGCCAACGCGAAAATGCCTTTGAGGCGGCTGACAACATTGACGAACAAGCGCTGTCCGAAGCAAACCGGGTTCGCTGGGCACTCCTTTTTTCCGAGTTAGCCCGCGCACTCAATGCACCTGACAGCGTCTTGCGCGCCACCCAGGTGCTTGATGACGAGTTGCCGATGCAGGCCGACCAGCAGCGCACGCTTGAAGACCGCCAGCGCTGGGCACGCGAAGCGCTCGACAAACCCGATCCGGAACGCTTTGCACTGCCTGAACTCGAAGGCGAAACGATCAACCGTATCGTCGTGGCACTCCCCGAATCCGGCGCGCTCAGCAGCGTCGCCGAGACCATTGCCTCCGCCATGCGCCGCCATCACGACATCACCGGCGACAATGTACAACTGAGCTTCCTGGATGCTTCGCAGTACTCGCTCAACGAGCTTTATGATCGCGCCCAGCAGATGAACACCCAGGTGATGATTGGGCCGCTGGACAAGGAACTGGTCACTCAGCTTGAACAGCGCGACAGTGTTCCCGTGCCGACATTGGCCCTCAACTACGGGAGTGGCGATCGCAATCAAGCCAAGCGGCTTTTCCAATACGGCCTCTCGGCTGAAGATGAAGCGCGTCAGGCCGCACGCCGCGCTTGGCAGGATGGCCACCGCCAAATGGCACTTATGGTACCCGATAACAACTGGGGGCAGCGCGTCGGCGAAGCTTTCTGGAACGAGTGGCATCGCCAGGGAGGCGATATCAGCAACGCAGTGCGCTACAACCCTGACAATCCGGTTTCTGATGCGGTAAAGACAGCCTTGAACGTTCGCGGTGAGCGCGCCCAGTTGAATGATATTGATGCCCTCTTCCTACTCGCGCTACCTGACTATGCTCGCCAGGTGCCGCCCACCATGGATTACTACTACGCGCCCGATCTTCCCATCTATGCCACTTCCCACCTTCACGAAGGACGGGGTCAGACGCGCCTTGACCAGGACCTCAATGACGTCATGTTCATGGACATTCCCTGGCAAATTCCTGATGCCGCCGTGGGTGGTGAAGAAGTACTGCCTTTCTACGACAGCTACCAGCGCCTCCGGGAAGAGCCCGATGCCTCGATGTTCCGATTAATGGCCATGGGTGTCGATGCCTATGAAATTGCCACAAGCCTGTCTGATTTTTCTGCACTGGAAGGCTTTGATGGCAGCACAGGCAAGCTGTTTCTCACCGGTGACGGCAGGATCTATCGCGAGCTGCCCTGGGCCAAGTTCCAGAACGGGACACCTGTGCCGATTTTAATCCCGGGCTTGATGAGCAATGAAGAAGACAACGACGCAAGCGATGACGACTAGCTCGAAGACGGCACGAGCGCGCGGGCAAGCCATTGAGCAGCTTGCCGCGCAATGGCTGCAGCAGCAGGGACTGCGCTTAATCGCCAGTAATCACCATGTTAAAGGCGGTGAGCTTGACCTGATCATGGAAGATGCGGATATTCTGGTTTTTGTAGAGGTCAAACATCGCAAATCGAGCCGCTACGGGCATCCTCTCGAGTCCGTAACGGCTCAGAAACAGCAGCGGCTTATCCGGGCCGCACGCCTTTATTTGGCCTCCAGGCGACACCCGTCAGCGTGTCGTTTTGATGTTATCGCCATGACCGGCATGCCCCCTCAGATGGAAGTCGAGTGGGTAAAAGCCGCTTTTGATGCCTTTTGAATCGACAACCAGGAAGCCCTAATGGACTTTCAACCACGCATACTGGACCACTTCAACGCCAGCATTGATACCAAAACCTACGCCAGCGAAGTGCTGCCGCCTTTTATTGAGGTCGCCAGTCAGATGATGGTGCAATGCTTGGTAAGCGAAGGCAAAATTCTTGCCTGCGGAAACGGCGGCAGCGCGGGAGATAGCCAACATTTCTCGTCAGAGTTGCTCAACCGCTTTGAGCGCGAGCGGCCGAGCTTACCGGCACTGGCGTTAACCACGGATACCTCCACGCTAACCTCGATCGCCAACGACTATACGTATAATGAAGTATTTTCTAAGCAGATCAGGGCGTTAGGTCAACCGGGCGACATACTCCTGGCCATTTCGACAAGTGGCAATTCGGCTAATATTGTGCAGGCTATACAAGCCGCTCACGACCGTGACATGACAGTCGTGGCGTTAACCGGCCGGGATGGCGGTGACATGGCATCGCTACTGGGTCAGGATGACTGCGAAATTCGTGTGCCGGCGACCTCCACGGCACGCATCCAGGAAGTGCACTTGTTGGTCATCCACTGCCTTTGCGACTTAATCGATGAGCAACTATTCGGCGGCTAACCCCGCCCTGCCGAAAATGAAAAGGAACCTATCAATGACTCCAAACCTCTCAGCCTCACGTTTTTCTCGTTTGTTAATGGCCGCCACCCTGGGTGCCAGTATTCTGCTCGCAGGTTGCGCGACCAATACCGCTGTCGATGCTTCAAATTACGGTCAACGTGGCGAAGATGTCGTTGCCATTGACGAAACAATTGAACGAGAAGTCGGGCGTGCGCTGGACCGAGCTGACGGACGGCTGGGTGACGCTCGCATTCGCCCCCATAGCTTCAATGGCGTCGTGCTGCTGGTAGGCCAAGTGCCCAGCGAAGAATTGCGCGAGATGGCCGGAAACGTCACCGCTGACTTACGTGGTGTCAATGACGTACACAACGAGCTCACGGTGTCGGCCCGCCTACCCAGCACCCAACGCTTGACCGACACCTGGCTAACCAGCAATGTTATCGCTCAGCTGGCGACCAATGACCGCATTGACTCTTCAAAGCTCAAGGTCACGACGGAAAACGCCAGCGTTTACATCATGGGAATGGTGACGCGTGAAGAAGCGGACCGCATCGTCAATACGGCTTCCAACGTGGCCGGCGTCCAGCGGATTGTAAAAGTCTTCGAGTATATCGACTGACCCGACGCGAAAAATAAATGAAAAAGCCTCGCTGTTCAAAACAGCGAGGCTTTTTCATTTAGGAAGACTTCAAAGGAAGTCTATCGCGTTACTTCACCACCCGGAGCGATGGTTTTTTCTTGCCGGGCTTATCCTTAGATTCACTGTCTGATTCCGACGTTTTCGTTGGCATTTCCTCAGAGGAAGAATCCGCCTCACCGGTTGATTCGGTCGCCGCCAATGTTGGCTTGCTTGGCGGAGTGGCTTCGTCTGTCGCCTCTTCCTCGCCCTCGAGCGGAGTTAATTCCGGCTCGTGACCGAACACCATACCAGCGCCGTTTTCCCGGGCATAAATCGCGATGAGTGCCGGCGTTGGAATCATCACCTGCATGGGCTGCCCACCGAAGCGCGCATTAAAACCAATGGCCTGGTTTTCCATAAACAGGTCGCGAACCGCTGTAGGCGCAACATTGAGTACGATTTGGCCGTTTTGCACAAATTGACGCGGCACTTCAACACCAGGCTGAGTGGCATCCACCACCAGGTGCGGCGTGAGTTCGTTGTCCAACAACCACTCGTAAAGCGCTCGGGCAATATAAGGACGGCTCGATTTCATCTCGTCTCGCTCCTCCCAGAGAGAAGGCCTCGCCAGGCGAGGCCTGAGTGGGTTCAGGCACGCATCTCTTTTTCACGCTCATTCAATGCGGCTTTAAATGCGTCTCGCTCGAACACCCGCGACATATAGTTTAATAGCGGCTTTACCTGTTTTTCCGGCAACTCAATATTCAGTGCCGGCAAACGCCATAGTATCGGCGCCAGACAGCAGTCCACCAGAGTGAATTCGTCACTCATGAAATACGGCATGTCTTCAAAAATAGGTGAAATGCCGATCAGGCTCTCGCGCAGCTCTTTACGTGCTTTTTCGGCTTCTTTTTTTCCACCGCTGGTGATTTGTTCGACCATCGGGCACCACTCGCGTTCGATGCGATGCATCCAAAGGCGGCTCTGCGCACGTGCCACGGGGTAGACAGGCAAGAGTGGTGGATGCGGAAAACGCTCATCCAGGTATTCCATCATGACCTTCGACTCGTAAAGCACCAGATCACGATCAAGCAGCGTAGGAACGCTATTGTAGGGGTTCAGGTCGGCGAGCTCGTCAGGGACATTCTCGTCGGAGACATCGACGACGTCGACAGCCACCCCCTTCTCAGCCAACACAATGCGGACACGATGACTGAAATGATCATCATTACCTGAATAAAAAATCATCGACGACCGTTTGGCCACAACTCCCATGAAACCATCCTCGCAACGAATCAATCTTGAATAATAACACGTCCACCCCACCCTTGGGGAAGGCAACGCCATGCATTACGTTAAAGGCTAACACGAAAAAGGCGCACGACTTGACCGTGCGCCCGGGATTGCCCTGAATCAGAGCCTCAATGAATATCGCGCCAATATTCGCGCTTGAGGAGATAGGCAATGACGGCAAAGATAAACAAAAAGATGAGCACCTTCGGCGCTAACGCCTGCGCCTGAAGCTTCGAGGGCTCTCCCACATAGGCAAGAAAGTTTGTGAGGTCATAAACCGTCTCTTCAAACTCCTCTGGCGAGAGCTCGCCCTGACGAGTAATTTCCAACGTATTACAGCCAGTTTCGCTGCCGGAGGTACCTTCTGATGCATCTGCTTCAGGACATACCTTTTCCTGTACACCCTGAAGCGGCTCCAGCACATTGGGCATGGCGACCAGCTCGAATACCGCATTATTAACCCCGGTAGGACGGCTCGGATCCTGATAGAAACTGAGTAGATAGGAATACAACCAATCAGTGCCGTGCAGCCTAGCTGACAGTGTCAGGTCAGGGGGCGGCGCACCAAACCAGGTCTCACCGTCTTCCTCGCTCATTGACGTTTCCATTTGATCGTTGAACGCCATTTCGGAGGAAAAGATGACATTGTCCTCAATAATGTCCCGTGGAATATCCAAATCCTCAGCGGCGCGCGAAAATCGCTGATACTCAAGCGAGTGGCACCCCATACAATAGTTAACGTAGAGCTTCATGCCATTTTGCAACGACGCCTGATTCTGCAGATCCGGCTCCATGGAGTGCGGGACACCTGCGCCACCGGCAGCCATTGTGGTCATAGGCACCAGAACAGCAATGAGCGCGATCAGTTGTTTTTTCATTAGCCTGTCACCCTTTCCGGAACGGGTTTTGTTCTTTCCAACCGCGTATAGATCGGCATCAACAAGAAATAAGCGAAATAGATCGCTGTACAGACTTGGGCCAATAGTGTTCGCCCCCCTGTTGAAGGCATTACACCTAGAACACCCAGCGTCACAAAGCTTGCCGCAAACAACGCTAACATCAGCTTGGATATCCAGCCTTTATAGCGGATCGAACGCACAGGGCTACGATCCAGCCACGGCAGCACAAACATCACGGCAATGGCCGCCCCCATGCACATCACCCCTAAAAACTTAGCCTCCAAACCGAAAATCGAGAAGGTAATGGCACGCAAAATCGCGTAAAAGGGCGTGAAATACCACACGGGCGCGATGTGGTCGGGGGTTTGTAACGGATTCGCCGGTTCAAAGTTGGGTGTTTCAATGAAATACCCACCCCCTTCCGGGAAATAGAAAACCACAATGCAGAACACAAACAGAAAAACGGCAACGCCAACCAGATCCTTAACCGTGTAATAAGGATGAAAAGGGATACCATCCCGCGGATTACCGGCTTCATCTTTCTTCTGCTTGATATCAATGCCGTCCGGGTTGTTTGAACCCACTTCGTGGAGTGCCACAATGTGCAGCACCACCAACGCGAGAATCACAATCGGCAACGCGACCACATGCAAGGCAAAAAAGCGATTCAGCGTGATGCCTGAAATCAGGTAGTCGCCACGCACCCACTGCGCCAGATCCGGACCAATAAAGGGAATGGCAGAGAACAGTGAAATAATGACCTGCGCACCCCAGTACGACATTTGCCCCCAAGGCAGCAGATACCCCATGAAGGCCTCGGCCATCAGGGTCAAATAAATGGCCATGCCGAAAATCCACACCAGCTCTCGGGGGGCTTTGTAGGAGCCATATAGCAATCCCCGAAACATATGCAGATAGATCACCACAAAGAAGGCTGATGCCCCCGTGGTATGCATATAACGGATAAGCCAGCCCCACTCCACATCGCGCATAATATATTCAATGGAGTCAAAGGCGCCTTCCGCACTGGGGTTGAAGCTCATGGTAAGCCAGATCCCGGTCAGAATCTGATTGACGAGAACCAATAGCGCGAGTGAACCGAAAAAATACCAAAAGTTAAAATTTTTCGGCGCGTAATAGTGCGATAGATGGTCCTGAAAGAACTGCGTTGCCGGAAAGCGGGCGTCAATCCAGCGCATCAGGCCTCGGGGCGCTTTGGTTTTATTCGAATTACCCATCAGGCCGTCTCCTCATCTTCACCGACAACAATGATGTTATCGCCTTCGAAACGATAGGGGGGCACTTCCAGATTGGTCGGCGCCGGTACATTGCTGAACACTCGTCCCGCCAAATCAAACCGTGAGCCATGACAGGGACAAAAGAAGCCACCAGGCCAATCCTCGACGCCAACGCCCGCTGCATCAGGCTCGGGACGATAGACGGGCGAACAACCCAGATGCGTGCAGATACCAATCAGGACACCGATTTCCGGGCGTATGGAGCGCATTTGACCGGCAATATAGGAAGGTTGCAGAGACGCTTGAGATTCAGGGTCAGCGAGGCGATCAGTGGCAAAGGATTCCGTGCGCTCGATCATTTCGGGCGTTCGGTTGATAATCCAGACGGGTCGCCCTCTCCATTCGACCGTCATACGCTGCCCGGGAGCCAGTTTCGAAACATCGGCCTTAACAGGCGCCCCTGCCGCACGGGCTCTTGCACTCGGCTGCCAAGCTGACACGAACGGGATTGCAACCCCAACCGCTCCTACTGCGCCGACAACCGTCGTCGCGCCTACAAGGAAACGCCGCCGCCCCTTGTTAACGCCGTTATTTGCCATATCCGGCCCCCACTTTTTCCTCACGCAACGCTTAACGTTCCGCAAGAATGACTGTTGTTATTTAATGTCTATGTATAAAGTAGTTTAACCAGCGTGCAGTTCGCCAGGCACGCTTAATCAACGTACACCTTGACGGATGATTGTTATAGCAAAAAAAAGCCCAGGCCAATGGCCTGGGCTTTTTCCACAGTATTTGAGCGTCCGATTAACGCTTGGAGAACTGCGGACGACGACGTGCTTTACGCAGGCCGACTTTCTTACGCTCTACCTGACGTGCATCGCGCGTCACATAACCCGCGGCGCGCAGTGCAGGACGCAGGTCTTCGTTATAATTCATCAGCGCACGGGTAATACCGTGGCGAATGGCACCGGCTTGTGCTGAACCACCACCGCCTTCAACCGTGACGTAAACGTCGAACTGGTTGAGGGTTTCGGTCAGTTCTAGCGGCTGACGCACAACCATACGACCGGTTACACGACCGAAGTAATTGTCGAGTTCACGGTTGTTGACGGTAATTTTGCCGGAACCCGGCTTCATAAAGACGCGGGCGGTGGAAGTCTTGCGGCGCCCGGTACCGTAATACTGCTGTGTCATGGCGGAGATTTCCTCAGATGTTCAGTTCAAGCGGCTGTTGGGCAGCATGCGGATGCTCGGCACCAGCGTACACTTTCAACTTGGTGTACATGGCACGGCCAAGCGGGCCTTTGGGCAGCATGCCTTTCACGGCAGACTCAATAATACGCTCGGGCGCATGGTCGATCATTTTATCGAACGTCATGGAGCGTAGACCGCCCGGGTAACCAGTATGGCGGTAATAGGTCTTGTCCTTCGCCTTGTTGCCGGTCACTTGGACTTTTTCAGCGTTGATCACCACGATGTAATCGCCGGTATCAACGTGAGGGGTAAATTCGGGCTTGTGCTTACCGCGCAAGCGGCGAGCAATTTCGGTAGCCAGACGGCCGAGCGTCTTGTCCGTTGCGTCGACAACGTACCAATCGCGCTGGACGGACTGCGGCTTAGCACTGAACGTCTTCATGGATGAAATCACCAGTTAAATGTGTTGGGTACGACACACCGCAATGCGGCGTTGCACCATCCCTATTTTTTTTGGTTGCGGGATCTTGACCCACAACGTGTAGCGAGGCGGCATTCTACAGCAAGCCATCCGTCAAGTTAAGCCTTTATAGGTATTCACCGAGACTTTTCTGGATTTATCTTTTTATGTGGTCATGGTTCATACAGCCAAGTTTCTACGACCGAGTTTTATATGGCTATACTTTATGCCGCTAGGGCTTGTGCGGCAGCGCCAAATATTCATGGGACTGCATCTCCTGCAGCCGAGAGAGCGTTCGCTGGTATTCAAACGTCAGCTTTCCACCTTGGTAGAGCGACTCCACCGGCACCTCTGCCGACATCAAGACCTTGACGCCCCGGTCATAGAACTCATCCACCATATTGATAAAGCGCCTTGCCAGATCGTCATCTGCGCCGCGCATAGCAGGGACATTAGAAACGATAATCGTGTGAAATTCGCGTGCCAGCTCGATATAGTCATTTTGGCTACGCGGTCCATCGCAAAGCGCCGCAAACTCAAACCAGGCGATGTCATCGTGCAGCCGGCGAGTCGTCAGCACACGCTGATTAATTTCAAGCGGAGCGTCTTCCTCCCCAGCGTGCCCCGCAATTTCGCGAAAACTGCGTGCCAGCTCTTTTTCGGCGGCGTCGTCGAGCGGCGAGTGAAAGATTTCTGCGCGCTCCAGAGCGCGCAGTCGGTAATCAACACCCGAGTCAACATTCACTACCTGACAATGGCGATTGAGCAAATCGATAGCAGGCAGGAACCGGGCGCGTTGAAGACCGTCTTTATACAGGTCGTCAGGCACGATATTCGACGTTGCCACGAGGACGACCCCTCTTTCAAAGAGGGCTTCAAGCAGGTTCGCCAGGATCATGGCGTCGGTGATATCCTTGACGAAGAACTCGTCAAAGCAAATCACCCTCGCCTCACTCGCAAATTTGCTCGCCACCAATGTCAGCGGGTTCTTTTCCCCTTTGTAATGGGTGAGCTCGTTATGCACACGCTGCATGAAGCGATGGAAATGGGTGCGCATTTTATCGGCAAACGGCAGCGATTCGTAGAAAGTATCCACCAGATACGTTTTGCCGCGACCCACACCTCCCCAGAAATAAAGTCCCTGAACGCTCGGCGTCACCGGCTCTTGAGCGGACGTTTTTTTACCTATCAACCCCGCCACCTTGGCCTTAAGCCCTTTATTGGCAAGGACCGTTTTCGGCACCGTCGTCGGGGTTGACAGCAATGCATCGTATAAACGCTGCAAATGCGCCACTGCCGCTTCCTGGGCCGGGTCGTACTCAAACCCCTCTCGCTTAAGGTCTGCACGATAACGCCCCATCGGCGTCGCCGTATTCGGCGCTGGCCCACCACCGTCCGACGTTGCCCTCATCGTTTAACTCTCCTGTTATTTCCGCCTAGGATTACTGAAAACCAACACAACATAAATAAAGGCAACAAGTATACGTGGTTAGGCTCACCAACGCATGAGCATTGACCCAACCATCATCAAGGCGCCTATAATAGCAATCGACTGTTTCATGCGCTGTATAACCAGCAGCGACAGGCATCAAGGGAGATAAATGTGGAAAGCGAGCCATTAACCTATGCAGCAATAGGCCTTGTGATCGGCTTGATAATCGGCGCAGGATGCTACCGGTTACTCAGCAAAAGCCAGCGTCAACTTGCTTCACTTCGCCAAACACTATTGGAACGTGAACATCAGGTGGCGTCACTCAAGAATGGCGTCAGCCATCAACTGTCCAGTGTGCATGAATCGCTGGCAACGATCCGCCAGGAAACCGACGAGCTGGAAAAAAAGCTGCAAGACGACGCGGGCCAGTGGCAACTAGACCAGCTAACACATCGCCCTGCCGAGTTGACTGACCTTCGCCCTGTAAACGAGCCCAGTGATACGCTGAGTGCACCCGCGACGCCTCGCGACTACGCCGATGGCCAGAACGGCACGTTATCCGAACATTTCGGCCTCAAGGATAAAGAGGCTCGCGACGACACGGCAACACCGCCACGTTACTGAGCGCTTCCAGTGTGAGTTGACCCTCGGCAGCATTGCCGAGGGTCAACGTCATCAAGCTGGATTATCAATATCGACAAATCGGTGCTCAACACCATATTCATCAGCCAACCATTCCCCTAATGCCTGAACACCATAACGTTCAGTGGCATGATGGCCTGCCGCCAGATAATGGATCCCCATTTCTCTGGCAAGATGCGTCGTTCGCTCTGAAATTTCTCCGGAAACAAATGCCTGCGCACCACCTTCAAAAGCGGCACTGATCATATCCTGCGCCCCACCCGTGCACCAGGCGATGCGCTCTATGTCACCCACACCCGGCGCTTCAATGAGCAGTGGTTCTCGCTGCAAGGTCTGGCTTATTTGCCCGGCAAGCGCGGTCGCACTCAGTGGCTTGGCAACGCGCCCAGACCAAAGCAAACCTTCACCCAGCTCCCCATCCAGGCAACCTTCAACTTTCCAGCCAAGCTGCCTGGCCAGCTCAGCGTTGTTGCCCATCTCGCTGTGGGCATCAAGGGGTAGATGATAGGCCAGCAGGTTTATCTCATGATCGAGCAAGGTTTTGATTCGTCTTTGCTTCATGCCCGTAATGGCGACCGGCTCGTTCTTCCAAAAATAGCCATGGTGCACAATCAACATATCAGCCTGCCAGCTCACTGCTTCGTCAAGCAAGGACTGGCAGGCCGTCACGCCGGTCATGACACGGGCTACTCGATCACGACCTGCCACCTGAAGGCCGTTAATTGTAAAGTCTTTAAACTGTGAAGCGCGAAGCTGATGGTCACAGGCTGCTACTAATATATCGCGTTGAATCACCGTTGCTCCTAAGTATCTGCTGGCATCCATGAGATACAAGCCAATAAAATGTTATCATTTATAAGATAACGTCTAGTGTAAAACTGACGACTCGTCAGCGCTATTATCTACCC
The DNA here is from genome assembly GCF_002119345.1 of Halomonas sp. CSM-2. Classification (NCBI taxonomy): domain Bacteria; kingdom Pseudomonadati; phylum Pseudomonadota; class Gammaproteobacteria; order Oceanospirillales; family Halomonadaceae; genus Halomonas; species Halomonas sp. CSM-2. The sequence continues at coordinate 107,803 of NZ_NBYR01000005.1, read as the reverse complement.
CTCGACGATCGCCAAAGGAAACCTCAATGAAACGCTTTGTGCTGCCTTATATATGGCCCATCATCACAGGCTTTTTGCTGGCAGCGGTCATCATGTTTGCGTTTCCTGAGCGCTTCCCGCTGCCCTTTCAGCCTTCAGCCCCCCAAACCGCAGACACGCCCTCTCTGGTCACCACGGCAGATAAAGAGACCGACCCAGACCGACCGGCACCTGAAGTCCGGCGAGCGGCGCCCCTGAACCGCAACCAGGGCCCTGCCAGCTACGCCGCTGCAGTCAACCAGGCGGCGCCTGCCGTGGTCAACGTCTACTCATCTCGCATCGTCGAACGCGACGAACACCCACTGATGTCAGACCCGTTCTTTCAGCAGTTTTTCAACGGCGATGACGCCACTACCCATCAACGTATGCTGTCGAGCCTGGGGTCAGGCGTTATCGTCAGTGACGAAGGCTATGTGCTCACCAATCACCATGTCATCAACGGTGCCGACGAAATCCAGGTAGCGCTGCGCGATGGCCGCGAAGTACTCGCTGAAGTGATTGGCACTGACCCTGAAAGTGACCTCGCCGTGCTTAAAATCGACCTGGAAAACCTGCCCGTTATTGAGCTGAGCAATTCAACGGATGTTGCCGTTGGCGATGTCGCCCTGGCCATCGGCAACCCCTTTGGCGTTGGACAGACGGTGACAATGGGGATTATCAGCGCCACCGGGCGTACCCATCTGGGCCTGAACGCCTATGAAGATTTCATTCAGACCGACGCAGCCATTAACCCGGGGAACTCGGGTGGAGCGCTGGTCAACCCGGAAGGCGCGCTGGTGGGCATCAATACGGCCATCTTTTCGCGCTCGGGGGGGTCTCAGGGTATCGGGTTTGCCATTCCAGCCAACCTTGCCCATAGCATTCTGGACGAGTTGGTTACCCAGGGGCGAGTCATCCGTGGCTGGCTGGGGATTGAGGCGCAGGCACTATCCAGAGAGCTTGCCGCCTCTTTCGGCCTACGCACGCCTCAAGGGGTGATTGTCGCTGGCGTTGTGGATGGAGGGCCCGCAGAGAAGGCGGGATTATTGCCTGGCGATGTCCTGCTATCAGTCGATGGCCAACCTATTCTCGATGCGCGCGCCACCATGAGCGATATTGCCTCGATCAAGCCAGGCACCGAGCTACCGCTGACGATTGTCCGCGACGGTGAACGCATGGAGATGACGCTGAATGTTGGTGAGCGCCCCATTCCTTCGACACTTCCACAACCCGACGGAACCCGCCGAAGTGACAATGATGAAGGCGAACCAACCCAGCCCTGACGGACTGAGTGGCCGCCTTTTTCACCCCATCAGGACGGTTTGATTCGATATTCAGCGGATCGCGCGTGAGCGGTCAACGATTCACCGCGTGCCAATACTGAGGCGACCTCACCCAGCGCTGACGCCCCCTCGGCCGAGCAGTGAATCAACGACGAGCGCTTTTGAAAATCGTAGACGCCCAGCGGTGATGAGAAGCGCGCGGTACCCGAGGTGGGCAGCACATGATTCGGCCCCGCACAATAATCACCCAGCGCCTCTGCCGTGTAACGCCCCATGAAGATCGCGCCCGCATGACGAATACCCGCGAGCCACGCATCTGGCGTTTCCACTGAAAGCTCAAGGTGCTCGGGGGCAACCCGGTTGATCAGCGTGACGGCCTCCTCCGCATCGCGGCAGTGAACCAGCGCGCCGCGTCGACGCAATGACTCACGGACGATATCGGCCCGCTCCAGGGTCGGAAGCAGACGTTCTATAGCGGCTTCTACATCCGCCAGATGCTGAGCGTTCCAACTCACCAGGATGGCTTGAGCATCTTCATCGTGCTCCGCCTGGGAAAACAAGTCCATCGCCAGCCAATCAGGGTCGGTCAGTCCATCCGACACCACCATGATTTCAGAGGGACCAGCAATCATGTCGATACCCACCTGACCGAATACGGCCCGCTTGGCCGTGGCCACATAGATATTGCCCGGCCCGACGATCTTATCCACCCTGGGGACGCTTTCTGTTCCGTAGGCCAGGGCGGCAATGGCCTGGGCTCCGCCAATGGTAAACACCTGGTCCACACCGGCCACGTGCGCTGCCGCCAGTACAAGATCGTTGAGTACACCATCGGGGGTGGGAACCACCATGATGATCTCTTGCACTCCCGCCACATGAGCGGGAATCGCATTCATCAGAACTGATGAGGGATAGGCCGCCTTGCCGCCAGGTACGTAAATCCCTGCGCGGTCGATGGCCGTCACTTGCTGGCCAAGCACCGTTCCGTCAGGTTCTTCGTATTGCCAGGAGGTCGGTTTCTGATGCTCGTGATAACGCCGAATTCGCTCGGCAGCCCTCGCCAAGGCATCACGCTGCTCAGCGGGCAGCGACTCAAAGGCCTGACGCAATTGCTCAGCCGTCAGACGAAGCTCATCCATTTGGGTAACCGAGACGCGATCAAAGCGATTGGTGGCTTCGATGACTGCCGCATCACCATGACGCTTCACGTTGGCGAGAATGTCATTCACGCGCGCCTGAACAGCACTGTCTGACACGCCCTCCCAATCCAGCAACGCGTCCAGTTGTCCGGCAAACGCCTCATCGGCAGTGTTGAGCCGTGCTATCGTCACTGTAGCGTTCTCGTTCATAGCAACCTCACTTAGTCGGCGGACGATATCGTCTTGCGATCGGCAATGGCGCGTTCCAGTCGAGCCAGCAATGGCTTGATACGCGCGTGCTTCATGGTCATGGCCGCCTTGTTGGCCACCAGGCGCGTGCTGATCGGCGCAATCAGCTCACGCGGTTCCATACCATTGGCGCGCAGGGTATTACCGGTGTCGACGATATCGACAATTTCATCGGCCAGGTTCATCAACGGCGCCAGCTCCATGGCACCATAAAGCTTGATCACCTCGGCCTGGATACCTTGCTCGGCATAGTAGCGCCGAGCGATATTGACGAACTTTGTTGCCACCCGACGGCGTGCCAGCTTCGGCGGCTCACCGGTAACGCCGGCGGTCATCAGCTTGCAGCGTGCAATATCGAGATCAAGCGGCTCATAAAGCCCTTCGGCGCCGTGCTCTAAAAGGACATCCTTACCGGCCACCCCCAGATCGGCTGCCCCAAGCTGAACGTAGGTCGGCACGTCCGTTGCCCTGATCACGACGAATTTGACATCGGGCAGGTTGGTATCGAACAGCAGCTTACGACTTTTATTTAAATCCTCTGTAGGCGTGATGCCTGCATCGGCCAGCAGCGGTAGCGTCTCTTCTAGAATACGGCCCTTTGAGAGGGCTAAGATCAGTTGCTTACTCATTTTGGTTGCCAATGGTTGGGGGCCGGGCTCAGCCTGGGATACGGCGGATACGCGCACCCAGCAGCTGCAGTTTTTCCTCGATACATTCGTAGCCACGGTCAATATGATAAATGCGATCGACCAGGGTTTCGCCCTCCGCCATCATGGCGGCAATCACCAACGAGGCGGACGCGCGCAGATCCGTCGCCATCACCGGCGCACCCGAGAGCTTGTCAACACCGCTAATCAGGGCGGCATTGCCCTCCAGAACGATATTCGCACCCATGCGGTTCAGTTCCTGCACGTGCATGAAACGGTTTTCAAAAATCGTTTCAACAACTCTTGATGCCCCTTCTGCCACGGCGTTCATGGCCACGAACTGGGCTTGCATGTCGGTAGGAAAGGCCGGGTACGGCGCCGTGCGGATATTCACGGCACGGGGACGCTTGCCGTGCATGTCCAGGGCAATCCAGTCGTCGCCGGTAGAAATCTCGGCACCCGCCTCTTCCAGCTTGGCGAGCACGGCTTCAAGGATATCCGCCCGGGTGCGTTTTACCTTCACGCGACCGCCGGTCATGGCCGCCGCAACAAGAAAGGTACCGGTTTCGATACGGTCCGGCATGACATCGTGAACGCAGCCCCCAAGCGACGCCACGCCTTCAATCGTGATGGTATCGCTGCCGTGTCCACTGATCCGAGCGCCCATTTTGATCAGACACTCAGCCAGGTCGACCACTTCAGGCTCACGAGCGGCGTTTTCAAGCACGGTGACGCCATCCGCCAGTGTGGCGGCCATCAACAGGTTCTCGGTGCCGGTAACCGTCACGGTATCAAAATAAATCGTCGCCCCTTTCAGGCGACCATCCACTCGCGCACGAATATACCCTGCTTCGACGCGAATCTCGGCGCCCATGGCTTCGAGACCACGAATATGCAAGTCCACCGGGCGGGAACCGATCGCACAACCACCGGGCAAGGACACATCAGCTTGGCCAAAATGTGCCAGCAGAGGCCCCAGCACCAGAATGGAGGCGCGCATTTTCTTTACCAGCTCGTAAGGCGCGTGGCAGTGAGTGACCTGGGAGCCGTCCAGTTGGATGGTGAGGTTATCCCCCATCACCGGCTCGACGCCCATACGGCCAAGCAGTTCCAACGTGGTGGTAATGTCCTGCAGGTGCGGCAAATTACCGATCACCACAGGCCCCTTGGATAAAAGACTAGCGCAAAGGATGGGCAATGCCGCGTTTTTGGCGCCGCTGACCCAAACTTCGCCGTCAACCGAGCCATTGCCGGTAATTATGAGTTTATCCATGAGATAACCGTTACTGCACGTTTTCAGCAGCGGTTTGCCACTGTGACGGGGTGTAGGTCTTGATGCTGATGGCATGCAAGGCACCCGAGGCAATCTCATCACTCAAGGCTGAATACACCAATTGCTGGCGCTTCACGGGCGATAATCCTTCAAAGGCATCACCCACTGCAATCACCTGAAAATTACAGCCTTCGCCCTGAATATGGAACTGACATCCGTCGACACGCGATTCGAGCAGGGCTTTCACCTCTTGGGGTTGCATAGGACAGAGACTCCTTAAAGGACGTTTGTAAGTGGGTAGATGGATATCAAGAGGAGGACATCATAAAGAAAAGCTGGCGCTTTGGCGACGCCCACGAATCAGCCAACAGACTGCTCGCCGGGCGCCCGGATCAATGCGTCCAGCTCGGCAAGTTCGGCAAGCCGCTGGAGCGGCGCTGACAGGGCAATAGACGTTACCCTGATACGATACTCATGGCATGTGCGCAACCATTGGAGCAAGACGCTCAAGGCGACGTTGCGCGGCGTTGCCACCTTACTGAAATCAAACGCGACCGTTTCGGGCTTTTGACTGGCTAACCAGCGCGCGCCCTCTGCAGCAAGTGCTGCCGCAGAGGCAATATCCACGTCACCCTGCACACTCAAGCCATCGGCCTGCTGGTGCAGCGATACATCGCGGTCGGTAAAAATCACCGTCACGCATCGCCCCCTGCTTCGAGCTCGTCGACACCCACGTCCGGCGCCCAGCTATCAATTACCGCATCGTAATCCCGGTTATTGTCACGCATTGCCTGATCAAACTGGTTACGGAAGGTCAGCCCCAGATTGATGCCGTTCACAATGACGTTGACGACACGCCACTCGCCGTCGGATAACCGCAGACTATAGTTGACCGGATAGACATCACCATTAGTGGCGACGACTTCCATGGCCACGCTGGCACGGTCTTCTTCACGCTGAGGACGCTGGTCATCCAGAACGCGAATGTCATCGTAGTCAAAGGTCACCAATCCGCGTGTGTACGTATCGATAAGCGTTTGACGAAACACGTCGACAAAACGACTGCGCTGCTCTGGCGAGGCATTACGGAAATAACTTCCCATCACGCTGGCACCGATGTAGCGAAAGTCCGCCACTTCTTCAAGACTCTCATCGACTTGCTGTTTCAGCTCATCGATATTTTCTTCGTAGTACGCCTCACGGCCTTCAAGCTGGGCCATGAATTCGTTGATATTGCTGCGAATCATCTCTTCGGGTGGCTCGGGTTGAGCGCTTGCCGAGAGCGGCACCATCGCCGCGAAAAGCGCGACAGCAAAGGTGAACACCGAGACGAACGACCCTTTCTTTACAGACATCCTTTTATCCTCCTATTGACGGCGAACAATGTCTCCGTCACCTGTTTCAACACGAGCAAGTCAAACAAATACGGCAAGGGCACCTCATCACAATGATCAGTTAGTTGCCATATTGGATATAAATTGCTGGATAAGTTCTTCAAGCACCAGAGCCGATTGGGTATCGCGTATCGTATCGCCTTCCTCAAGCATCTCGGGGTCGCCCCCCATGCTCAGGCCAACGTACTGTTCCCCGAGCAACCCTGACGTCAGAATCGCGGCAGTGGCATCCCGGGAAATCTGACCTTCCAGCTCATTGCTCAGGTTCAGCGTTACCCGGGCGTCATACCATTCGGTATCCAGCTCGATCGACTCGACATGACCCACCGTGACACCTGCCATGGACACCCGCGCACGAGGTTTCAGGCCGCCAATGTTGGAAAAGTTAGCCTCCAGTTGATACGTATTAGACGCACCCGAAAAGGTCAAGCCACTCACCCGCAGCCCCAGAAACACCAACCCCAGGATGCCCACCAGGATAAACAGGCCGACGCCAAACTCCATGGTCCTACTTCGTTTCATGAAACAGCTCCAGCTAATCAGAGGCCGCCAAACATAACGGCGGTTAATATGAAATCAAGCCCCAGTACCGCAAGCGACGAATAGACAACAGTCCGCGTTGTCGCGCGGGAAATACCTTCGGAGGTAGGCAGCAGATCATAGCCCTGGAAAACCGCTATCCAGGTGACCACCACGGCGAACACAATGCTTTTGATCATGCCGTTGCCAATGTCGTTGATAAACGCCACGCTGGCCTGCATGTTGCTCCAGTAAGACCCTTCAAAAACCCCCAGCCACTCGACGCCGACCAGGTAGCCGCCCCAAATGCCGACAACGCTGAACCCCACAGTGAGAATCGGCAGCGCCACCACACCTGCCCAGAAACGCGGCGCCACCACCCTTCTCAGCGGATCCACGCCAATCATTTCCATGCTGGTTAGCTGCTCGGTGGCTTTCATCAAACCGATCTCGGCGGTCAGCGCCGAACCAGCACGACCGGCAAATAACAGAGCAGCGACTACCGGGGCCAATTCACGTAACAGCGAAAGCGCCACCATCTGACCCAGGGCGTCCTCGGCGCCAAAATCAATCAGAATGGTGTAGCCCTGAAGCGCCAGCACCATACCGATGAACAGGCCGGATACCAGCACAATGGCCAGCGACAGGACACCGACAAAATGCAACTGCCGCACCCACAGGCGGAAGCCTTCAGCTGATGGCACCCCCACCGCAGACTGAGCAAGAAACACCCCGGCACGGCCCAGCGATTCCACTACATCACAGCTGCGCCGCCCTAACCGGGTAATACGCGTGGCGACCTGCCCACCTCTCATCGACATCAGGCTTCTCCTCGGGTCGCCGTATCGCCCAGCATATCCTGGTAAAACTGAGCGGCTGGGTAATGGAAAGGAACGGGACCATCGGGCTCACCATGGATAAATTGCTTCACCCGTGCGTCCTGGTTGACGTCGAGATCCGCTGGCGTTCCATGTGCCACCACATGGCCCTCGGAAATAAAGTAAAGATAATCAGCAATCGTCAGGGTCTCCTTGATATCGTGGGAAACCACCACTGACGTCAGGTTTAGCGCCTGATTCAGCCGCTTTATCAGTTGGACAAGCACGCCCATGGAAATAGGATCCTGCCCCACAAACGGCTCGTCGTAGAGGATCAGTTCCGGATCCAGCGCCACGGCCCGCGCCAGCGCAACGCGTCTGGCCATGCCCCCCGAAAGCTCGGCTGGCGTGAGATGGCGGGCACCGCGCAGGCCGACTGCCTGAAGCTTGAGCAACACCAGGTCACGGATCATGGCATCGGGCAGGTCCGTATGAACCCGCAATGGAAATGCCACATTTTCATACACATCCAGATCGGAAAACAGCGCCCCACTTTGAAACAGCATGCCCATGCGCTTACGTAGCGTAAATAGTGCCTTGCGCGAAAGCCGATGCACGTCATCCCCGTCGATCAGCACGCGGCCCTTGTCGGGGGTCAGCTGTCCGCCGATGAGCTTTAACAGGGTCGTTTTGCCAGTCCCGCTGGGGCCCATGATCGCCGTCACTTTACCGCGCGGGATGGTCATGTTCACCCCGCGGAAAATCTCGTTATCACCCCGAGAAAAATGCAGGTTCTCGACTTCAATAAAAGGCACATCGCTCATGGAACCATCGACTCTCGCGTTGACTTGCACCATTGCTCGCTTCACGCAGCAATTAGGAAACAGTGATAAAAAATCCGTGTTAAAAAAACTGTATTTAAAAAACCACGTTAAAAAACCATTATCGAACAACGTATTCTAACCCTAGCAGACGATGACAAGCGAGCATCGCTTATCCTCACGACAAAACGATGGGGCAAAGTCCACTCGGTCAATGTTACTCTTACGTTTTAATTGTCATTTTTAACGAGCCACGCGATTACCCATGCCAGCGACAACTGCGACCACACCCTTTCGCCAAAGCGCATTGCGCACGCTAGACATTGAGCAGGCCGCCATCGCAGGCTTGGTCGGCAAACTGGATGCGCATTTCGACCATGCCTGCGAGCTGATTCTGGCTTGCCAGGGACGCGTTGTGGTGACCGGCATGGGAAAGTCAGGCCATATTGCCGGCAAAATCGCGGCCACACTGGCCAGTACTGGCTCGCCGGCGTTTTTTGTTCACCCTGGTGAAGCCAGTCATGGTGACCTGGGCATGATTACCCGCTGCGATGTCGTGATCGCGCTCTCGAACTCAGGAGAAACTGCTGAGGTAACGGCTCTGCTGCCGCTGCTGAAGCGCCTGGGTACGCCACTGATCAGCATAACAGGACGCCCGACCTCTACACTTGCCCAGCATGCGGATGCTCATTTGAACAGCAGTGTCGATCGGGAAGCCTGCCCACTGGATCTAGCGCCGACAAGTTCTACCACAGCGGCATTAGCCCTGGGCGACGCTCTCGCTGTTGCCCTACTTGAAGCACGCGGCTTTACCGCAGAAGATTTTGCCCTGTCGCATCCTGGCGGCAGCCTGGGCCGCCGCCTCCTGCTTCGCGTTCGTGATCTTATGCATCAAGGCGAACGTTTACCTCAGGTCGCCCTGGGCAGCCCCCTGCGCGATGCGTTACTGGAAATCACCCGACAAGGGCTGGGATTCACCTGCGTGGTAGACCCCGACGGCCTGTTAGTCGGCGTATATACGGATGGCGATCTGCGCCGCACCCTGGATAACTTTCACGACCTGCGTGACGTACAGGTAGATGACGTCATGACCCGGCCTGGCAAGCGTATATCTCCCGACCTTCTCGCGGCGGAAGCCGTTCGTATAATGGAAGACAACCGCATTACCGCGCTGGCCGTAGTGGACGAACACCAGCGCCCGATAGGCGCGCTGCATATGCATGACCTGCTTGCCAGCGGCGTTATTTAACCTAAATCGACCGGAGTCCTAATGACCCTTTCTGCTGACCTACTCGACCGACTACGTCGCATTCGCTTATTTGCCCTTGATGTCGATGGTGTGCTTACCGATGGTCGCCTCTACTTTCAAGCCGACGGTGTCGAAATAAAAGCCTTCCACACCCAGGACGGCCATGGACTCAAGTTATTGAAACGTGCGGGCATCTCAGTAGCCTTGATCACCGGCCGCGACTCCCCCATGGTCAGCCAACGTGCCGCCGCTCTGGGCATCCCCCACGTCTATCAAGGCTGCGAAGATAAACTGGCCGTCCTCCGCGGCCTGTGCCAACGCCTGGAGCTTGACTTGTCTCAGGTTGCTTATTGCGGTGACGACCTTCCCGACCTGGCCAGCATCAAGCGTTCGGGGGTTGGCATCACGGTACCCAACGCCCCTGACTACATGCACACCCACGCTGACTGGGTCACCGAACGCCTGGGGGGACACGGCGCTGTCCGCGAAGTCTGCGATACATTACTCGATGCTCAGGGCCACTGGGGTGCCGTCGTCGATACTTATCTACACGGCTGAGGCACTATGCTGAAGACACTGCGCACGCGCCTGGGACTGGCCCTGATAGTGCTGGCTCTGGGTGGCTTTCTGGTATGGCTGGACCCAGGTGGCCCACAGACTGTCCCGACAGACCCGGAAGCCCGAGCCGAGGAGCCAGGTCATGTCCTTCACAATGCCGAGCTTACACTGTTTGATGAACAGGGGAATATTCAGCAGGGGTTAACCACGCCTCGTCTGGTACATACCCCCCAATCCGCCTCAACACTCGCCGAAACGCCGCACGCCACGCTTTATGACAGCGAGCGACGTATCTGGAACGCCACGTCAGAGATAGGTACGCTGAATACCCGTTCCCAGGAGCTGACGCTTTCGGGCAATGCAAGATTGATCGCCCCTGATGAAGGCTGGCAGCTCGACACGGACGTTCTGCACTATGAGGGGAAAACCGCCCATGCGTGGAGTAATACTCATGTGCTGCTCCAGCAACCGCCCCAGCGCATGACAGCACAGCGAATGGATGCATGGCTCAACGAGGAGGAGGTGCGCCTCGAAGGTAACGTTCAAGGCCACCACCCTCCGGAGACGCAACCCGGACAGGAATGAAACATGAAAGCGTTTATCTACACGGCGATGGCTGCTGCCTGCCTAGTGCCTTTTTACGCAACCGCAGATAATCACCAGCAACCGGTTGAAGTCGTCGCCGACCAGCTCGACCTGGATCAGCGCGCCGGTACAGCGGTCTACACCGGCAACGTCGAAGTTCGCCAAGGCAACATGCTGATAAGAGGCGACGAAGTGGAAATCCAGCGAAATGAGGAAGGCGAGCTCTCGCGGGCCACGGCGCTGGGCGAACGGGCCTATTTGCGGCGGCAGCCCGAAGACCAGGATGGCCCGATGGAAGGCTGGGGTCGAAGGGTGATTTACCATGTCGCCGAGCGACGCGTCGAGTTGATTGACCAGGCGGAAATCATCCAGCAAGGCGACCGCTTCACCGGGGGGCGGCTGGAATACTTTATCGACCGCGAGTTCGTCAAGGCGCGCTCCGACGTCGACAATCAAGAGTCGCAGCGCATCCGCATGACGCTGCAACCCGAGGGATAAGGAGAGCCTGATGGCAGTTGCCGACAACAGCGCAACACGAACGCTATACGCCCGCCATTTGGCGAAAAGCTACAAGCGCCGACGCGTCGTAAAAGACATCAACCTGGATATCTCACAAGGCAGCATCGTCGGTTTGCTCGGCCCCAACGGCGCCGGTAAAACCACTTCATTCTACATGATTGTCGGCCTGGTCAAGGCAGATGCAGGCAGCGTCGGGATTGATAGCCTGGACCTTTCCCGAGCACCCATGCACGAGCGTGCCAAGGCAGGCATTGGCTATTTGCCCCAGGAGGCGTCGATCTTTCGCAAACTCTCCGTCGCCGACAACATCATGGCCATTTTACAAACCCGTCACGACCTGGATCGAGCCGGACGCGAAGCACGCCTGGAAACACTCCTGGAAGAGTTCCATATTACCCACATCCGCGACAATATGGGCATGAGCCTTTCCGGAGGCGAACGGCGCCGCGTCGAGATCGCCCGGTCCCTCGCGACAGAGCCTGCGTTCATCCTGCTTGATGAGCCTTTCGCAGGTGTAGACCCCATCTCCGTGGGCGATATCAAGTCGATCATCCGCGCCTTGAAGGAGCGAGGTATTGGCGTATTGATTACCGATCATAACGTGCGTGAAACGCTGGATATTTGCGATGTGGCGTATATCGTCGGCGACGGGCATATTATCGCCAGCGGTTCGCCGGCCGCCATTCTTGACAACCAGGAGGTGCGTGACGTTTACCTAGGTGCTGATTTCCGTCTCTAAAGCCAGCAGTGGCATATTTATTGCCGATGGCATACTTATTGCACTTGCACCCAAACACAACTCGCACTAGGGTGGATGCTTTCCGATAAACGAGTGGTTCTCAGATGGTCATGAAAGCTTCTCTTCAACTGCGGATCGGCACTCAGCTCACCATGACACCCCAGCTGCAGCAGGCAATTGCCCTGCTACAGCTATCAACGCTCGATTTACGCCAGGAAATCCAGCAAGCGCTTGACGCCAACCCCATGCTCGAGCAGGAAGATGAGTTCAGCGAAAGCGAGCAAGCTGACAGCGAGCCGGAAGCAAGCGAGTGGGCAGATAGCATTCCCAAGGAGCTATCCGTCGATAGCGACTGGTCAGATACCTATCAGGATACGATGGGCAGTGGCAGCACAAGTAGCGAGGGACCTGACTTCGAGCGCCAGGCCACCGGGCAAACGCTGCATGGCCACCTCCTCTGGCAACTCGCCATGACCGATTTGAGCCAACGTGAACAGTTGGTGGCCGAGAGCCTGATTGACGCACTGGATGCTAACGGTTATCTCACCCAGCCCCTTGCCGATATCCGCGAAGGACTGCGAGACCAGGGCGTGGAAGGCCTCAGCCAGCGCGAGGTTGAAACTATTCTACTGCGACTGCAACAGTTCGAGCCCACCGGCATCTTCGCCCGCGATCTTCGCGAATGCCTGATGCTTCAGCTCGCCGCACTACCCGGTGACACACCGCTGCTGATTCCTGCGCGGCGTCTGGTTCGCCAGTTCCTTGAAGCGCTGGGTAAAAATGATCAGCGCCTCCTCAAGCGAAGACTCGGCCTGGACGATGTGCAACTCGATGACGTCATCCAACTGATCAGAAGCCTGGACCCGCGCCCCGGCAGCGTTTACAGCGCCACTGACGATAGCTACGTGATTCCCGACCTGGTAGTTCGCCACGATAACGAAGGCTGGCACCTCGAACTCAACCCAGAGGCCTTACCCAAGCTCAGGATTCAACCCGACTACGCTAGCCTGATCAAGCGCGCCGACAAGAGTCATGATAACCAGTTCCTCAAGGATCACTTGCAGGAAGCCCGCTGGCTGATCAAAAGCCTCTCCAGCCGCAACGACACCCTGTTACGCGTCGGCCGCGAAATCATCACTCGCCAGATCGGCTTTCTCGAACACGGCGAAGAGGCCATGAAACCGCTTATCCTGGCCGATATTGCCGATGCGGTAGAGATGCATGAGTCGACCATCTCTCGCGTCACCACCCAGAAGTTCATCCATACACCGCGGGGCATTTTCGAGCTTAAATACTTCTTTTCCAGCCAGATCAGTGGCCAGGACGGCGACAGCCACTCCAGCACGGCCATTCGCGCTCGTCTCAAAAAACTGATTCAGGAAGAACCCCCCGGCAAACCTTTGTCAGATAGCCGTCTTGTCATCCTGCTGGAGGAAGCCGGCATCCACGTGGCACGTCGCACGGTTGCCAAATACCGCGAAGGCATGGGCATCCCTTCGTCCAGCGAACGGCGTCGCTTACGTTAAGCAAACGGAAACTCAACACAAGGGCTTTGCTTAACGCCAAAAAGGGTTACAATCGAAGGACAGTCCGACGGATAAGGAGTACGTCAATGCAAGTCAATATCACCGGTCATCATGTAGATCTGACTGACGCCTTGCGTGACTATGTCAACGAAAAGCTGGAACGCGTTGAGCGCCATTACGACAACATCACCACCGTGCAGGTAACGCTCTCGGTCGAAAAAGAGCGTCAACAGGCCGCCTGCACACTCCACGCTGCTGGGGCTGACTTGCATGCTGAGGCCCTCGATAATGACATGTACGCCGCCATCGACGCCCTGGCGGACAAGATTGATCGACAGCTCGTTAAGCATAAGGAAAAAGCACAAGCCCGCGCCCAGGGCGCAGGTGTGCGTTAATTCAATGACGTTGGCCACAATCCTCCCCCCGGAACGCGTTCTCTACGATGTGCCCGGGGGCAGCAAAAAAAGGGTGCTGGAGTTTTTCAGCACCTTTATCGCACAAAACATTCCCAGCCTCGACAGCCAGGAAGTGTTCAGCCGTTTGATTGGTCGTGAACGCCTCGGCAGTACGGGGATTGGCAACGGCGTGGCGATTCCCCATGCTCGAAGCCCGCACTGTGATTCACCTATCGCCGGCTTTCTCAAACTCAATGAAGCGGTCGACTTTGACGCCATTGATGGCGACCCGGTTGACCTGGTGTTTGTTCTTCTCGTGCCTGAAGAAGCCGACGACACCCACCTCGCACTGCTGGGACAAGTTGCTTCCATCATGAATGATGCCGACACGCGCCAGCAGCTACGTAAGTCGGGTAGTCAACGTGAATTGCTGGACCTCATCTCCGCCAAGATACGCGACCAGGCGGCCAGCCTTTAATAGGTCGGCACGTAATGAACCGTCCTGACCAAGGGGCGTTTATCCAAGTCGCTTGACCGCAAGCAAGAGAGCCTTCATGCAACTCGTCATTATTAGTGGCCGATCGGGGTCAGGCAAATCGATAGCCTTACAGGCACTGGAAGATCTGGGTTATTACGCCATTGATAACCTGCCCGCCATGCTATTGGACTCGCTGGTGGATGAGTTGCGTGATCAGGGTGATCGCTCCCACTTGGCTGTCAGCATTGATGCACGCAATCTGCCAGGCGCACTTGCCAAACTTCCAGAACTGCTCAAAGAGCTTCGACAGCGGACCATCAAGTGCCAGATCGTGTATCTCACCACCGACGCACGTATTTTACTGGAGCGCTATTCAGCCACTCGCAGGCGGCATCCGCTCACGCGCAACAGCAGTCTCACGCTAGAAGAAGCCATCGACAAAGAAGAGCAAACGCTGCACGAGATACGCGATCTGGCCGATTTGACCATCGACACAACGCGGCTTTCAGTCCATGACCTTCGTCGGCGCATCACCGACCAAGTCGCCCATCAGCGGCGCGATGAGCTAACGCTGACCTTCGAGTCCTTCGGCTATAAGCGCGGCGTTCCGCTGGATGCCGATATTGTCTTTGATGTCCGTTGCCTGCCAAACCCCTACTGGGACCCTGTGCTACGAGGCTCCACTGGCCGCGATGCCGACATCATTGCGTTTTTATCCAGCTACCCACTGGTCGATGACATGACCAGCGATATTCAGGCATGGCTTGAACGCTGGCTGCCCGCCTACCAG
Organism: Halomonas sp. CSM-2; assembly: GCF_002119345.1. Classification (NCBI taxonomy): domain Bacteria; kingdom Pseudomonadati; phylum Pseudomonadota; class Gammaproteobacteria; order Oceanospirillales; family Halomonadaceae; genus Halomonas; species Halomonas sp. CSM-2. The sequence continues at coordinate 92,803 of NZ_NBYR01000005.1, read as the reverse complement.
CATAGCCAGCGCAGCTACATGACCATTGCGATCGGCTGTACCGGCGGTCAGCATCGCTCCGTGTATATGGCTGAACAACTGGCGCAACGCATCGCCAGCCAACAGGGCGAAGTAAAATTACGCCACCGCGAGCTAGGCTTGCAGTACACGGTTAACGCGCCGCTTTAAGTTCGAGCCACATTGACCCGCTATCACGAAGACCCTCATAGCCAAAAGGAACCAGGGTGCCAGAACGTAGACTTACCCTCACTAACCAACGCGGTCTTCACGCGCGGGCCGCCACGAAGCTTGTTCAGTGCAGTCAACAATTTGACGCCAACGTACGCATTTGCAAACAGCAACAGGAAGCCGATGCCGCCAATATCATGGCACTGCTGATGCTAGCGGCGCCCTGTGGCACGGAGCTATGCATCAAGGCAGAAGGCGATGACGCCGAACAGGCGCTGGATGCCATTCAATCGCTGTTCGACGCTCGCTTTGACGAAGACAAGTAAAGCCCTGCCTTCAACGCTTGGTTAGTTACCGGCGATGGTCATGCCATCAATCAACCAGCTACCGGAATGGATGCTACCCCGGCGGTCGATATCATCTCCCACGCCTACCAGGCCTCCGAACATACGCTCCAGGTTGCCCGCAATAGTGAACTCCTCGATCGGGTATTGAACCACGCCTTTCTCGACCCAGAAACCGGCCGCACCGCGGGAATAATCGCCGGTCACGCCATTGATTCCCTGCCCCATCAGCTCAGTCACCCAGACACCAGTGCCCATTTGCTCGAACAGGGCTGCCGGGCTGGATAACGGCGCGGTAATGCGCAAATTGCGCGCGCCGCCAGCATTACCCGTGGTACTCATTCCCAAACGCCGTGCGCTGTAGGAGGACAACATATAGCTTGCTATCTGGCCGTTTTCGATAAAGCGGTTGTTGCGCGTTTGAACACCTTCTCCGTCGAAGGGTGAGCTCGCCGTCGCGCCGATTTCCATGGGTCGTTCTTCCAGGCTGAACCAATCGGGAAACAGCGCGGTATCGAGTCGATCACACAGAAATGAGGCCTGACGGTATAGCGCACCGCCTGCCAGCGCGCCCATCAGATGGCCCACCAGACCACTGGCCAGACTTGGATCGAACAACACCGGATACGTACCGGTAGGTGGCCGTTTGGCCCCCAGCCGACGCAACGTACGTCTCGCCGCTTCGCGGCCTACCGTCGCCGGGTCGGTTAACTGCCCAGGATCACGTGCCGAGGTATAGTCCATGTCGCGCTGCATGCCTTGCTCGTCTTCGGCAATCAACATGCAGGAAAGCGAATGTCGGCTACCTTTTTGGGTACCGATGAAGCCATGGCTGTTGGCGTACACCCGCACGCCTTCACCGCTGGACAACGATGCCCCGTCCGACTGGGTAATCCCCGTTACGTCCCGTCCTGCCTGCTCACAGGCCAAGGCCAGCTCGATCGCCTGGTCAGTGGTTAACGCCCAGGGGTGATGGACTTTCAGATCCGGGATATCGGTCGCCATGAGCGCCGCATCAGCAAGACCTGCCGACGGGTCCTCCCCCGTATAGCGGGCAATCCCCAGGGCCTTTTCGACGGTTGCCTGAAGCGAGGCCTCGCTGGCATCAGTGGATGATGCGCTACCCTTGCGCTGCCCCACATATACGGTGATGGCAATCCCCTGGTCACGGGAAAGCTCAACGGTTTCCACTTCGCCCTGGCGGACACTGACGCCAATTCCCTGATCAACACTTGCGCCCACTTCAGCGGCATCTGCCCCCATCCGTTTGGCCATTGCCAGCGCGCTTTCAGCGCGAAGAGTGAGCAGTGCCTGCTGGGCAGATGCGTCGAACGCTTGTGCCATACAATCTCCTTAACCACCGACATGGTCGGTAGATCAATATTGAGCATCGCAGCCTGATATAATAAGACCACGAATTCTGTTGATGAGAACCTACGATGCCAAAACAACGCCCCGAGCCCCTAGACGACGGCATGGCAGAGCGCCCCAGCAAGTCCCAGTTGAAGCGCGAAATGCATGCGCTTCAAGCATTGGGGGAGACACTGATTGCCATGCAACCCGCCGAGCGGGCGCGTTTCCCGCTATCCGATGACATGCTGCGTGCCATCGACGAAACCGCTCGCATTCGTTCCCATGAAGGGCGCCGTCGGCATATGCAGTACGTCGGCAAATTAATTCGCAAGGAAGACCTTGCCGCCATTCAGGCCGTGTTCGACAACATCGAACAAGAAAAGCAGCAGCGCGACCATGCGTTTCATCGACTTGAAAAATGGCGTGACCGGCTAATTGATGAAGGGGACCCGGCCGCTGAGCAGTGGCTCAACGAGCACCCGGACACCGACCTTCAAACCCTTCGCCAGTTGATTCGCAACGCCAGACGCGAGCGTGATCAGGACAAGCCACCCACCAGTGCTCGCAAGCTTTTCAAGTTTTTACGCAATACCGCTGAGCTGTAATTTTTTAAGACTGCGTGCCGCCGACGGTCAGCTCGTCAACTTTCAACGTCGGCTGACCAACCCCCACCGGCACGCCCTGGCCTTCTTTGCCGCAAACACCAATGCCGGTATCCAGCGCCATGTCATGGCCGATCATCGAGACACGGCTCATGGCGTCAGGGCCATTTCCGATCAGCGTCGCGCCTTTAACCGGCGCTGTCACGCGGCCATCTTCAATTAAATAGGCTTCGCTGGCGGAGAACACGAATTTACCTGAGGTGATATCGACCTGGCCGCCACCAAAGCTCACGGCGTAAATACCCCGCTTGACGCTCTTGATGATGTCGTCTGGCTCGTCATGCCCCGCGAGCATGACGGTGTTGGTCATTCGCGGCATCGGCAAATGGGCAAACGACTCGCGCCTGGCGTTGCCAGTGGGCGCCATACCCATCAGACGAGCATTGAGCTTGTCTTGCATATAGCCAGTCAGCACGCCGTCTTCGATCAACGAGGTGTACTGCCCTGGCGTGCCCTCATCGTCGACGCTGAGCGAACCACGCCCATCGCGTAACGTGGCATCATCCACCACGGTAACGCCTTTTGAGGCCACACGCTGGCCCATCCGCCCGGCAAAGGCCGAACTTCCCTTACGATTGAAATCTCCCTCCAGGCCATGACCGACGGCTTCGTGAAGTAAAATACCCGGCCACCCGGCCCCCAAGACCACCGGCATTTGCCCGGCGGGGGCATCGACCGCCTCAAGGTTGACCAGCGCCTGACGCACGGCCTCTTTGGCGTAGCGCTCCGAGACCTGCTCATCGCGCAGCCGCGACATTGAATAACGCCCGCCCCCACCGGCACTGCCGCGTTCGCGACGGCCGTTCTTGACGGCAATCACACTGACATTGAAGCGCACCAATGGACGAATATCCGTCGCTAGCGTGCCGTCACTGGCCCGTACCAGCACCACTTCGTAGGTGCCGGAGAGCGACGCGCTCACTTGAGTGACGCTGGGGTCGGCCGCACGGGCAATACGGTCAGCATCTTTCAGCATGGCGACTTTTTCGTCAGCGCTCAGCCCGGCCAGCGGGTCGATGCCAGCATAGTAGGACGCAGCCGTCACCGGCTTGACCGCCTGTCCGGTCAATTGCTTGCCACTGCGCACGATACCGGCTGCCGTTCGTCCGGTATCCATCAACGCATCGGCGGTGATCTGGTTGGAATAGGCAAAGCCGGTTTTCTCGCCTGCCAGCGCGCGTACGCCGACGCCGCCATCGATGTTGTAGCTTGCCTCTTTAACCTCTCCATCTTCCAGTACCCAGCCTTCTTCCCAGGAGCGCTGAAAATAAAGGTCAGCATAGTCGACCCCGGCGCCCATGGCGTAACCCAGGCCGCTGTCCAAGGCGTCAATATCCAGTCCGCCCGGGGTGAGCAAAATCGAAACGGCGGTTTGTAAGTCGTTAGTGTCTGCGGTCATCGAGAACCTTCTAAAGTCACTTGCGGCGAGGCCCATGGCCCCTCCACACGGTAATAAATTGTGGTCACCTGATCCAAGGCGTCGCCGAATAGTTGGTCGGCCAGGAACAACGCGCCGCCTACCACGGGCGCTCCGATAGCGAGCGCCGCCATTGGTAAGCTTTGGCTTACCGGTAATGCGACGCCAAGGCGTTGATCAAGTTCACGGTTCACCAAATCAACGTCTCCACTAAGCGATAACGTGGCGGCAGGCGCCTCTATTTGCAATGGCCCCCGCAGCATGAGCTGACCATTGGCGATGTCGGCAGCGCCGTGGACACGATCAAACGCCGTGCCTTGACCTGTTACGTCGGAAAAATCCAGCCGCAAACGCCGCAAGATATTGTCGAAGTTTAGCAGCCCTACCAGGCGTGCCGGTGCCGATTCCAGGGTAAGAAAACGACCATCGCGGATGTCGGTGGTCATCTCCCCTCCTGCCTTGGCGAGATCCAACTGCCATGGGGCGCCGGGCCAGGCAAGCGCGGCATCCACCCGGGTACTGCGGCTGCGCATGGCCACCGGCTGGTCAAGACGTTCAAGCGCGGTGGCAATATTGCCACCCTTGATCGACACGTCCGTACGCGTCCGACTGGTGGCACTCCCCCCTTCCCAATGCAGCGAACCGGCGGCGGTGAGCTGCCCCAGCGTCAAGCCGACGGGCTCCAGCGAAAAGCCGTTACCATCGGCATGCCAGAACGCCGTTAAAGGGCCCATTCGCTTGCCGTCGAGCAACATCTCGGACAGACGCAAACGGCCATCAGGAACATCCGCCAGCCATTCGGGCAAAGCCATTGGAGTCGATGCTTCAGGTGTCGTTGTCTGAACGGATTCGGTCCAGGAAGTCGGCATAGGCGCCGTTGTCTGCTCCCGACCATCCCTCGTCGCCGCCTCCACAATGGGGTCCAGGGAGAGCTGAGTGAGCGCGATATCCAAGGGCCTCGGCCCAGCGGGGCGGTACTCAACCTGCCCCCTCACCACATCGCTGTCGACCATCAGCGACACCTTGCTGTCACGCAGGCTGCCCTCAGCGGTACCACCTCCCAGGCAAGCCTGCTTATAGACCACGCAGGACGTGGCGATATTCAGCGAAAGCGGCGGGAGTGTTGACATTGACGTATCGCCAGCGTCTGCCGCGTCGCTGCCCCGAACAAGGGGGGATAACGCCCTTTGCCAGGCGGCGATGTCCAGCCGTTCAACCTCGGCAGCCAGCTGCCAGCCAGGCGTTTGCCGCCAGCCCGACGTACGACGAGAAGCTTCACCCAGGCGTACGCTGCCAGCAAGCTCGCCGACGGTAGACTGGATATGTAAATCGGCGATATCGGCTAGGCGGCTCTGAATACGTAACGGCTCAAGGTCCGCCGTTAGTGTCCAGGGCCATGCCTGTTGGGCACTCTTGGCAAAGGGAGCGGGCAGCTTGACGGCCATGCCTTGCCAATCACTTTCCAACACCAACTTGGGCGTGGGCGATAGGACCAGTTGCCCCTGCCAGGATGACCGACCTTCGACAAGCGACCTCGCCGCTTCAGGGCTAAGCCCTGCCAACCCCAGCAACCCGCGAGCCGATGCGTTGCCCTGAAGCGCCACGCTGTCTTCCCGGGTATCAATCGCCGCCTGAATCACGCCATCCAATAGTTGCCCATTCAATTGGCCAACCAGTGCGCTTTGCTTGCCTTGTTGCTGCCAGCTAATCTGGCCCTGCAATGCCTCGATGCGCTCGGCGAGGGCACCATAGCCTACCTGCATGCTTCTGGGTTCGGCGTTGACTTCCAGAGTTAGATCGCCTTCCTTTTCCAGCGACAAGGCAAGTGCCACGTCTCCATCAATATCGCCCTGGAGCTCCAGGACGTTGATGTCAGGGGTATCGATATCGGGCATCACCGACAAGAACGCCAGCGCGTTTTGCCCGCTTGCCTGCCACTGGCCTGACAAGTTCAGCACATCGTCCTGTAACCGAACGGCACCATCGCTAAGCACTACGCCTTGTGTTTGCCCACGCTCCACCTCAGCCAACAGGCGGCCATTTTGCCACTTCAAGCGACCGGCCAAATCCTCAATCTGCGGCCAGCCAGGGGCCATAGGCAAGTGTCCATCGCGCAGTGTCAGTTCCAGGGTGGACGTTAACGCATCGTCGCCAACGTCATCGCCGAAAGGCTGGCTGAGCTTTAATGCGCCCTGGGTGACATAGCCCCCCACATCGTTACTCAGCCACTCGCGCAATTCCGGCTCTAGTGCCTTCATTGGCACCCACTGCGCGAGCGGGCTATCAAGGGCATCGACATCCTGAAAATCAATATCCAGGCCGAAATGCCCACGATCAGCATCGGTGACTAGTCCAAAACCTCCGGTGACGCGTGCGCCATCCCAGTCGAGGGTGATATCCCGCCCGCTGACTAATGCCCGAGGGCCATCGTAAACCCACTCCACCTGCCCTGTGGCATGCTGTAACTGCATGGGGGCATCAAAGAGTTCTGGAAAGTAAAGAGTGCTTTCGCGTTGGTTGGCAAACTGAACGCGCCCCCTGAAATCACGCGCCTGTACCCAGGCATCCAAGGGACCACCTCCGGGTGCCTGCTCCCAGGGCAACACTTCGAGGTTGCTGATGGCCGCATCAACGCCCCACTCACCGTTCTTCTGACCAATACGGAATCCTTGCACCTGACCACGCGGAGCGAGCGTTTGTAATACGCGGGTCACCGACTCCGGCATCAGTACATAGTCTCGCCATGCGGCAAGTGACGCCAGCTCAAAGGGACTGGTGCGCATTTCCCAATCATTGGGCTGGTGCGTCAGGTACCAATGCCGGGGAAGCGCGGGGCCCTCACTGACGCCCGCGGGCTGTGCCCACTCGACATTTTCCGCATCACCACTTAGCCAGGCTTCGCCACCATTGCCATTGCGTTGCCACTGGCCCAAGGCTTCTACATTTCGCAATATGGCGCGTTGTACATCGTGGCTCAGTATCAACTGGGGTATATCAACGCCCACACGCGCCCGGTCCAGCTGGCCTTTGTACCACTGCCCCCAAAGACGCGCATCCCCCCCCGCCTGGGTAATCTTGGGGACATACTCGGGACGTATGACCTCCGCCAGGAGAGCCAGATTGTCAAGTTGAACATCTACGCTCAACGCCGCCGAGAAGTCTCGATAGCCGTCCTCCCCCGGAGAAACCTCCGCCTGCAGAAACGCCACCGGCAATGGCCTTGAAGGCTCACCTTCCGTCTGATCAATAATATTAATACTGCCTTCAAACTGAGTGTGCTCTTCATCCCCCCCCAGCAATAGTGTCGGCGCATGTAAATCGACCGTATTATCCTCACCGTGCAGCACCAGGCGCGTATCTTCCACGCTCAGCCGTTGGCGGAGCAGAATCCCCGTCCAGCGATCCAGCGCGGTTAAATTGATATCAGGCTGGGCTTCCATCACAGGCAGTTTGGCAGGAGCTGGCCACTCCCATCTATCACTGAAGAGACGATAAAGGTGGAATTCGGTGCCACGAATATCAGCCTCATTGAAAATAGGCGCGCGCGCCTTGAGCGATGCCCAGACATCCAATCGAAGCGTTGCTTGGGCCAGCTTGAACAGGGGATAGCCATTGGGGGTCTGGGCGCTGACATCGCCCACCATGAGTTCGATATCATTACGCTGAAGGGCGAGCGTCAGCTGCTCAATGTGAACCGGAACGCCAAGCTGGGACTCCAGAAATGCTTCAACGCGGGGCGTCAGTGCATCCGCCTGACTCATCGCCAAGCGCACTAACAGCAGCATAACCGCCAGCGCACCAAGCCACCACGCTGCGATTCTCAACGCAATACGCACCACTGGACGAATCCTCATGGATCACATCAACACAATATCGTACTGCTCTTGAGAATAGTGCTGTTCCACCTGAAAGCGTATCGTCTTATTTATAAATCCTTCCAAGTCCGCAACGGCAGCTGACTCTTCGTCCAATAAACGGTCAACCACCGGTTGGGAAGCCAACACCATGTACATCTCGGCACTGTAAGCGCGCTCTTCACGAAGAATCTCGCGGAAAATCTCGTAGCACACGGTCTCGGGGGTTTTGAGAGTGCCTCTACCACTGCAGGTAGGGCATGCTTCGCACAGTGTTTGCTCAAGACTTTCCCGGGTACGCTTACGGGTCAGTTGTACCAGGCCAAGCTCGGTGACACCGGTGCATTTTGTCTTCGCATGGTCACGTTCCAGCGCCTTTTCCAGCACGCGCAGCACCTGTCGCTGGTGTTCGACATCTTCCATATCGATAAAGTCGATAATGATGATGCCGCCCAGGTTGCGCAGGCGTAACTGCCGGGCGATCGATGTTGCCGCCTCCAGATTGGTCTTGAAGATGGTTTCTTCCAGATTGCGGTGCCCTACATAAGCACCGGTGTTGACATCGATGGTGGTCATTGCCTCGGTAGGGTCAATCACCAAATAGCCACCCGACTTCAACTGCACTCTACGGCCAAGTGCTTTCTGAATCTCGTCTTCGACGCTGTACAGGTCAAAAATGGGTCGCTCGCCAGGATAATACTCAATACGGTCCACCGCGTCGGGCATGAACTCCTCGGCAAACTCCACCAGCCTGACAAAATTTTCACGGGAATCGATGCGGATTTTTTCGATATCATCGCGCATCACATCGCGTAAGGTGCGCATGAACAGGGGCAGGTCATCATATATGACCGTTGCGGGCGCCGCCGAAATTTTACGCTCGCTGACCTTGCGCCATAGCCGCAGCAAAAAATGCATATCGCCGATAAGCTCTTCATCGCCCACCCCTTCAGCCGCGGTACGCACGATAAAGCCGCCGTTTACATCCAGCGTTTGCTCGCCGATGCTGTTATCCAGTAATGCCTTTAAACGCTCACGCTCACGCTCGTCTTCAATGCGCTGGGAAACACCGTGGTGGGGCGAATCGGGCATGTAGACCAGATAGCGCGAGGGAACCGAAAGATGCGTGGTCAACCGCGCCCCTTTACTGCCGATCGGGTCCTTGGTGACCTGCACGACCAACGCCTGGCCTTCATGCAGCAGTTGGCCAATGGTCTGCTGCTCGTCAACGGAGGTACCAGGGGCCATCACTTCCTGGGCATGGATAAAGGCGGCACGTTCGAGGCCAATATCGACAAAGGCAGCCTGCATTCCAGGCAGCACTCGTACCACCTTGCCTTTGTAGATATTGCCGACGATGCCGCGCCGACGGGAACGCTCGATGAGCGCCTCTTGCAATACGCCGTTTTCGACCAGCGCCACGCGGGTCTCCATCGGCGTCAAATTAATCAGAACCTCACCGCTCATGCAAAAATCCTTGTGGGTTTACGCGGGTAAATATCCATCCCATAACGGTACCCCCTGACGACGCAGCAAGCACGCTGTTTCAAAAAGCGGCAGCCCCACCACTGCCGAGTGACTGCCTTCAATCCCGGCTACAAACACCGACGCCAATCCCTGTATCGCATAACCGCCGGCCTTGTCCTCTGGCTCAGTCGTTTGCCAGTAGGCCGCTATTTCTACTTCACTGATGTCACGCAGCGTCACGCGGGTGGTCACACCACACGTCAACACGCCTTGGGGGCCGGTGACAGCGACACCGGTCAGTACCTGGTGCTCGCGCCCCGAGAGCTGGCGTAACATCCAGGCGGCATGCTGCTGACTCTCGGGCTTGCCTAGAATCCGCCCATCCACGACCACCGCCGTGTCGGCGCCTAATGTGGGTAGTGGCGTCAGGGCTGCCGCCGCTTGCGCCTTGGCCTTTGCCAAGCGTTCCACATAGCCCTCAGCGGACTCATTGGCTAACGGTGTTTCATCGATGTCGCAGGGCTGCACCTGCACCGCCACGCCGATCGATGCGAGCAGCGCGCGGCGTCGTGGCGATGCGGATGCCAAGCACAACACCGGCTCTGATTCCAACGCCATATCAGCTCCACGTCGATTTTCAGGCCGCCTTACCTGTTGTTAGCGGGCAAGGCGGCGCTGCAGGGCGGAAAACATCGTCGCAAGCCAAGGCCACAACGCGGCGCTGACCACCGACGAGGTTAAAAACGCCAGATGAATAGAGAAATCTCCCACCAGGCTGCGCAACCACTGGTCGACCAGCTGGACGAGCCCCAGCAGCACCAGCACCAGCAACGCCTGCTGGAGCAGTGAGTAGGCACGAAAACGGGCATAGACAAGTGCGCACAGAAACGCCAGCAAAGAGAACATGATGGCGTGATGACCCAGAGGGGTTCCCTCGATCAAATCCAGCAGAATACCTAGCACAAAGCCGTGGAACACCCCCACTTGATCGGGCTCGCGCATACACCAATAAATCATCATCAAGCCCAGCCACTCGGGTCGGAACACCTGCCACTCATCACCCAGCGGCATCACCTGCAGACACAGCGCCATCAGCAAGGTCAACCACACCACCACCAAAGGCGTTACCGGAACGCGGGGCATCAGGGCACCTCCTGGGAAGATGATTCATCGTCAGGGTTTGCCACCTGGTGAGCACTGCGTAACGCGTCGACCGAGACTCGCAGAGAGTCATCCCAATATTGCTCATCAGGCAGTTTTTGGGGCGGGGGGGAAAGCAACAGAAAATAGCGCGAGCGTTTCAACTGAGCCGTGGGCTCTGCGGTAACCTGAGCAAACGGCTGTCCAGGGTCATGCGCAACCTTGGTGACCCTGGCAACGGGGTAGCCAGGCGGAAACCGCCCTGCCAAACCCGACGTTGTCAACAAATCGCCTTCGCGGATATCCGCCGTGTTGGGCACATGCAACACATTCACGCGACCATAGCGTCCCGTGCCCTGGACAATGAAACGCAAACCATTGCGATTGACTTGCACCGGCAGGGCATGACTGGCATCGGCGACCAGCAGCACACGACTGGAGTAGGTCGAAACGGCGGTTACCTGACCGACCAGCCCCGTGGCATCAATGACCGGCTGGCCCACATAGGCACCATGGCGATGCCCGCGATCCACCACCATCTGATGACTGAAGGGGTCATTGTCGAGAGACAGCAGTTCCGCGGTCATAAAGGGGATATCGCGCTGCTGGGCAGCGCCTAGCAAACGGCGTAATTCAGCATTTTCCTTGGTGAGGTTTGCCATTTGCTGCCCACGGTGGGACAGCGTCAGAATTTGCTCACGCAGGCGCTGATTCTCATCAACGAGCGCTTGCTGGTCTGAAAACGCCAACGACCCCCAATCCAGAAGCCGGCTGGGAACGCCCACCACCCACTGGATGGGGGCTACCACCACTGACATCTGGGCGCGCACGTTTTCCATACGCGTAAAACGCTGGTCGGCAAACATCAACGCACTGGCAATCAGCACGCAGAAAAATAGCCGATATCCCGGTAAAGGACCATGCGAAAACAGCGGTTTAATAGGCAAATCCCCCGCAATTAACCGCTGCGATTAGTCGCTCGACAGCAACTCAAAAGTGTGCTGATCTATCATTTCGAGCGCCTTGCCCCCGCCGCGCGCTACACAGGTCAGCGGATCTTCCGCCACGATCACGGGCAACCCGGTTTCCTCAGCGATCAGCTTGTCGATATCACGCAGCAACGCGCCACCACCGGTCAGCACCAGTCCCCGCTCGGCGATATCAGACGCCAGTTCGGGAGGTGATTGCTCCAGCGCATTTTTTACCGCTGCGACAATTGAGCCCAGTGTCTCTTGCAGTGCTTCGAGAATTTCGTGGGAATTGAGCGTAAAGCTGCGCGGAATCCCTTCAGCCAGGTTACGCCCGCGCACATCGATCTCGCGAAGCTCGCCACCAGGATAAGCGCAGCCAATTTCTTCCTTAATACGCTCAGCCGTCGCTTCGCCAATCAAGCTGCCGTAATGACGGCGCACGTAGGCAATAATCGCTTCGTCGAAGCGGTCGCCACCCACGCGGATAGATTCAGAATAGACAATACCGTTGAGCGAAATAATCGCAATTTCGGTGGTACCACCGCCGATATCCACGACCATCGAGCCTTGCGCTTCTTCCACGGGAAGCCCGGCACCTATTGCCGCTGCCATGGGCTCCTCGATCAGATCCACCCGACGTGCGCCAGCCCCTTCGGCTGACTCGCGAATCGCGCGGCGCTCCACCTGTGTCGCCATATAGGGGATGCACACCAGAACGCGCGGGCTGGGTGTAATGAAGGTGCTTTGATGCACTTTACGGATAAAATGCTGAAGCATTTGCTCGGTGACGGTAAAGTCAGCAATGACGCCGTCTTTCATCGGGCGAATAGCCGTAATATTACCCGGCGTACGCCCCAGCATGCGTTTAGCATCGGCACCTACTGCCGCGACGCTTCGCATATTACCGGATTGACGGATAGCAACGACGGATGGCTCGTCAAGGACGATGCCACGACCGCGTACGTAAATCAGTGTGTTGGCCGTACCCAGGTCGATCGATAGATCGCTGGAAAACAGCCCCCTCAGACGTTTGAACATGGATGTTGATACCTAGTGCAGACTGGGAACCCTGTGCGGATGCAAACGGTATCACCGCAACCCCCTGGCAGCAAGCACGAGTCGCGCCAGACACTGCCCGTTTGCGCCAAGATGTGGTACATTTTGCGGCTATTTTACACATCTGCGATACAAGACGTTATTACGATGACTGACTGTATACCGCGTAATGCGGGATATGTTCCATCACCTTCGCGAGGAATTTCGAACATGGCGCTTGAAGACTCTCATGTGCGCCGGGCCGCCCACCTAGCCCGGATCGCCGTCAGCGATGACCAAGCCAGCAGTTTCGTAGAGGACCTGAGCCGCATCCTGGACATGGTCGACCAGCTGCAGGTCGTCAATACCGACGGCGTCGCGCCCCTGGCCCATCCCCTCGATGCCACCCAGCGCCTGCGCGCCGACGAAGTCACCGAAACCAATCAGCGCGACACTTTCCAGCGCTGCGCCCCAGCGGTTGAAAACGGTCTGTACCTGGTGCCCCGCGTCGTCGAATAGCGCATCACTCAGGGCATAAGCCACCTTTTCAGCCTTATCTTTTGCTTCGAACGGAGCTCTCAGGTCATGCACGACAAGACACTGACGCAACTCGCCAACGCGCTGGGCAGCGGTGAACTATCCAGCCGCGAGCTCACTGAGCACTACCTGCAACGCATACAACATAGCGGTGCAACACTAAACAGCTTTATTACCGTCACCGCTGATCAAGCGCTGGCACAGGCCGATGCCGCCGACCAGGCGCGCGCCAACGGCAACGCCGGATGGCTGGCCGGTCTACCGCTTGCCCTGAAGGATATCTTTTGCACCCAGGGCGTTAAAACCAGCTGTGGCTCCAGAATGCTGGACAACTTTACAGCGCCTTACGACGCCACCGTGGTAGAAAAGCTCAAGGCGGCGGGCACCGTCAGTCTTGGCAAGACCAATATGGACGAGTTCGCCATGGGCTCCTCCAATGAAAACAGCTACTACGGCCCGGTGAAGAACCCTTGGGACTTGAGCGCCGTGCCAGGAGGCAGCTCTGGCGGCAGCGCGGCCGCGGTGGCCGCAGGCCTGACGCCGGCGGCCCTCGGCACCGATACCGGCGGCTCGATTCGTCAGCCAGCGGCGTTCTGCGGTATTACCGGCCTCAAACCGACCTATGGACGCGTTTCCCGCTACGGCATGATCGCCTACGCCTCCAGCCTTGACCAGGCGGGCCCCATGGCACGCAGCGCCGAAGACTGCGCCCACCTCCTGAACGTCATGGCTGGCCACGACGTGCGCGACTCCACCAGTGTGGCCCGCGGCGTGCCCGACTATGCGGAAACACTCAATGCGCCGCTTTCAGGACTCAAAATCGGCCTCCCTCAAGAGTACTTCGGTGAAGGCCTCGACCCTGACGTCGAGAAGGCAGTTCGTGAGGCCGTTCGCGTCTATGAGTCGCTGGGCGCCACGGTGCGGGATGTCAGCCTGCCTCACACGCATTACGCCATCCCCGCTTATTACGTTATCGCCCCAGCCGAAGCCTCTTCCAACCTGTCTCGCTTTGATGGCGTGCGTTTCGGCCACCGTTGCGACAACCCCAGCGACTTGATCGATCTTTACAAGCGTTCGCGGGCTGAAGGCTTTGGCGACGAAGTACAGCGCCGCATCCTGATCGGCACCCATACCTTGTCAGAGGGCTTTTTCGACGCCTATTACACCAAGGCGCAGAAAGTTCGCCGCCTGATTCGCCAGGACTTCCTGGATGCCTTTGAAGATGTGGACGTCCTGATGGGGCCTGCCTCGCCGACACCGGCTTTTGATCTAGGCGCCAAGAAGGACCCTGTATCGATGTACCTGCAGGATATCTATACGATTGCCGTCAACCTGGCGGGCATCCCGGGCATAAGCGTTCCCGCCGGCTTCGTGGGCCGCCGGCCCGTCGGCCTGCAGATACTGGGCACCCACTTTGCCGAAGCCCAGTTGTTAAATGTCGCCCACCAGTTCCAGCAAACGACCGATTGGCACTTGCAACGCCCTGATTTTGCCGAGGAGAGCGCCTGATGCAATGGGAAACCGTTATTGGGCTAGAAGTCCACGTTCAACTTGCCACCCACTCGAAGATTTTCTCCGGCGCGTCAACGGCTTTCGGCGCTGAACCGAACAGTCAGGCCTGCGCGGTCGATCTGGGTCTGCCTGGCGTGCTGCCGGTACTCAACGAACAAGCCGTGGCCATGGCGGTGCAGTTTGGCCTGGCCGTGCATGCCGATATCCCTGAAGTATCGGTGTTCGACCGTAAAAATTACTTCTATCCCGATTTGCCGAAGGGTTATCAGACCAGCCAGATGTATCACCCCATCGTGGGGCCCGGTGAGGTAGAGATCGCCCTGGATGATGACACCACCAAGCGGATTCGTATTCACCACGCCCACCTGGAAGAAGACGCAGGGAAATCCCTGCACGAAGATTTCCACGGCATGACGGGCATTGACCTTAACCGCGCTGGCACACCGCTGCTCGAGATCGTCTCCGAGCCGGATATGCGCAGCGCCAAAGAAGCGGCTGCCTACCTCAAGGCGATTCATTCAATTGTCACCTACCTGGGGATTTCCGACGGCAACATGGCGGAAGGCTCGATGCGTTGCGACGTTAACGTTTCGGTGCGCCCCAAGGGACAGGAAGCCTTTGGCACCCGGGCCGAAATCAAGAACGTCAACTCTTTCCGCTTTGTGGAACGCGCCATTGCCTTCGAAGTCGAGCGGCAGATCGAACTGATCGAGGACGGCGGCAAGGTCGTCCAGGAGACCCGCCTGTTCGACCCTGAGCGCGACGAGACACGCAGTATGCGTACCAAGGAAGAAGCCAACGACTATCGCTACTTCCCCTGCCCAGACCTGCTGCCAGTGGTACTCGACCAGGCCTACCTGGACCATCTTCGCAGCCAGCTACCGGAGCTGCCTGCTGAAAAGCGCGAGCGCTTTCAGCAGGCACTAGGCCTATCGGCCTACGATGCATCCGTGCTTTCCGCCAGCCGCGAAATGGCAGAATATTTCGAGGCAGTCCACCGCGCCTGTGGCGATGCCAAACAGGCAGCCAACTGGGTGCAGGGTGAGCTGTCCGGCGCGCTCAACCGCGAAAACCTCAGCATCACCAACAGCCCGGTCACTGCCAGCCAACTGGGTGAGCTGGTTCAGCGTGTGCTTGACGACACCATTAACGGCAAAGCCGCCAAACAGGTCTTCCAGGCACTTTGGCACGGCGAAGGCGCCAGCGCCGATGCCATCATTGAGGCGAAAGGGTTAAAGCAGGTCACCGACACCGGCGCTATCGAAGCAATGATTGACCAGGTGATTGCCGACAGCCCCGCTCAGGTGGCCCAGTATCGTGACGCCGAACCCGAGAAACGCGGCAAGATGATTGGCTATTTTGTCGGCCAGGTCATGAAGGCATCCCGCGGCACCGCCAACCCTCAGCAGGTAAACGGCCTGCTAAAAGAGAAGCTTGACGCACTGCTGTAAATATCGCTGTTGGTTGGAAAACGGCCGCTTATGCGGCCGTTTTTAGTCCAACTGGCCAGGATGCAGAAAACGCGTCAACTGCGCGCAGCCTTTTGCCCATACCGGTGCAGTGAACTCGGCAAGCCCGGCGGTGGGAAATCCCACGCCGCGGGCTGAACGACCGTCGACCAGCGTTTCAGCAAGCTCTCCTACCAGCGGCATATGGCTGACCAGAATCAGTCGTTCATCGCTTTGCTCGAGCAGCCAGTCGATGACCGCTTCGGGTGCGTCGTCCGGAGTAATCAGCGGCAGGGTTTCTACCGGCACCGACAGCGCCTCACTCAACCGGGCAGCTGTCTGCTGAGCGCGACGATAGGGACTTGCCAGCAGCCTCGGCGGCGCCCCTCTCTGGGCCGCTATATGCGTGGCCAGCCATGCCCCGACCTTGGCAACTTCCTGCTCGCCGAGCGGCGTCAGCGTTCGCTGTTCATCTGGCCGCCCGGGGCCGGCTTCACCGTGGCGCATTAGCCAGAGTTGCTGGGTGGATGAATCATTCATGCCAATGTCCTGTTTCGCGGTGGGCTTGCTGGACGTCCTCGCGCGGCAAGATGAATTCCACGTCGCTACTTTGCTCGCCCATCATTAACGTACGTGCCATGTCCTCAGCGGGCACACCGTCAAACAGCACATGGTAGAGTCCTTCCGCCAGAGGCATGTAGACGCCGATCTCGGCCGCTTTGGTACACACAAGCCTGACAGTATTGACACCTTCCGCCACCTGGCCAAGCGCATTGATGGCTTCATCCAGCGACCGGCCCTCACCGATGGCGTAGCCGACGCGGTAGTTACGCGACAAGTCTGACGAGCAGGTGACGATTAAATCCCCCACCCCGGCAAGACCCAAAAATGTCATGGGGTTAGCCCCCTGGGCAACAGCGAAACGGCTCATCTCGGCCAATGCCCGGGTCATCAGCATGCTGCGGGTATTCTCACCCATGCCGAGCGCCGCGGCCATGCCCGCGGCAATGGCGTAGATATTTTTCAGCGCCCCACCCAGTTCGACACCGTGTCGATCATTGCTGGCATAGACACGGAAGTAACGGCAACCAAGGGCCTGCTGAACCCGGGTACGAGTCAGGGCATCGGCGCTGGCGATCACCGTGGCAGTGAGCTGTTTATCGGCAATTTCCGAAGCAAGGTTGGGGCCCGCAATTACCCCAATATGGGCAAAGCCGGTTTCCTGTTCGAGCACTTGGCTCATCAATAAAAAGCCGGATTGCTCAATCCCCTTGGTGGTGCTGACCAGAATTTGCTCGGGCCTTAGCCACGGCTTGGCCGCCTGAACAACACTGCGAAAGGCCTGGGACGGAATCGCAATCAGCACCAGCTCAGCGTTGTGCAGCACCGTTTCCAGATCGGTGGACGCCTGTACAGCGGGGTTAATGGCATAATTCGGCAAATAGCGGCCGTTGCGTCGCTCCCGGTTAATCTGTTCCACCAGCGCTTCATCACGCATCCATTGACGCACCTGCGCGCCATTGTCAGCGGCAATGCTTGCCAGGGCAGTGCCAAAACTACCGCCGCCCAATACGGCGACCTGAATCTGCTGCTCAGCCATGGGAATCCCGGATAGTTGGTAAGCGAAAAACTAGAAGTCCTAATTAACGTCATGAGCGAAGGCCGGACAAGGCGTAATTAGCCAAAAAAGGACCGGGCTCGCGTATGAGTTTACACGTAGTAAATCAGTATTTGGATCGGACTCGCGCACGAAGCTAATTTCAACGCAGTATGGGCAAGCGCAATCGTTAATAAGGGTACGAAAAAACAAACGGCCCACTTGGGATCACTCCCAAGGGGGCCGTTATACGCCGTTAAGTGAGCGTTATGCCGCCAGCACCCCATTGAGGCGCTTCACGTAGGCAGCCGGGTCATCCAGATGGCCGCCTTCCGCGATAATCGCCTGATCCAGCAGGATGTGTGCCAGGTCGGCAAACAGTCCATCTTCAGCACTTTCCAGGCGCGCAACCAGTGAATGACTGGGATTCAGCTCCAGAATCGGCTTGACCTCGGGCAACGGCTGCCCGGCGGCTTCCATGATGCGGCGCATCTGATAGCCCATTTCATGCTCTGGAAGCACTACGCAGGCTGGCGAATCCGTCAGGCGGTGGGTCACTTTGACATCCTGCACACCTTCACCCAGCGCTTCCTTGACGCGCTTGACCAGTGACTCCTTGGCTTTGGCGGTTTCTTCCTGCTCTTTTTTCTCGGCTTCATCTTCCACATCGCCAAGGTCAAGCTCGCCTTTACCCACGTCAGCGAAGGATTTGCCGTCAAATTCGGTGAGATGGCTCATCAGCCACTCATCAATGCGGTCGGACAGCAGCAGTACTTCGATGCCCTTTTTACGGAAGATTTCCAGATGCGGGCTGTGCTTGGCGGCATTAAAGCTGTCGGCCACCACATAGTAGATTTTCTGCTGCCCTTCTTTCATCCGCGCAACGTAGTCGGCCAGCGAATGTTCCTGGGCGGCCGTATCGGTGTGGGTCGAGGCAAAACGCAGTAAGCCAGCGATTTTCTCGCGGTTGGCCGCGTCTTCGCCCGGGCCTTCCTTGAGGACGCTACCGAAGGTGTTCCAGAAGGTCTGATACTGCTCGTCGTCTTTGGAAAGCTTCTTGAGCATATCCAGTGCGCGCTTGGTCAGGGCGCCCTTGATCTTGTCGACTTTGGGGTCCTGCTGCAGCAGCTCGCGGGATACGTTGAGCGACAAGTCGCGAGTATCCAGCACACCTTTGATGAAGCGCAGGTAAAGCGGCAGGAATTGCTCGGCGTCGTCCATGATGAAGACACGCTGAACGTAGAGCTTCACACCACGGGCACCGTCGCGGTCGAACATATCAAACGGTGCACGACCGGGCACAAACAGCAGGCTGGTATATTCCAGCTTGCCTTCCACTTTATTGTGGCTCCAGGTGAGCGGGTCGCTAAAGTCATGGGCGACGTGTTTGTAGAACGCCTTGTACTCGTCATCCGAAATATCGCTCTTGGGGCGCACCCAAAGCGCCGTGGCTTCGTTGACGGTTTCCCAGGTGGTCAC
This sequence comes from Halomonas sp. CSM-2, assembly GCF_002119345.1. NCBI lineage: Bacteria > Pseudomonadati > Pseudomonadota > Gammaproteobacteria > Oceanospirillales > Halomonadaceae > Halomonas > Halomonas sp. CSM-2. The sequence continues at coordinate 73,819 of NZ_NBYR01000005.1, read as the reverse complement.
TTCGCTGCCTTCGACCGGATTACCCTCATCGTCCTTGGCAGTTTCGGTCTTGGGCATGCGAACCGGTACTTCGATATGGTCCGAGTACTTACGCACCAGGTTTTGCAGACGGAAGTCGTCAGCAAATTCTTTGGCGTCGTCTTTCAGGTGCAGGGTGATTTCGGTGCCGTGCTGCTCAAGATCGATGTCGGCGACGGTGAACTCGCCTTCACCTTTCGAGCGCCATTCCACACCAGTGCTTACATCTTCGCCGGCCTTACGTGTGCGAACCGTTACATCATCGGCGACAATAAAGCTGGAATAGAAACCCACGCCGAACTGACCGATCAACTTGGCGTCTTTCTGCTGTTCACCTGACAGCTGCTTGAGGAACTCGGACGTACCGCTACGCGCAATGGTGCCCAGGTTGGCAATCACATCATCGCGCGTCATGCCGATACCGTTGTCGCGCAGCGTTACCGTTCCGGCGTCGGCATCGTGCTCGATTTCGACACGTAGCTCGCTGTCGCCTTCGTAGAGCCCATCGTTGTCCAAGGCCGCGTAGCGCAGCTTGTCACAGGCGTCGGCAGCATTGGATATCAGCTCGCGAAGGAAAATTTCCCGATTAGAGTACAGCGAGTGAATCATCAGATTCAGCAGCTGCTTAACTTCCGTTTGAAAGCCAAGGGTTTCTTCGTGGGTCGTGTTGGACATTCGCTCAGCCCTCGTTGATCTCGGTACGTAAAGCGCCTCGCCAAGTTGGCAAAGGCATAAAAGTCGGTGTGAACGAGATATGGGGCTGAGGGAAAATTTTTCAAGCGGCCGTGTGCGGGGAATCAGTGGATTCCCTCTCGGGATACTTCCAGGCACGATAGCCGGCCAGTTGCTGGTCCATACGATTGAGCAACCAACCAACAATGACCGCATCGTCGACCACGCCAATCAACATGAGAAAATCGGGGATCAAATCAAACGGCAACACCAGATACATCAGCGCCACCGCCATCAACCCGAAAGCCGACCAGGGCACAGGCCGAAAACGGCCCTTGACGACGTCACGCGTCATGGGGAAAAACAATGACAGCGCACGCCACATGCGCTTGAATACCCAAGCACGGGATTTCAGTCGACGCAGCCACCACCAGCCGGATAATAGAGCCATCAGTATTGAATCCTCCAAAGCGTTCGGTTGTCGGAGTCTTTTGCGTTAGGATAGTTCAGTCCCCCAAGGCCACCCAATGCCGTATCGAGGAAGCATCATGCCCTGCACTGCCCGCGTATTATCCATTGCGTTCATTGCCTGCTTACCAAGCATGTCATGGGCCTTGAGCGACAGTGCAATGCGCGACGCGCTCGATGCTGCACGCAACCAGCAGTGGGACCGCATTGACATGGCGGCCATTGAAGACCATCCGTTAAGCGGCTATGTCACTTATCATCGGTTGCGCAACCAGCTACCGGACCTGCCGCCGGAAACGGTCAACCGCTATATCGATACCCACAGGGACTCACCGCTGAGCGACTGGATGCGTGGACAGGCCATCGATCAATACGGTAAGGCAGGCCAGTATGGCCGTGTACGGGCGGTCAGCAATGGTGAGCCCAACGGCGCCGCCCGGCAATGCCACTACCACACGGCCCATTTTGACATTGCCCCACAACAAGCGGTTGAGGCCGGCCAACGCCTCTGGCTTGTGGGCCAATCCCAACCGAACGCCTGCGATCCGTTGTTTGACCGGTTGAGAGCAAACGGCACCATCGATGGCGAGTTGATTTGGGAACGCCTGATGTTAGCCTGGCAGGCAGATAACCGTCGGCTGGCCGACTACCTGAGCAATCAATTAAGTGAGCGCTGGCAAACCGCCATTGATACCTACGAAGCGGTGGATAGCGACCCGCAGCGCTTACTCAGTGCCCCCACCTGTCTGGGCCCTGAATGCGCGGCTACGGCCGCTTTTTACCAAGCGGCAATGCAACGCCTTACGCTAGACGACACCCCGCGAGCGCTGTCCGTTTGGCGCTCACTGACTGAGCGACTGAGCCTGTTGCCCAGCGATCAACAGCTTATCGAGGAAGAGCTGGCGTATTACGTACTGGTGCGTGAAGTGCCCAATTCGATGGCGTGGGTCGATAGCGTTTTGCCCAATCTGGACAGCGAGCGCGTTCTTGAATTGCGTGTTCGCCGCGCCCTTCAAGCTCATCAATGGGAGTCGGTGCGCCAGTGGATTACCCAAATGCCCAGCGAGCAGAAAGCGGATGCACGGTGGCAATACTGGCTCGCCCGAGCCAGCCAGCAGCTAGGCGATCAGACGGCGGCAGCAACGCATTTCCAGCAAGCTGCTTCACAGCGTAGCTTTTACGGTTTTGCCGCTGCTGAGCGTTTGGGGCAGCCGTTAGCGCTGAACAATGAGCGCTTCTATTTTGACGACGCTTCACGTGAGCGTATCGCGCAACTGCCCATGGTGCAGCGTACCCAGGCATTGATGCGCATCGGCGAAGACGGCCTGGCCAATAGTGAGTGGCTGCATGCCGTTCAGCAGGCATCCACCGAAGAAGCCCGAGCGCTGGCGGACTTTGCCGCCGAGCAGGATTGGCATGCCCGGCTGGTGCAAACCACCATAGCGGCGGGTATGTGGGACGCCCTCGAATGGCGCTTCCCCCAGGCCTACCACGACGACTTCATCCACTGGGGGCGCATTAGCGGCGTGGATCCTTACCTGCTAATGGCGATTACCCGGCGCGAAAGCGCCTACAATCCCGATGCCCTGTCACCTGCCGGCGCCCGCGGGCTGATGCAATTGATGCCTGGCACCGCTGCCCAGGTAAGTCGCCAACTGGGACTCGATGATCCTGGCCCCTACGGTATACTCGATCCGGAGCTGAATATTCGCCTGGGCAGCACGTACTTACGCGACAAGCTGCAGCGCTACCAGGGCAATCGTTTAGCTGCCGCAGCAGCTTACAACGCGGGCCCTGGACGGGTAGACCGCTGGCTGAGGGATGACAGCATCGAGGCCTTTGACCTCTTTGTGGAGCGCATTCCCTACCGTGAAACGCGCAACTACGTGCAGGCGGTGCTGAGTTATCGTGCCATTTTTGAAAGTCTCGCCAACGGCTCAAGTGATGGAATATCGCTGCTGAGCGACGGCGAAAGGCAGGTACGTTACAGTCGGGCGCTGGTCAATCGCGATTAATCCACGCTCTAGCGTTACACCGGCCGCTGCGAAAACGCCAGCCGGATCCCCAGCATCACCAATACGGTGCCAGTCATCGCGTTGAGCGTTTGCGCAAAACGCGCGCTGGCCAGCCATTTTCCGGCGCTGCCGACCATCAGTACCACACTGATTTGCCAGAGGTTGGCAATCACGAAGTGAACGCCTGCCAACCATAGCGACTTGACCAGCGCTGGATCGCTCGGGGCAATGAACTGCGGCAGAAAAGCCATGTAAAATACTACCGTCTTGGGGTTAAGCACATTGGATAAAAACCCTTCTTTCAGCGGTTGCCAGAGTGGAACGGCCGTATCCATGGTCATCACACCCTTCACCGGCAATGGTTGTCCACGCCGTGCCGCCAGCAGACTGCTAATACCCAGCCAGATCAAATAGCCAGCTCCCACCAGCTTCAAGGCATGAAACGCCCAGGCTGACTGCAGCAGGATCAGCGAAATCCCCATTGCCGAGATGGTGGCATGCACGAACAGGCCGCTGCAGATCGCCATGCTGGTGGCGACCCCGTCACGCAGCCCTCCCCTGGCCGTATTACGGATCACCAGCAACGTATCGACCCCAGGGGTGATCGACAGCAACGTAATGGCAATGACAAATGGCACAAACTGCGCATCAATCAGGCTAAATGGCGTCATAACAAGGCACTCGTACGATGGAAACGATTCAATCACATTGTGACTGGACGACAGGTTTTTTTGCATCTAGAGTAATTCAAGCGGGTTCGCAATAGCGCCCCGCTTGAACATCAAGCTCGTGAAGGAAATGCATAATGGCAACTGGCACTGTCAAGTGGTTCAACGATACCAAAGGTTACGGCTTCATCTCCCCGGATGACGGTGGTGACGATCTGTTTGCTCACTTCTCCGAAATTCAAGCTGAAGGTTTCAAAAGCCTGCAGGATGGCCAGAAAGTCAGCTTTGAGGTAACCCAGGGTAAAAAAGGCCTCCAGGCTTCCAATATACGCGTGGCGTAATTCGCTATCGCGCACAAGGCCCGCATGACGATGCGGGCCTTTTTATTTGCCTAGCGCACAAGCCTCACCAGGGAAGTTATTCTTCCTGCTCTATGGTTTCAGGGCGCTCTTCCTCGATTGATTCAAACTGTTCATTCAATCGCTGCTCAGCCTCTTCAAAACGCCGCTCGGTGTCTTCTATCAGCTCATCTATATCTTTACCGCGCGTACGTTCTCCGTCGCGAGCCGACTCAGGCAGACTGCTTTCAAACTCCCAGCGCTCCTCCATCTCTTCATCGCTGATAGGATCGACAACAGGGGACTGCTTCTCGACTTCCTGAAACTGCTCTTCCAGCCGCTGCTGCGCCTCGTCAAAGCGGCGTTCGGTTTCGGCAATCATATCGTCCACATCCGACCGAGTTGCCTCACCGGGCATTGCGCCGCCTTCCTCAAGCACGTCTTCAGGATCAGCAGCCAAGGTATCCTCGCCGGCCTCGACATCTTCGGTCTGCACGGCGCTGTCTTCCTCCGCCTGTTCGCCTTCAAGGGCCTCAGTTCGATCCAGCTCATCTTCCGCCTGGGATTCAATAGCATCGCTATCTTCCTGGCTGCCGCTGGCACCGGGCTCGTCGACGGCTCCCTCCTCTTCAGTACCTGCTGGAGCATCAGCAGATACAGCGTCTCCGTCATTTGATGATGAAGCAGACTCTTGCTGCTGATCGGCGTTGGACGTTTCGTCGTTATCGCCACAGCCACTGACCACCAACACGACAGCTGCCAGCAAGGGTAGCCAAACGCTTTTAGTCATTTATGTTGTCTCCTCAATGTGTATGTCTCATCGCCTCTGTAAAAGTGGGTCAATGACAGATTATTAATTTCAGGTCTCTATGACCGATGACAGTAGTGGGCATTGATCGGGCAGCACCACATGGATAGCCAACGGCACAACATCAGCGCGAAAGCGTCGATAATGGCGTGCTTCACCATCCAGGGTTAACGGCCACGGGGGATCGTCAGATAGTGTCGATACGCTGAGCGCATCCGCCGATACATAGCGCACGAATTGCCCATGGCTGGGAAAATCCTGCAATTCGCTGACCAGATCCGTCAGTGCCCGCGCTGTGAGAAAATCCTTGACCACGAGGATATCAAGATGACCGTCATCCAATTTCGCCTTTGGGGCCAGCACTTGCCCACCCCCTGACTGGCGACCGTTGCCAATGGCGAGCAGTAAAAGCGACGTCGACTCTTCCTGATCGTCCCAGTGTAGCGTGCCACGGTAGCTATGGTGTCGCCATGCCTTGACGGCCCCCATCAGGGAATAAGCGCCGCCACCCAACATGCGCTTGAGCATTTTGGGAGTGGACGAGGTAATTTCAGCGCCAAAACCTGCCGTCATCATATTAACGTAATAGCTGGTGACCGACTCAGTGTCGCTCTCGGCACATAGTTTAACAACGTCAATCGGGTAATCAGACAGCGTCAACGCCGCAGACAGCGCCTCGGAGGGCTCCAGCGGCAAGCCCACCGAGGTCGCAAAGTCATTTGCGCTACCCAGCGGCACAATTCCCATGACCGGCCGCCGCTCTTTATCCAGACGCATCAGACCGTTCATCACCTCGTTGACGGTACCATCCCCGCCACAGGCAATCACATGAGTCATTCCCATATCGACGGCGACCACGGCAAAATGCCCGGCATCGCCCGCTTCCCAGGTTACCCGAACACTAATCGACATCCCTGCCTTTCTTTGCTCAGCTACCGCTTCACGTAACGCCGCATTACCGGCTGATTTACCATTAACAATGAGTAAAAAACGCTTTTTTGGTGTTGTCACTGAGATTTCCTTTCCTTGTCACTCCATCAATTTGTTACGCCAATGCTTTCTCCACCACCTCATATACGTTACTCGATAGCGGTTCGCGTTGAATGCGCTCAAGCTCAGACCGCATCAAGACCTGTCGTGTTTCATCGAACCGTTGCCAACGGGTTAGCGGGGTAATCAGGCGCGCCGCTATTTCCGGGTTCAGCCGATTCAACTCAATCACGACATCAGCCAGTAGAGCGTAGCCCTGACCATCCAGACGATGGAAATTGACGCGATTTTGGGCAAAAGCGCCAATCAGCGCGCGCACACGGTTGGGGTTCTTCAGCGAGAAGGCGGGATGGGCCATCAGGTACTTCACACGGTCGATCACATCCGGCTGGGGGCGCGAGACCTGAATCGTAAACCACTGATCCATGACCAGCGGGTCATGGGCCCACTTTTCACCGAAGGTCTTGAGCGCCGGAGAGGCCAGGTCGTCACGGTCACTATGAACCAGCAGCGTCAATGCATGACGTACATCAGTCATGTTGTGGTTCGCCGCAAACTGACCTTCGCAGAGCGCCACGCCCTGCTCATCTTCAATCGACATCAGGTAGCTGAGTGCTACATTCTTCAAGCTTCGCTGGGCAATCTGCTCAGGCGTCGGTGCATAAGGCTCACTGGAGCGATTGGCCTCAAAGGTCGCCATGAACTCATCACGCAGCGCCATCGCCAGTGACTGTCGGACAAACTCTCGGGCCGCGTGGATGGCATCGACATCGACAATCGGCTGCTGCTCAGCGATGTACGCTTCCGAAGGTAGCGTGAGCATTTCGGCAAGCACCGCCTTGTCCGCCGGCGCATCGGCCAATAGCGTTCGGAATGCCTCGACGACACGGCTGTCCATTACCTTTTCCACACCATTACGGTGAGCGGCAATCAAGTCATCAAGCGCCAGCATCGCCAGCCGTTGCCCGGCATCCCAGCGGTTAAACCCATCGCTGTCCTGGGTCAGCAGGAAGGCGAGATCTTCCCGCGAATACGGAAAATGCAGCTTCACTGGCGCGGAGAAGTTACGCAGTAGCGAAGGCACAGGGGCCTCTGCCACGTCGGTAAACACGAAGGTCTGCTCGTCTTCGCGCAGGTGGATGACTGTCTCTTTACCGAGCTTGTTGCCGTCCAGGGTAAGCGCCAGGTCCTGGCCCGACTTGGTACCCACAAGGCCCATGGCAATGGGGATATGCAGCGGCTCTTTATCTACTTGGCCCGGCGTAGCGGGGGTCCGCTGACGCAGCGTCAAATGGTACTCGCCGTGGGCATAGTCGTACTCGCCATGGGCGTCGATTTCGGGTGTTCCCGCCTGGGAATACCAACGCATGAACTGACCTAGGTCAAGTCCCGAGGCCTCTGCCATGCAATCCACAAAGTCTTCGATGGTTACCGCCTGACCGTCAAAGCGCGCAAAGTAACGGTCGGCCCCCTGCCGAAAGGCGTCCCACCCGACCAGGTTGCACAACATGCGAACAATTTCAGCGCCCTTTTCATAAATAGTCAGAGTGTAGAAATTGGTGATCTCAATATAATGATCCGGCCGCACCGGATGGGCCGTCCGTCCAGCATCTTCGGCAAACTGCGCCGTGCGGAAAAACGAAACGTCCTGAATCCGCTTCACTGGGGCAGAGTTGGTCTCGGCGGAGAAACATTGATCACGGAAGACAGTGAAGCCCTCTTTCAGGGAGAGCTGGAACCAGTCGCGGCAGGTGACTCGATTACCCGACCAATTATGGAAATACTCGTGGGCAACAATGCCCTCAACCGTCTGGAAAGCGCCGTCGGTCGCTGTATCCGGATGGGCTAATACCGCCGCCGAATTAAAGATATTGAGACCTTTATTTTCCATGGCCCCCATATTGAAGTCATTCACCGCCACGATCATGAACAGGTCCAGGTCGTATTCACGACCGTAGGCTTGCTCATCCCAGGCCATGGCCCGTTTCAGCGACCCCATGGCATGCTCGGTTTTGGCCAGATTTTCTTGTTCAACCCAAAGCTGCAGGCTCACTTCGCGCCCGGACCGGGTGGTAAAACGGTCTTCAACGCTATGCAAATCGCCGGCGACCAGGGCAAACAGGTAACAGGGCTTGGGGTGCGGATCCTCCCAGATAGCAAAGTGGCGACCGTTTTCAAGATCGCCTTGTTCAACCGGATTGCCGTTGGCTAGCAGAACGGGCTCTCGCTCGCGATCCCCGATGACGGTCACTTTAAAGGTCGACATTACATCCGGACGATCGGGATAAAAGGTGATACGTCGAAATCCTTCCGCCTCACACTGGGTACAGAACATGCCGTTGGACTGGTAAAGACCTTCCAACGCGGTGTTGTCCTTGGGCGAGAGTTGTACTTCACTTTCCAGGGTAAAGCGCGCAGGCACCTGTTCAATACGAAGCCCCTCATCGCTTACCTGATAATCATTACCCGACAGTGGGTTGCCATCAATCAGCAAGGCGTCAAGGGTCAGTTGCTCACCGTCAAGCTTGAGTGGTTCATCAGCACTGGCCGTTGCCTGTCGCTCGATGTGCAGGCGCGCTTTGACTCGAGTCGCGGCGGGGTCAAGATCAAACGTCAGCTCGGTATGGGTCACCCGGTAGGCGGGAGGCTGGTAATCGCTTAAATAAACCGGCTGCGGATCAGACATGATGAGAAACTCCTTATAGTCATTGCTGTTATTGGCGGCGTAAAGAGGTTACCAGGGCGTCGGGTCAATCCCGGAAGTTATCGAACTGAAGCGGCAGTTCCGGTCCTTCCTCACCGCGCAATAGCGACATGACGCTTTGCAAATCGTCACGCTTTTTACCTGTAACCCGCACCTTTTCACCCTGAATTTGTGCTTGGACTTTTAGCTTGCTGGCCTTGATACGCTTGACGATATCTTTCGCCTCGCCTTGATCCAGGCCTTGCTTGAGCGCCACTTCCTGACGGGCTTTAACACCCGATAGCACAGGGTCTTTAATATCCATACAGCGCGCATCGATACCCCGTGCAATCAGACGGTTACGCAGTACATCAAGCATCTGTTTGAGCTGAAAATCGACCTCGGCTTCAAGCTGAACCGACTCCTTTTCAAGCGTGAAAGACGCATCCACGCCCTTGAAATCAAAGCGGGACTGAACTTCGCGGTTGGCTTGGTCGACAGCATTGGCAGCTTCGTGCTGATCAAACTCAGAGACAATATCAAATGAGGGCATAAACGGATTCCTGACAAGACATGACCCACTATTCTAGAGCAGCCAGCCCCCCACCGGCCAATTATGTGGATATAAATAGCCAAAATACTGAATCCAGACGACTTATCGTGGAATAAAAGAGGGTTCTCCTAGATGTTCAAGGCACGATGAATCGCTTAGGCTAAGGCACCGGAACGCTCTATTCGCAGCTGAGGAACCCCCATGACCGACCGTAATACACGCCATAAAGCATCAATGGAAAAACTCAAGGCTCGCGTCGACGAGAAAGTCGCGGATGCCACCGAGCAGCGTGGCCTAATACTCATCAACACCGGCAACGGCAAAGGGAAGACGACAGCGGCCTGGGGCACGGTGACCCGCGCCCTTGGCTACGGCTATAAAGTTGGCGTCGTTCAGTTTATCAAAGGGCTCTGGGAGTGCGGCGAGCGCAATCGATTGGAAGAAGACCCCAACCTGAGCGTTGCCATCATGGCCACCGGCTTCACCTGGGAAACGCAAAACCGTGAGGCGGACACCCAGGCATGCCAAGAGGTATGGCAAGACGCAGAGAAAATGCTGGCCGACCCCGACACCTACCTGGTGGTACTGGACGAGATCACCTATATGCTCAAGTTTGGCTACCTGGATATTGCCGAGGTCAAAGCCGCTCTGGAGAAGCGTCCTCGCGAACAGACCGTGATTATTACCGGCCGCAACGCCCACCGCGATCTCGTCGCCATGGCAGACACGGTGACCGAAATGCAGGAAGTCCGCCATGCCTTCAACAACGGCATCCAGGCGCGCCGCGGCATCGATTTTTAAGCGTTCGAATGACAGACCTGAAAAGGGGCGAACACGTCGCCCCTTTCTTTACACCCACCCGACAGAATGTGTCAGCTATTCAGCCGGTTATCCATCAAACGGATTGCGCAGCACGATCGTTTCAATGCGGTCTGGGCCAGTGGAAATAATGTCGATGCTGGTGCCTACTTGTTCTTCCAGGAAACTGATGTAGGCCCGCGCATTGGCCGGCAGTTCTTCGACCTTTTTTACGCCCAGGGTCGACTCTTTCCAGCCAGGCAGGTCCTCATAGACTGGTTCAAGGGCTTCGTAACCTTCTGAGTCGACCGGCGTATCGAGCACGTCACCGTCTTTGCTGCGATAACCAACGCACACGCGGATATTTTCCAGCCCGTCGAGCACGTCCAACTTGGTCAAACAGATACCCGAAACCGAATTGATCTGCACCGCATGGCGAAGCGCGACAGCATCGAACCAGCCACAGCGACGCGGACGGCCGGTGGTAGCGCCAAACTCATGGCCCTTCTCGGCCAGATGGCGGCCGTGGTCGTCAAACAGCTCGGTGGGAAACGGACCTGACCCGACGCGTGTGGTGTAGGCTTTGGTGATACCCAGCACATAGTCCAGGTACAGCGGACCAACGCCGGACCCCGTCGCCGTTCCGCCCGCGGTGGTATTGGAGCTGGTCACAAACGGATAAGTACCGTGGTCGATATCCAGCAGCGACCCCTGGGCACCTTCGAAGAGAATATTCTCTCCGGCTTTGCGCAGATCGTGAACCATGCTCACCGTGTCGCTCACCATGGGGCGTAGTTCTTCGGCCATCTGCATGGCGCTATCGAGCACTTTCTGGAAGTCTACGGCTGGCTCGCCGTGGTAATTAACCAGGACAAAGTTGTGGTAGTCGAGCACTTCGCCCAGTTTGGAAGCAAAACGTTCGCGGTGAAGCATATCGCCCAAACGCAAACCCCGGCGAGCGACTTTATCTTCATAAGCGGGGCCAATCCCCCGGCCCGTCGTACCAATCTTTGCGATACCGCGGGCTTTTTCCCGCGCCTGGTCCAGGCATACGTGGTAGGGCAGGATCAACGGGCAGGCAGGCGACAAGCGCAACCGTTCACGCACCGGGACACCTTTGGCTTCAAGCTCGCGAATTTCTTTGATCAGCGCTTCCGGCGAGAGCACGACGCCATTACCGATGATGCAGGTCTTGTCAGGCCGCAGTACGCCGGAAGGAATCAGGTGAAGCACGGTTTTTTCACCGTCAATCACCAGCGTATGACCCGCGTTATGGCCACCCTGAAAACGCACCACCGCCGACGCCGACTCAGTCAGCAAATCAACGATCTTGCCTTTGCCTTCATCGCCCCACTGGGTTCCCAGGACTACGACATTCTTACCCATTATGCACTCGTCTCTTGTGTCAGTGTCGTTGGCTGCCAACGACCATCGATAAACTCAAGACGGCGGTCACAACCGTGTTCCGCCGGTCCCGTACGCTGCCCTGGCAGCGCCTGAATTACCCGCTCGCCCTGCTCACGCAGCAAGGCAATGGCAGCATCAAGTGATGCGGCCTGCTCTGCTGGCGCCCATATCGCGCCCTGCTCCGACGAGGCCATATCCAGTGAGGCCAACTGTTTCAAGTCCATCGAAAAGCCGGTTGCCGGACGCGCACGCCCGAAAGCACGCCCCGTATCATCATAGCGACCGCCTTTCGCCAGCGCATGGCCGTAGCCTGGCACATACGCCGCGAACATCATGCCGGTATGGTATTGATAGCCACGTAACTCAGCCAGATCAAAATACAGCGAGACATCAAACTGTGCCAGTACACCTTGATAGAGGGCATCCAGTTGGTCCAGCGCTGCGACCACGGACGCGGGCGCACCCGCCAGACGTTCACGCGCTTGAAGCAAAATATCGGCATCGCCATGCAGTTCGCCCAGGGCCAATAGCATCTCAGCCAAGGCAGGATCTCTTACGCTGGTGCTGACGTTTTCTGCCAGCAGGCCCGGTGACTTGAGCGCCAGAGCGTCAAACAGCTGCGCTTCCTGCTCGGCGTTCAATTCCGCCGCCTCTACCAGGCTCCGATAAATACCGATATGCCCCAGCGCCAGGTGGATCTCCTGCGCACCTGCCGCCTGCAGGCTCGACAGTGCCAGATGGATAATTTCCTTGTCAGCATCCAGACCGGCGTGGCCAAACAGCTCGACCCCCACCTGGACAGGGCTCCGCCCCCCCTGATGCTGGTCTGCCTTGGCACGCAATACGTTGGTGCAGTAGCACAGGCGCACCGGCCCCTGGCGCTTGAGCGAATGGGCATCCATTCGGGCCACCTGCGGTGTAACATCCGCCGACGCGCCCATCATCCGCCCCGTCAACTGGTCGGTCAACTTGAAGGTCTGGAGGTCCAGGTCGGTTCCCGTGCCAGTAAGCAGAGAGTCCAGAAACTCCACCGGCGGTGGCATGACTTGGTCATAGCCCCAAACATGGTATAGATCCAGCAACGTCCGGCGTAGCTCTTCCATACGGCTTGCCTGAGGCGGCAGCACTTCGTCCATGCCGTCGGGCAATAGCCAGCGGTCAGCAATGGTCATGTGAACAATCCTGCGAGACGACAATAGTGAAGGCCCAATGACGTAGGGCCACAAAAAAACCGGGCGACGCCCGGTTGGTAAAGTCTATCACGTTTTATGACGTGTTGAACCCCGCCGGTGTCCGACGGGGCCTACGTCAATGGCTTAACTGTCTTCGTCAGGCATGGCGCTGCGCAGGTAGCGGAAGAAGTCACTATCCGGCTCCAGCACCAACAGATTGTCATCTCCCGAGAAGCTCTCACGATAGGCATTCAGACTACGCCAGAAAGTGAAGAACTCAGGGTCTTGACCGTAGGCTTCAGAGAAGATGGCCGCCGCCTGGGCATCGCCCTCACCGCGCAAGGTTTCGGCACGCTCATTGGCCTGAGCGAGCAGCACCTGGCGGCGGCGATCTGCGTTCGCACGGATGCGCTCGGCCTCTTCTTGACCCTGGGCACGCCATTCCCGGGCTTCACGCTCGCGCTCTGAACGCATCCGCTCATAGACCGCGGCTGATACGTCGTCCGGCAGGTCGATCCGCTTGATACGGATATCGCGAATCGCCACGCCAAGCTCTTCGCGCATCAGTGCGTCGAGCTCCTCGGTCGGGCCATCCATCAGATCGTCGCGCTCCTCGGCGATGATCTGCTGAAGGTTCAAGCGACCAAACTGGTTGCGCAGGCTTTCGTCAACGCGGGGCTGAATCAGGCGCGTCGCCATCATTTCATCCCCTGCGGTGGCCTCGTAGTAGCGAGTGGGATTGACCACCTGCCACTTCACGTAGGAATCGACAATGACCGCTTTCTGCTCTTGGGTCAGATAGCGGCTGGTGTCGGTATCCAGCGTCAGCAGGCGGGTATCGAAAGTACGCACTGTCTGCGCAATCGGCATTTTGACGTGCAGGCCCGGCTGAATGTTCTCTTCGATGACCTCACCGAAGCGCAGTTTGACCGCACGTTCGGTTTCATCGACAACATACAGGCTGTTACTGGCAAGCCACGCAACGGCGGCAATGCCGCCAACGATTAGCAGGGATCGATTATTGATCATTTACCGGCCCTCCCTGCGGATAGAGCTGCTATTGGATGAGGAGTTGCTGCTCTGACTACTGCTGTTACCGCTGCGCAGGCTTTCAAGCACCTGCGGATCGACACCGTCGCTGTTGCCCTGCTGCGAAGCGGCGGCACCCTGGCGACGATTCAACTGCTCGAGCGGCAGGTACATCATCGGTGCGTTCTCACTCACGTCAAGCAGCACCTTGGGCGTTTCGCCAAAGACATCTTCGATGGCTTCAATGTACATCCGCTCACGCATGATATCAGGCGAATTCTCGTACTCGGCGAGCAGCGAATTGAAGCGGTTGGCTTGACCCTGCGCTTCGGCCACGACCGATTCACGATAACCCTGGCCCTGTTCGACCAGCCGCTGCGCCTGACCCTGAGCCTCGGGGATGATCGAGTTGGCGTAGGCGATGCCCTGGTTGATCGTGCGCTGACGATCTTCACGGGCGCGGATCACGTCATCAAAGGCATCAATGACCGGCTGCGGGGCAGAGGTGGACTCGATGTTGATGGTCTGGAGCTGGATACCAGCGCCGTAGTTGTCCAGGTAGGACTGAAGACGGCTCGATACCGAACTGCCCAGAATTTCACGACCCGAGGTCAGGATATCGATCATGTCGGTTCCACCGACCACATGACGCAGCGATGAGTCGAGGGCGTTGTCCAGTGACAGCTCCGGGTCTCGTACATTGAGGACGAAATTGCGCGGATCGGCCACCTGATACTGAGCGGATATTTCCACTTCAACGATGTTCTCATCCCGGGTCAGCATCGACTGGGTCTGGTTCAGCGAGCGCACACGCGTCACATTGACCATTCGCACTTCGTCGATCAAGGGGGGATTCCACTGAAGTCCAGGGGTAACGGTGTTCTGGTATTCGCCAAAACGAAGCACAACGCCACGCTCGGATTGATCCACGACATAAAAGCCCATTGCGGCCCAGATCGCCAATGCGACAATAATCAACAAGCCCGGTAGCGCAAAGACATTACGAGGCTTGCCGCCGCCGCTACCTTTGTTACCGCCGCCGCCAGATTTCTTGCCGCCACCGAGCATACCGCTCAGCTTATCCTGAAACTTTTTCAGCGCTTCATCGAGATCGGGAGGGCCTTGGTTGTTGCCCCCTTTATTGCCATTGTTGCTATCGTTATTGCCACCACGGTTTCCACCGCCGTCGCTACCGCCTCGTCGGCCACCACCACTCCAAGGATCATGCTGGTTGCCGCCACCGGGCTCATTCCAGGCCATACTTCGTCTCCACTGAGGTATTCACTCACGCTCAAGCCCCGACGTTAACACGGGGCCATAGCGCAATTTAGTATTATGCAATCTGGAGCTTGTTCGGTCACTGACCGGGGCTCGTGCCTACCCGCTCCACGAGAACTCACCATTCACTCGTTTCGCGCAGCTCGGCTGGCAAATAGGTATTGGCGCGTTCACCAAGTTGCGCCATCAACTGGTTAAAGTCACGTCGAGGCAAACGCACATTCAGCACCGAACGTCCCTGTTCATCAAATGCTTCCTCCCGCACGGCATTCAATTCGTGAAGACCTGCACGCAACTTGCCCTGCTCGGGGGAAAGCGTTAGCGAAAAGCCGATGACATCGCTCGCCAGGCGCTCCGTTAGTGCCTCGTGGAGTAACGCGAGCCCCTTGCCTTCCTGGGCTGAAAGCCAAACGACATCGGGACGTCCCTGTCCGTCTCGCTCAATGCGGGGCGCGCTGTCCAGCCGGTCAATTTTGTTCATGACTTTCAGTACCGGGACATCATCGGCACCAATTTCTTCGAGTACACGCTCGACCTGCTCAACGTTTAGATCACGATCAGGATCGGCGGCATCGATGACATGTACGAGTAGCGTTGCTTCAGCCGCTTCCTGAAGCGTGGCCTGAAACGCCTCCACAAGTTTGTGAGGCAGGTGACGGATAAAACCGACGGTATCGGCCATCACGACAGGCCCTACATCTTCAATTTCCAGACGTCTTAGTGTCGGGTCAAGCGTCGCGAACAACTGATCAGCAGCATACACGTGTGACTGCGTTAACGCATTGAAGAGGGTTGATTTTCCAGCGTTGGTATAACCAACCAGCGAGACGCTGTGAATTTCTGCCCGTGAACGAGCTCGGCGATTCTGCTCACGCTGGCTGCGCACTTTATCGAGTCGTTTATTGATCGATTTGATACGGCCACGGAGAAGCCGCCGGTCGGTCTCCAACTGCGTTTCACCCGGACCGCGCAGACCGATACCGCCCTTCTGACGTTCAAGGTGAGTCCACCCGCGAATCAAGCGTGTGGATACGTATTCAAGCTGAGCAAGCTCAACCTGTAATTTACCTTCGTGGGTGCGCGCACGCTGTGCAAAAATATCCAGAATCAAGCCCGTCCGGTCCAGCACGCGGCACTTGAGTTCACGCTCAAGATTACGCTGCTGTGATGGGCTTAAACCATGGTTAAAGATGACCAACTCGGCCTGGTGAGCTGCGAGCATTGCCCGCAGCTCTTCCAACTTGCCTGACCCGATAAAGGTACGTGAATCGGGGCGGTGTCGGCTGGCCGTGAGCAATGTAGCAGGCTCTGCACCGGCAGAACGTACGAGTTCTAAAAACTCACCCGGGTCTTCGCGTGCTTGTTCATCCTGAAAATCAACGTGAACAAGCACTGCCGTTTCGCCGGCTTCAGGGCGTTCAAAAAACAATCAATACCTCATGGACTGTTTTGCTGATCTCACCGTGTTACTCATCTTCGTCCGGAGCGGCCGGATCTTGTGCAGGCAACCGCACATTTCGCGATGGTACGACGGTTGAGATCGCATGTTTATAAACCATCTGGCTGACGGTATTGCGCAACAAGATGACAAACTGGTCAAACGATTCAATCTGGCCCTGCAGCTTAATGCCGTTGACCAGGAAGATAGAGACCGGAATACGCTCCTTGCGCAAAATATTCAGGTACGGGTCTTGAAGGGACTGCCCTTTGGACATGTTGCTCTCCCTAAAACTGTCGTTGGGGGTTAATTATGGATGGCGTGCCCAACTGGTGCTACGCCGATATCTTGTTGGCCAAAGGCCTGCTCGCTCGGCCACTCGAAATCATGACTTACGAACCTCATATCTTACGCTAAGCACCGCTTCCGCGCACGATTTTCAGCACCTTGTCCAATGAGTTAGGCTGCAAAGTATCGATCCAATGCAGTGACGGCCAACGCCTCAGCCAAGTAATCTGCCGCTTGGCGAGCTGTCGAGTGGCGATAATACCGCGCTCGCGCAGCATTGCATCATCATAACGGCCTTCCAGATATTCCCAAACCTGCCGGTATCCAACGCTTTTAATCGCGGGCAAATCACCATGCAGGTCATAACGTTGTTTGAGGGCGGCGACCTCATCTATCAAGCCCTCTGCCAACATCATTTCAAACCGTTGCGCGATGCGCTGGTGCAATATCGCCCGATCTGCTGGCAATAGCCCTATCGACAAC
Source organism: Halomonas sp. CSM-2 (assembly GCF_002119345.1). Taxonomy (NCBI): domain Bacteria; kingdom Pseudomonadati; phylum Pseudomonadota; class Gammaproteobacteria; order Oceanospirillales; family Halomonadaceae; genus Halomonas; species Halomonas sp. CSM-2. The sequence goes on along the minus strand of NZ_NBYR01000005.1, from coordinate 56,713 downwards.
ACCCGCCATGGAAAGGTTTCCGGTTGCTGTTCAGCCCACAATGCGCTCATCGGACGCCCACTTGCGTAATACACTTCCAGAGCGCGCATGAGGCGCTGCGGATCGTTGGGATGGATACGCTGCGCCGAAGGCGGGTCAACCTGCGCCAATGTTTGATGCAGGGCTGAAAGCCCTTCTGCCTGCCACCTCGCCCCTAGTTCTTTTCGAATGGAAGCATCTGCCGGGGGCAGATTGGCGACACCTTCGAGCAAGTGCTTGTAGTAAAGCATGGTACCGCCTACCAGCAACGGCACCTGGCCCGCCGCGCTGATTTGTCGCATCTCATCAAGCGCATCGCAGCGAAAATCGGCGGCTGAATAAGGCTCGGCCGGGTCACGAATATCGATTAATCGGTGAGGCGCGCGAGCAAGCTCATCCGCACTGGGCTTGGCACTGCCGATATCGAGGCCACGATACACCATCGCCGAATCAACACTGATCAACTGATGACCCAGCCGCTCATGCAACGCGATTGCCGTATCCGTTTTTCCGGCGGCGGTCGGACCCATTAAAAAAATTGCCCAAGGGCGTGTATCAGCCATTCGCTGGTAAAACTCCGCTGACCCTACCTGATTCCAACATAACCGTTACTGACCGCGCATGAATAGCCTATCGAGGGCTTTCATATCCATTTGCGTCCAGGTCGGGCGACCATGATTGCACTGGTCGCTGCGCTCGGTGCGTTCCATATCGCGCAACAGTGCATTCATTTCATCCAGCGTCAGACGCCGATTGGCGCGTACGCTCCCATGGCATGCCATGGTCGATAACAGTTCGTGTATGCGCGCTTCGACCTGGTGCGTGCGCCCGAAGCGAGCCAGTTCTTCCAGCATTTCACGAACCAGTGTCTCGGGATCTGCCTGCGCAAGCATGGCCGGAAGCTGGCGTACCAGCAGGGTTTCAGGACCCGCCACATCCAGCTCTACGCCCAGTTTAACGATCGCATCACGTTCACTTTCCACGGTAGCCACTTCGCTGCGGCTGGCGGCCAGTGACACGGGCACGAGTAATGGCTGCGTGTCGACCCCCTGTGACGCCGCCAACTGATTTTTCATTCGCTCGTAGACGATGCGCTCGTGAGCGGCATGCATGTCCACCAACACCAGGCCATGGACATTCTGGGCCAGAATATAAACCCCATGAAGCTGACCCAGAGCAAACCCCAGCGGCGGTGCGCTGGTGGGGTCACTCTGCGGCATCACCAGCGGCGCTTCGCGCACGTCGCCCTGCGTCTCGCCAAATGGGCCTTCATGGGCAGTCGACTGGGGCGTCAGCAGTGTCTCTTCATGGTCGGGGTGCAATGCCTGATAACCCTGCATGAAACGGCGCACTCGTTCGCCACCCGGGTGACGATCAGCTGACGGTGCGGCTGAAGGTGAAAGCGCCATACCCTGCTGTTGCCAGCGGGCAGGCTCGCCCGGGGTCTCCACAGGGGCCGTGGGCTGTGACGGCGACACAGCATTGACATCCTCGGCGTTGGGCCGGGCATCTGCCAGGCTGTGATGCAGGCTTGAATAAAGAAAGTCGTGCACCATGCGACCATCGCGAAAACGTACCTCGTGCTTGGTAGGATGCACATTGACATCCACCACATCTGGATCAAGCGTCAAGTAAAGGACGAAGACCGGATGGCGCCCATTGTAAAGAACATCGCGGTAGGCTTGGCGAACGGCATGGGCGACCAACCGGTCGCGCACCACACGGCCGTTAACAAAAAAGTATTGTTGATCTGCCTGGGCGCGTGAATGGGTGGGCAAGCCCACCCAACCACTCAGACGAAGCGCACCGGCTTCGCGCTCAATGTAACGCGCATGCTCAATAAAATTATTGCCGAGCAGCGAGGCAATACGCCGCTCACGGGCCGCTTCCGTATCGCCTGGTGGTAGTTGATGGACCACTTTTTGATTATGCCGCAGGGTCCAGGCAATGTCGTAGCGCGATAAAGCCTGGCGGCGGAAGGCTTCCTCAACGTGAGCAAATTCGGTTTTTTCGGTACGCAGAAATTTACGCCGCGCGGGGGTATTAAAAAACAGGTCGCGCACCGACACGCTAGTGCCTCGAGGATGAGGCGCTGGCGTCACGCGTGTTTCCATGCCGCGCCCCTCAGCCACCACGCGCCACCCCTGTCGCGGGTCGTCCAGCGCATTGGACACCAGTTCCAGGCGCGATACCGAACTGATTGACGCCAGTGCTTCACCGCGAAAACCCAGTGAGCTGACGCCTTCCAGATCTTCCAGACTATCGATCTTGCTGGTGGCATGGCGGGCGAGCGCCAGCGGCAAATCCTGCTCACCAATGCCAATACCGTCGTCGCGGATCTTGATAAGCCGCGCACCGCCCGCTTCAATATCGACTTCGATACGCTGGCTGCCTGCGTCGATGGCATTTTCGATCAGTTCCTTGGTCACCGAAGCCGGTCGCTCGACCACTTCCCCCGCGGCAATCTGGTTCGCCAACCGCGGGTCCAGTACGTGTATACGTGGCATAGCGGACGTCGTTTCAGTCAATACAACACCTCATGAACTGGGAATACGCAATACTTGGCCCACCCGGATAACATCTCCGTTGAGGTCGTTCGCCTGCTTTAACTGGTTCACGGGCACACCGTGGCGCACTGCAATCGCCGACAGCGTATCGCCGGACTGAATACGGTATTCATCGCCACCAGGGCGGCGTTGATTATCCCGCTGCCAAGCCAGCAGGCTGGCGGGCGGTGGATAACGCTCAAAATGGCTCTTCAGGCCGCCAAAAATAGCCTCGGCAACCCCCTGCTGGTGTACAGGATCGCGTAAGCGTCGCTCTTCTTCCGGGTTGGATATAAAGCCCGTTTCAATCAGCAATGACGGTATATCGGGCGACTTGAGCACCATGAAGCCAGCCTGCTCAACCCGGGACTTATGCAACCGGTTCACCCGGCCCAGTTGGTCAAGCACCTGACCGCCGACTGACAGGGAATCGTTGAGCGTCGCTGTCATGGTTAAATCCAGCAATACGCCCCGCAACACCTGATCTTTATCGCGTAGAGACAGGTTGCCATCCACCCCACCAATCAGGTCGGAGCGGTTTTCGCTGTCGGCCAGCCACTGCGCCGTTTCTGATGTTGCCCCGCGCTGGGAAAGCGCATATACCGAGCTTCCCTGTGGGCGTGGGCTGGTGAAGGCATCGGCGTGAATCGAGACAAAAAAGTCGGCTTTCTGTTCACGGGCAAGCTGGGTTCGCTGGCGCAGCCCAAGGTAATAGTCGCCGTCGCGAATCAACACCGCTTTAAAACCTTCAGTCGCATTGATGATATTGGCCAAGCGTTGACTAATATCGAGTACGACGTCTTTTTCACGGGTACCTGATGGACCGATTGCCCCTGGGTCTTCACCGCCATGGCCTGCATCCACGGCGATAATAATATCGCGCCTCGGGTGAGGCTTGGCCTGCTCGGACGAACGCGATGTCGGCTCAGTTGCCTGCTGATCACTGCCTGCTCGCACCTGGACACCCGCTCGTTGCGCTTGAATCTCCTGCTCGCGAATCATTGCCTCGATAGGGTCGATAGGGTTTTCCACGGCACTTTCGCCAGGATATTCCAGATCGACCACAAGCCGGTGCCCGTACTGGTCGTTGGGTGTCAGGGTAAAGTGGCGCGGCTCGACTTCACGATTGAGCTCAAGGACGACGCGTAATCCATTACCTTCTCGCGTACCGGTGCGCAACGCGCTGATGGCGCTGTCTTCAAGCGACAGGCTATCAGGGTCGGCTTCTAGCTGGCTGTTTTCCAGATCAATCACCAGACGTGCAGGGTCATCCAGAGAAAATACGTCAGCCGATGTTGCGCCCGAAAGGTCAAAAACCAGGCGCGCATGATCGGGCGCCGCCCAGAGCCTCATGCCCTCGACGGTGGCCGCCTGAAGCGACGTCCATAGACCCGCCGATATGACCGCTACAATACTCAGCGCCAACTGGCGCAATGCCAATACTTTCATCACCTTTGCATGGATACCCATCGCGCTTATGACCATTGAAATACACCGCCCTGCTGGGGACAGACAGACAAACGATCACCTAACTTGGCCAACACCTTTTCGCCGAAGTCGCTACCGGCACTTAGCCGGGCTCTACGCCCAGGCTCGTCAACTGCCAACTGCAGGCAAATATCCGCCGCTGGCAGCCAGCCCTCGCCACGGCTCGGCCATTCAATCAAGCACAGCGCGTCATCTGCCAATACGTCACGTCCGCCGATAAATTCGAGTTCCTCAGGGTCGGACAAGCGATATAGATCCAGATGATAAAGCCGCATGCTGGCCAATTCATAAGGTTCGATTAGCGTGTATGTAGGGCTTTTAACCGCCCCCTGATAGCCGTAAGCCCGCAATACACCGCGGGTCAGTGTCGTTTTCCCCGCTCCCAAGTCGCCTTCCAGATAAATACGCCCGCGTCCTTGCAATACGCTACCCAGGGCTTCACCGAAGGCTACCTGAGCTTGTTCATTATCCAGTTGCACCTGCATTTGGGCTGCCTTCACGGGTTAATTAATTCTCGCGCATAGGATGCCAGATCGCTCGCCAGCAAGCCACGCTCGCCGAACGCTGCCGCCGCTCGATCTGCCGCCAAGGCATGCACCAGGGTACCTAGCCAGGCACTGGTTTCGACATCGCCCCGCTGGGCAATTAGCGCGCCGAGCATCCCACTGAGCGCATCGCCCATGCCGCCACTGGCCATGCCAGGATTGCCGTAGGGACATACCATCAAGCCACCAGGGCCTGCCACCAGACTGCCCGCGCCTTTGAGTATCACCACGCCCCCCCGCGCACGCTGAAGCGCCTGAGCGGCGGCGGGCCGGTCAGCCTGAACGTCCTCCACCGAGCAGCCCAGTAAACGGGCTGCCTCACCCGGATGGGGGGTGAGCACCCAATCATCACGGCGTAAATCAGGCCAGTGACTGGCCAGCAAGGTTAACCCATCGGCATCCACGACCAGCGGCACAGTTGCCTGCAAGGCACTTTGCAGGATGGCCTGCCCCCATGCGGCCTGGCCAAGCCCGGGCCCAACCACCACGGCATCCGCCTGCTGAGGCAGCTCAATGGCCTCGGCACCACCCCGTACCGCATGTGCCATGACTTCCGGGCAGCGCACCAAACTGGCGGTAATATGCTCAGCAGCCGTTGCCAGACTGACTTTGCCTGCCCCCAGACGCGCCGCGGCCTGGGACGCCAGCAACGCGGCACCGCCAAAGCCAGGCGCGCCCCCCATGACCAATACATGACCCATACGACCTTTGTGACTGGTCCGCGAGCGCGGTCTGAACGCTTCGCTGAGCATGTCGTCGTCAAGGCGCCAGGCGGTGGGGGGAATATCAAAAAATGCCTGGGCCTTGACACTCAGCGGACGGAAGTCGATTTCGCCCGTGTAAGCAGGGGCTTCACCGGTGTGCAGGCCGATCTTGTCGCCGATAAATGTTACGGTGCAAGCGGCTTCCACCGCCACACCAAGTACCGCACCCGTATCGGCTGCCAGCCCTGACGGAATATCAATCGATAACACCGGCTGGGAGGCCGCGTTGATCAGCTCGATAGCTCGCTGATAGCGACCCGACACCTCGCCGTTCAAACCAGTCCCCAGCAGCGCATCGACAATCACTTCACCCGACAACACCGTCGCGGGGTGCCACTCCTCGCAACTCACTCCGGCTTGACTGGCGAGTTGCGCGGCACGAAAGGCATCGTCCTTCAGCTCATTCAACGGCTTCAGCGAAATGCGTTGGACCTTAAGCCCCGACTGCATCGCCAGGGCCGCCAGCACGTGGCCATCACCGCCATTATTACCGCTGCCACATAGCACCGTGACGCTACGTGCCTGGGGCCAACGGGAGCGGAAACTGTGCCAAGCACTCGATGCCGCGCGCTGCATCAAGGCAAACCCATCGATTCCTCCGGCAATGGTACGCCGATCCAGCTCGCGTACTTGAGCGGCTTTATAAAGAGGGCGTAACGTAGACGTTGTTAAGCGAGACACGATCTCTCCTTTCACATGTTGTGACGGCCAGCAATGCGTTAGCATAGCGCGGCTGACGCCTGACCGTTGAGTATCAACGCCCAATTTTCTCTGGCTTTTCTTTTTTTTGCGACGAAGCGGCGTTCCCCATGCTTTCAGACGATACCCTTGCCGATCTTGCAGAACTCATCAAAACCTGGGGGCGTGAGCTCGGCTTCCAGCAGGTAGGCATTACCGACACCCACCTGGAGGCCCATGAAGCGCACCTCAACACCTGGCTGGACAAAGGGTACCACGGTGAAATGGGCTTCATGGCCAAGCACGGCACTAAACGCACCCGCCCGGCGGAGCTAGAGCCCGGCACGCAGCGGGTCATCAGCGTGCGCATGGATTACCTGCCTGCCGAGGTAGAAAGCACCAAGGTCCTCGGCCAACCCCGTCGTGCCTATGTGTCGCGCTATGCCCTAGGCCGGGACTATCACAAACTGATGCGTAAGCGCCTGGCACAGTTAGCGAAGCAGATTGAGCACAAGGTCGGTGCGTTTGGCTACCGGGCCTTTGTCGATTCTGCACCGGTCATGGAACGGGCGCTGGCTCAGAAAGCCGGCCTGGGCTGGTTCGGCAAGAACGCCATGCTGCTCAACCCCAAGGCCGGCTCGCTGTTTTTCCTGGGCGAGCTGTACACTGACCTGCCACTACCTGTCGACGCCCCCTTTGAAGAAGAACACTGCGGCAGTTGCAACGCCTGTCGCACCGCCTGCCCAACAGGGGCCATCGTCGATGATAAAGTCGTCGATTCACGCAAGTGCATTTCGTATCTGACCATTGAACTCCACGGCGCCATTCCGGTGGAATATCGCCGCGCCATGGGCAACCGCATTTATGGCTGCGACGACTGCCAACTGGTATGCCCCTTCACACGCTTTACCCGCGCGACCCAGGAAGACGATTTCGCACCGCGCCATGATCTTGACCGCGCGTCGCTTGTTCGCCTTTTCACCTGGGGGGAAGAAGAATTTCTCGCCAAGACAGCCGGCAGTCCCATTCGGCGCATTGGCTACGAGCGCTGGCTACGCAATATCGCCGTGGGCCTGGGCAACGCGCCCTGGAGCGAAGCCGTCGAGGCCGCACTTTGGGCACGCAGAGCCTTTCCAAGCGAACTGGTACGTGAACACGTTGCCTGGGCACTCGAGGAGCAGCGTTTCAAGCGCGAAACGCGCATTGCCACCGCCGCTTCTTAGTTGTTACGTATATCTATTCCTCTTCGTCGCTCTGGGTCTCAAGACGCAAAAACGTGTTGCGATAATGGGAAAGTTCGGCAATCGACTCTTTAATATCGTCCATTGCCAGGTGGACATTTTGCTTCTTGAACCCGACAAGTGCGCCAGGGTTCCAGCGTTTGGCGAGCTCCTTCACGGTGGATACATCCAGGTTGCGGTAGTGGAAAAACGCCCATAGCGCGGGCATTTCACGCTCCAGAAAACGCCGGTCCTGGTGGATGCTGTTGCCGCACATGGGCGAGGAACCCGGGGTAACGTACTTGCTCAGGAAGTCCAGAGTCTGCTGCTCGGCGTCAGCCGTTTCCACCGTGCTGGCTTTCACGCGAGCGACCAACCCCGAATCACCGTGGGTCTTTTGATTCCAGTCATCCATCTGCGCCAGCAGGCTATCGGGCTGCTTGACGGCGATCACCGGCCCTTCCGCCACGACGTTCAAGTAGGCATCTGTCACCAGGGTGGCCACTTCGATAATGCGCTCCTTGTCAGGGTCCAGACCGGTCATCTCCAGATCAATCCAGACCAGCCGGTCATCACGCGGTGCATTATGTTCGCTCATCGTGCTCTCCAAAATGGTGGGTCATTCAAGTTACCCTGCGCCAGTTAACAGGTACAATAAACCCATTGTACCGAGCATCGGGTGGTCATGAACAAACGTAAATTAAGCCGTCAACAGCGTTGGCGGGTCGAGAAGGTTCAGGCAGAGCGTGCCCAGCGCGCTGAAAAACGCGATACACAGGATGCCGAGAAGCTTGCCGCTGGCGAATACGGTGCCGAACAGCCGGGTCGCGTGATGGCGCATTTTGGGCGCACGCTAGAAGTGCGTAATGCCGATGGTGTGCCTGTGCGTTGCCACTTGCGTGCCAACCTGGACGGATTGGTAACCGGTGACCGGGTCATCTGGCGGGCAGGCCAGGAAGGCTCCGGGGTGGTGGTGGCCCGCGACGAACGTGCAAGCGTCCTCAAGCGCCCTGATGCGCGCGGCCAGCTCAAACCAGTGGCCGCTAATATTGACCAGATACTCATCGTGTTTGCCGCCGAACCCGCCCCTCACCCCAATTTGATCGACCGTTACCTGGTCGCTGCCGAAGCCACTGGTATTGCACCGGTACTGGTGCTCAATAAAACCGATCTACTGCCGAACGATGGTGGCGAGTTGGGTCAGTTATTGGAACGCTACCGCGATTTGGGTTACACCGTGGTGCGCACGACCACCGCGACAGATTCAGGATGGGATGCGTTGCGCCGCCAGCTTGAAGGACGCACATCCGTATTCGTCGGCCAGAGCGGCGTAGGCAAGTCATCGCTCATTGATCTGCTGCTACCCGATGAAACCCTGCGCATCGGAGCGCTGTCCGAGGATTCACGTAAAGGCACCCATACGACGACAACGGCACGGCTTTATGCCATGCGCACGGATGAAGTCATTGACGGTGAATTGATCGACTCGCCCGGGATTCGTGAATTTGGCCTGATTCATCTTGATGAACAGGCGGTTACCGACGGTTTCATTGAGTTCCGGCCGTTTATCGGCCACTGCCGGTTTCGCGACTGCCGCCATCGTGCTGAGCCCGGTTGTGCTTTACTTGAAGCGGTCGAGGCAGGCAACATCCATCCAGAACGATTTGCCAGCTACAGGCGGATTGTTGATAGCCTGAACGCTGAACCCATAAGGAGTCGCTCATGAGCACCGAGAGTCATTCGTCTGAAACCAATGTGCTACCGCTGATTGTTGAGCCCGAGCAGCTTCAGGCGAACCTGGACGACCCTCAGCTGCTCATCATCGATGTGCCGGTAAACCCCGACAGTTATCGTCAGGGCCATGTGCCCGGCGCTATTTTCCTCGATTTTCGCTATTTGATGCGCGGTGAAGGGCCTGTTCCCAGTGACGTTCCCAGCGTTGAGGCGCTTTCGCGGCTGTTCAGCGCGCTCGGCCTTACCCGCGATACCCATGTCGTTGCCTACGACGACGAGGGCGGCGGCTGGGCGGCCCGACTACTTTGGACGCTGGAGCTGATCGGGCATACCCGATATTCCTATCTAAACGGCGGCATACACGCCTGGCGCGATGAAGGGCTTGAAGAAAGCACCGAGCCCTCGGCACCGACACCCAGCGATTATCGGGCCGAAATCCTTAACCCCCAGGCACTGATTACCTGCGACGAGATCAAACAGAAGCTCGACGATAAACAGTTTGCCATCTGGGATGCACGGTCGACCGCCGAATACGACGGCGAGAAGGGTAACAATAAGCACCTGGGACATATTCCGGGGGCAGTCAACATGGATTGGCTGAACGTCATGGATCGCCACCGGGCACTGCGCATTCGCGATTACGCCGAACTGGTTACCGAGCTGGATGCCCTCGGCCTGACCCCTGAAATGGAAATCGCCACCCACTGCCAGAGCCACCACCGCAGCAGCTTTACCTGGCTGGTCGGCAAGGCGCTGGGCTTCAATATGCGCGGCTATGCGGGCTCCTGGGGCGAATGGGGCAACCGCGACGACACGCCGATCGAGAAGTGAAGATATTATCGTGACCCTTTACCAAAAAGCCTTTTCGCTGATTCAGTACCCATTGCCCCACCACGCACTTTCGCGCCTGACCGGCCTGTTTGCCCAGTGTGATAACCCCTGGGTGAAAAACACTCTGATCAACGCCTTTATCAAGCGCTTTAACGTGGATATGAGCCAGGCACTGGAACCTGAACCAACGGCCTACGCCACTTTCAACGACTTTTTTACTCGGGCGCTCAAGGCCGATGCCCGTCCGATTCACGAGGGTATCATCAGCCCTGCCGACGGCACCGTATCCCAGTATGGCCGCCTCCAGGCCGGCCAACTGGTGCAGGCCAAGGGGCATACCTACTCTGCGCAAACCCTGCTCGGCGGCGATACGGAACTGGCAGAAGAATTTCTCGGCGGCAGCTTTGCGACGGTGTATCTTTCGCCAAAGGACTACCACCGGGTGCATATGCCGGTCACCGGCACACTGCGGGAAATGATCTACGTCCCCGGGAGGCTGTTCTCTGTCAACCAGGCCACGGCCAACTATGTGCCGGGGCTATTCGCCCGTAACGAGCGCCTGGTGTGCATCTTTGATACCGAGCAGGGGCCGATGGCCATGGTGCTGGTGGGCGCCATGATCGTCGCGGCGATCGAAACCGTCTGGTCGGGACAGGTTACGCCACTTTCCGGCTATCCTCAGCGCATGCAGTTTGGCCAACCGATCACCCTGGAAAAAGGCGCTGAAATGGGGCGCTTCAAGCTCGGCTCCACGGTGGTGATGTGCTTTGCCAAACCGGTTAGTTTCACAGAGCGGCCCCTCGCCTCGATGGTCAGCATGGGAGAGTCGCTTGGATGTTATTGATGGTTCATCCCGGTGATAGTTAGCAATTGGGCGTCGAAAACGTCAGCACGTCTTCCAGGCGTGCTTTTCCAAGCGCCAGTTGAACCAGACGGTCAATGCCCAGCGCCACCCCTGCCCCATCCGGCATGCCATGCTCAAGGGCGTCCAGCAGCCGTTCATCCACGTCCACTTCGGGCAACCCCAAGCGGCGGCGCTCGGCGTTATCTTCAATAAAGCGGGCACGCTGCTCAGCCGCATCGGTCAGTTCATCGTAACCGTTGGCCAATTCCGTGCCGTTTAGATAAAGCTCAAAGCGTGAGGCAACCCACTCACCGTCCGTGTCTTGATGGCGGCGTGCCAGCGCCGCCTGGCTTGCCGGGTAATCCACCACCACACTTAGTTCGTTGCGCCCTAATTGCGGTTCGATCACCAGCCCCATCAACAAATCGAGGCACGTATCGCGCCCCTCGTTTGCCATCGCCCCGGCTGGCATCTGACCGCGCTCAGCCGCAAGCCTGCGCAATGCCTCAAGCGACGTCGTGAACGGGTCGACCGCTAAATAGGTATGAAACAGCTGACGATAGCGGTAATGCACCACCGGCCCATGAAAACTGGGCAGAATATTGGCGACCAGGGTGGTCGTTTCGTCGATCAGATCTGCCAAGGTGAATCCTGGGCGGTACCATTCCAGCATGGTGAATTCGAGGTTGTGACGAGCGCCCACTTCACCATCGCGGAAGCTTCTTGCCAGCTGAAAAATGGGTCCGCTACCCGCTGCAAGCAGTCGCTTCATATGAAATTCCGGCGAGGTTTGCAGCCACAGCTTACGCTGGCCTTTATCCGTACGCGCCATCGTTGAAAGCGAAACCAGGTGGACATCGGTACTCCCCCCCTGACCCAACACTGGCGTTTCCACCTCCAGCACATCGCGCGCAGCAAAAAAACGTCGCACGCTCGCCAGTAAACGGGCTCGCTCACGCAGCGTCTCGATGGTGGCCGTCGGTCGCCAACTTTCTGTCATTGGCCTTACTCCCAAAAGACAAAGCCACGCCCTGTGGCGTGGCTGTCAATATATCGCGTTCCTGGCGCCTTTTAGCAGCCTGTCGGGCTTGACCGATCGTCGCGAGAATCACGGATTTTGAGCCAAATTTATCGATCGATTGAGGCGAGTAGCGCGCTATTTAACGAAATCGATCGAATACAGTTGGCCAAAATACCGGGATTCGCAGTAGATCAGTGTTAAGTCCGACAGGCTGCTAGGCCCGCGAGACGTATTCTCCACTGCGCGTATCAATCTTGAGGACTTCCCCTTCATTGATAAACAGCGGCACACGCACTACGGCACCGGAAGACAAGGTGGCAGGCTTGGAACCGCCCTGGGCAGTATCGCCTTTCAACCCCGGGTCGGTTTCGACCACCTCAAGCTCGATGAAATTCGGCGGTGCTACGTGAATGGCGTTATCGTTCCACAAGGTAACGGTATAAGGCACCTGCTCCTTCAACCACTTTTCGGTCTCGCCGAGCGCTTTCTTTTCCACCGCATACTGTTCAAAGGAGCCGTCGGTTTTCATGAAGTACCACATTTCGCTATCGTTATAGAGATACTCCATCTCCAGTTCCATGACGTCGGCACCCTCTAACGAATCACCCGACTTAAAGGTCCGCTCCCCCACGCGACCGGTCATCAGGTTACGTAGCTTGACGCGGTTAAAGGCTTGGCCCTTGCCCGGCTTGACCAGCTCGTTCTCTATGATCGAGCAAGGATCACCGTCGAGCATTACTTTCAAACCGCCCTTGAATTCGTTGGTAGAATAGTTCGCCATATTGCCTCTCAATGATGCATGTCAGTAACGTGATGAGCGAAGGACCGCTTCGACTCTAATGATATTGGTTCAATAAGTGCGCGCATGATAACCCGAAGGAGGGCTTTTTTGCAGGAGAACATCATTATCGCCGACAAGTGCCCCACGACCCAAATAGCGTCTTGGCAGCAGCAGCTCTCGCAGGCGATTCGCGACCCCGCCGTTCTTTGTCAACAGCTTGCGTTGAGCGATGAATGGTTGCCAGGTGCTCGAACGGGGCATCAACTCTTTGATATCTGTGTGCCCGCCGCCTATTTGTCGCGCATTACCCCCGGCGACCCTCATGATCCACTGCTGCGTCAGGTGCTACCGCTGGACGACGAGGCCCTGACACCGCCAAACTACGTCACGGATCCCCTCGAAGAGGCGGATCATCAGCCCGTCAAAGGGCTGATTCACAAGTATGCGGGCCGCGTGTTGCTGATCGCCAGCCCTAACTGTGCCATCAACTGCCGCTACTGCTTTCGCCGCCATTTCCCCTACAGCGAGAATTCGCCCTCCAGGGCTCAGTGGCAGGAAGCCCTCGACTACCTGCGCGCCGACACCTCCATTCACGAGGCGATTCTCTCAGGCGGTGATCCGCTTGCGGCCAATGACCGCCAACTGGCCTGGCTGGTCAAGCAGCTTGAAGGCATTTCACACCTGAAGCGGCTACGTATTCACACACGTCTGCCCGTGGTAATTCCCGACCGTGTTGATGATGCTCTGATTGGCTGGCTAGCCTCAACTCGCCTGCAAAAAGTCGTGGTGCTGCATATCAACCACGCCAACGAGATCGACCAGGCAGTGGTCGACGCCTGCGCGCGGCTTAAACAAGCCGGAGTAACGCTACTCAACCAGAGTGTCCTGCTACAGGGTATTAACGACGGCGTAACAACCCTAGCCACACTGTCGGAACGGCTATTTGAAGCAGGCATTCTGCCCTACTACTTGCACGTACTGGATCCCGTGCAGGGCGCTGCACATTTTGATGTCCCGGATGAAGAAGCCCGCAAGCTTGTAGCTTCACTTCGCGACCTGTTGCCGGGGTTCTTGATGCCACGCCTGGTGCGGGAAATTCCCGGCAAAGGGAGCAAAACGCCACTTTAAAAAGTTCATCCCGGCTAGATACTCATGCACCTCATTTCTAAAACAGTATACAAAGGTCTAAAAAACAATTTTCTGCTAAAGTTATAGGGCTAACGACTTCCGACATTGACTTAGCCTCAATGTTGGCTACCTCACTCATTAGGAGGCCAGCACATTATGTCGTCATCCCTCTCATCAAAATCGGGCGCTATCGTCCTTCTGATAGCCTCACTCGCCGGTCTTGCCGTCGCTCTGTATGCCTACTTCACCCCACTGACCGGGGTCACGGGAACACTCGGGGCACTGGTTGCCATCGTGGCCTGTATCGCGCTGGCAATATTGGCCCTACTTCTTGCTGCTGCAAGAGGGCGTGGTGCGTCCGTTATCCTGCGGGTACTTATTCTGATAGGCCTCGGCGGGACATTTTTCGCCGCAATGCTGCTCCATCAGTGGTGGATCGGCGTTGCGATGGTCGTGGGCCTGATAGGCCTGGTTCTTGATCTTTTCCGCCCGGCGCGGCCTTCACGCCTCACCCATTCTTAAGGAGCTGCTCATGACGACTTTTTTATCCGCCACAAGCACTCCATTTAAACCCATTACATCTGGTTTAGGCGCGGTTACCGCTCTGACAATTTGCCTAACGCCAATGCCGCTAATGGCTCAGGAACCGTCAGTAGAGACGGAGCAGCCAACGGCTCAAGAGGCGCCAGGGGAGCAAGCATCAGCAGAGCAAGAGAACGCCTCACCGGAAGAAACGACTAACGCCGCCCCTATCCCCTTGGTACCCGGAGAGCCGATCTGGGATAGTTTCCACGGCCAGCTTAATGCCCAGAAATATAGCCCGCTTGATCAAATCAACGCTGATAACGTCGGCGAGTTGGAGAAAGCATGGGAAGTGCATACCGGCGATGTAGCAGATGGTACAGGCGATTTACCCGCGACGGTCTGGTCTGCCACCCCGGTGTTTGCCAACGATACGCTGTATATCGGCACTCCGTTCTACCGGATCCTGGCACTTGACCCCGCAAGCGGCGAAGAGAAATGGAGCTTCGATACTCAATCCTCCCTTGAAGCACTGACCCAGCCCGCCCTTAAGAACCGCGGTGTGGCTTATTGGGAAGCAGATGACCCCGAAGCGGGCGAGCCCTGCCAGAAAATCATTTACATGGGCACCATGGATGCGCAGCTCTTCGCGGTCGACGCCGATAGCGGCGAACAGTGCACCAACTTTGCCGATAACGGCGTGCTCGACGTCAATCAGTGGAACGATACCAATGACCGCTGGCCGTTATCCCTACTTCAGCCGCCGACCGTGGTGGGCGACCATCTGATTCTCGGCTGGGCAGGAAAGGACTGGGCCTACGAACAAGCCCCTCCCGGCACCGTCTACTCAATCAATGCCCGCACCGGCGAGCGCGAATGGACCTTTCAGGCGCTCAGCGATGAGACGCGCGAACAGAGCGGTACCGCCAACGTCTGGACGCATATGTCCGCCGATGAAGAGCTTGGTTTGGTTTATTTACCCGTCTCTTCACCATCGCCTAACTACTGGGGCGGTAACCGCACCGAAGAAGTACCTCTGGGCACATCGACCACCGCGTTGGATATTGAGACTGGCGAGGTGGTCTGGTCGCGGCAGTGGGTTCACCATGACATCTGGGATTACGATATTAACGCCGCCCCCACGTTGATGGACATTACCGTTGATGGCGAGGAGATCCCGGCGCTGATTCAGGCGACCAAAATGGGCTTTCTGTTTGTGGTCAACCGAGAAACCGGTGAAGACGTATGGCCGATTGAGGAGCGCCCAGTGCCCAGCGGCGACGGCAACGTCGAGGGTGAAGTCTACGCACCGACTCAACCTTTCCCGACCAAACCCGCTCCACTGTTAGATCAGTCCGAGAAACCCGACGTCTGGGCGCTGGCCGATGCGGTCAGCTTCGGGGAGTGCTCGGCGCTGTGGGACGATCTTAGTTATGAAGGCATGTACACCCCGCCCACTACCCAGGGCGAAGGCACGCTTGGCTACCCCATCAGTGCGGGTGGTGTTCAGTGGGGCGGCGTCGCTTTTGACCCGGAAAGCCAGACCGCGATCGTCAATACCTCGCATATTGTGCAGTACATCAAGCTTTATAATCGCGAGGATTATGAGGCAGCCAATAGGACATCGGGCAACGAGAGCGGCTTTGCCCCGCAGGAAGGTGCGCCCTACGGCATGCGGCTTGAGGTGGCGCTCAACCGGTTCGGCATGCCCTGCTGGGAGCCGCCTTTCGGTGAACTGGTCGCTCTCGATATGACGACCGGCGACGTGAAGTGGCGGACCCCGGTAGGTGCTTCACAGCAATATGGCTTCTTTATGCCCGAAAGCTGGGGCTCGCCCACCATTGGTGGACCAGCCGTTACGGCGGGCGACGTTATCTTTATCGGTGCCTCCATGGATGCCAAGGTGCGTGCCTACTCCCTGGAAACCGGCGAAGAGCTGTGGTCGTCTCAGACCGAAGCGCCTTCAGTCTCAAACCCGGCGGTGTATGAATACAAGGGGCGCGAATATGTCGCCTTTGTTTCAGGCGGTAACACCATCCTGAAAGATCAGGTGGGCGACCAAATTACGGTCTACGCGTTGCCGGAATAACGCTTGCGATTGACCCATTAAAAACTAACGGGGCGGCCTTAAGGCCGCCCCGCTTATGTTAAACCCCATCTCCTTAGTCAGTCTCCTCGGCTTGCCGTTGAGTCCGCTTGGCTAACGCATGGTTAGCTGTTCTAAAACATAACCGCATCAACGGCACTAACAGCCACAGCATAGGTGTAAGCAGCCAGCGATAAGCAAATCGCACCACTATCAGTACCGGTAGCAGCACGATTAGCCAGACAAGAAACTGCCCCAACCATACCGGCCAGCCAAGCCAGGTAGACAGGTTGGCACCGAGTGCGCTGACGAGGCTTGGGTGGCGAACCACCACATAGGCGGTACCTGCGACCGCGACAACCTTGGCCATACGCGGTAGGCTCGCAAAACGCCTGCCTGAAGCAACCATCCCCTGGCGCAAGCCAGCCCGAGCGCCCTGGGCTTCCACGCTGCCCACCTGGGCAGCACGAGCGGCCTTGCCTGCCCGCAGCACCTTAACGGTGCTGGCCATGACCAGTAGATCGATACCCGCCCAGCCTAGATCGGCGGCGCCAATGGCGTCGCCCCGCCGCCACTGGCTTTCAAGATCACGCAGACCGCTGGTAAAGAAATCGCCAACCCCCGAGACCAGCCGCTCGCCTTGCAGCCACTCAACGTCTCCCTCGTCACCCACCACGAATTGATTGAGTAGCCCGTGACCATTGGTGTCGAGTAGCGCAATACCCATTTGCCCGCGGCGGTAGGGGGTAAGCTCGCTGGACACTGCCTCGGTTTCGTCGTTCCACAAGCGGCTAACTTGTTGGTAGCGCTCGTCAAACCAGTGTTGGGCACTTAACGTAGCAATATCGTTATCATGAAAGTAGTTGATAGGGAGAACCACGTCTGCCCCGTAACGGACTAATACGCTCTGGAATTTCGGCAAATGACCATAGTCGATGAGCACCCCTCGGGCCACATCACCATGGCGCATCAGCGCAAGATAGGCGCTCATCCAGAGCGCCTGATCATGTGAGTAGCTTAAGAAAGTCGCGTTGAGCGCCGGCGTTTCCTGCCGAAGTATTGACCCAATTGCAGGCAGCGCCCGCTGAGCTTCCAGGCGGACCAATTTGGACTCAAACGGCTCATGGGAAGCCACGGCTGATGCGACCCCGGCCACCACAGTGGCGGCGAACACGATAAGCTGCCAGGGCCGCAACATTGCCTGTCTCATTCAATTGGACATCGGTGGATTAGGCCAACGACGCCGCCGTCACGTTTGCCGCTGCGGGTTGGGTCGAATGGTGGCGATTGATCGCGCTAAGCACGCCTTTCATCGAGGCGCTGGTAATGCTTTCGTCGTTACCGACACCGAATACCGCCTTGCCGTCGATGCGGACTTCCACATAGGCAATGGCCTCTGCATCGGCGCCCTGGCCACGGGAGTGCTCATGGTAGTCGATAATTTCCACATCATGCCCGGCAGCAGCCAGCGCTTTTACAAACGCTGCGAGCGGCCCGTTACCCTCGCCATTGAGCGTTTGACGCTCGCCATCCTGCTCGACCACGGCGTCCAGCGTTACTTTGGGGCTATCTGGCTCCGACGATAAACGATGGTTGACCAGCGCAAAGGGTGAACGTTGCTCCAGATACTCATCGGCAAAAGCCTGGTAAATCATCTGAGAGGTAATCTCTTTACCGGTCCGGTCGGCCACTTCCTGCACCACCTGGCTGAACTCGATGGAAAGCCGACGCGGCAGCTCGATACCGTGCTCCTGCTCCAGCAGGTACGACACCCCACCTTTACCGGACTGGCTGTTAACCCGAATCACCGCCTCGTAACTACGACCTACATCAAGCGGGTCGATAGGCAGATAGGGCACATCCCAAACCGCCTCGGGATTGGCGCGACGGTCAAGCATGCCTTTCTTGATCGCATCCTGGTGGGAACCGGAGAAAGCGGTAAACACCAAATCACCCACGTAAGGATGGCGTGGATGCACCGGCAACTGGTTGCAGTACTCCACTTCGCGCATGACCGGGGTGATATTGGAGAAATCGAGCTGCGGATGAACCCCTTGGGTGTACATGTTCATGGCGAGGGTGACGATATCGACGTTACCCGTGCGCTCACCATTGCCGAACAAGGTGCCTTCAACGCGGTCAGCTCCCGCCATCAGCGTCAACTCAGCGGCAGCCACACCGGTACCCCGGTCATTATGGGGATGCACGCTGACAATCAAATGGTCACGATTTTTGACGTTGCGGCAGAACCACTCGATCTGGTCCGCGTAGTTATTCGGCGTGGCGACTTCAACCGTTGCCGGCAGGTTGACGATCATCCGGTTGTCGGCGCTGGGCCCGAAGGTTTCCATGACCGCTTCGACAATTTCGACGGCAAAATCCATCTCTGTCGTGGTAAAGAGCTCGGGCGAGTACTGGAAGGTCCAGTTGGTTTCAGGCGCTGCCTTCATTTGGTCGCGAATTTGCGCCGTGGCCTCGGTGGCAATATTCACGCATTCGGCTTTATCCACGTTGAACACCACACGGCGGAACATCGGATCGGTGGCGTTGTAAACGTGCACGATCGCGTTTTTGGCGCCTTTCAAGGCTTCGAAGGTGCGCTCAATCAAGTGCGGGCGCGCCTGGGTCAGCACTTGAATGGTCACATCTTCCGGGATCTTGTCTTGTTCGATCAGCGTGCGGACAAAGTCAAAATCGGTTTGCGAAGCTGAGGGAAAGCCGACTTCGATCTGTTTGAAGCCGACCTTCAGCAGCATGTCGAACAAGCGCTGTTTGCGCTCATGATCCATCGGGTCAATCAGCGACTGATTGCCATCCCGCAGGTCAACACTGCACCAGATCGGCGGTGTTTCAATCCGCTGGCTGGGCCATTGGCGGTCAGGCAGGTCCACCGCAACAAACTGGCGGTATTTTTTGGCGGGATCAGACAACATCATGACGGTTCTCCTGGGCAAGTAGGGTGAAAGTATTCGATTGGATGGACGGCGGGCGTGCCAACGAAAAACGCCCCATCGCCAGTAAAGGCCATGGGGCGCAGATCATAAGGATTTGTCGGGCGCACGATTATAAAAGAGCGGCACCCTACAAATTGAATTGATTCAATAATTCCAGTGTTTGTAACCATGTCTACCTCACCACTAAGAAAACCAACGACAATGCCAGCAGCACTGCCCGACCCTGATATTCAGAGACGGGCGCTTAGTAGTCGTAGGTCTAGTGCAAAGGTGTTCATGGATGTATTCATACGTCTAGAAAATCAGTCTTGGCGGTTTTTGTCAATATCCGTGCGCGCATTGTCAGCCCTCTGCCCTGATAGGGCTGCCTCCATTCGGTCTAGCTGGCTGCGCATTTCACTGACTTCGTTGCGCAGCGCGTGCGTCTCATCGACATCTTCTCCATTGGTCAAAACATCGAGCGCGGCGCTCTCTTTCTGCATGACGTCCAGTACGATGCCAATCATCATGTTGAGGAAAATAAACGCGGTCAGAAAGATAAACGTCAGGTAGTAAATCCAGCTCCAGGCATAAACCTCCTGGGTGGCATAAAGAATATCCGTCCAGTCTTCAAAGGTGGCGATACGAAACAACGTCAGAATCGAAATGGATATATTGCCCCACAAGAAGCTGTCGACGTCGGCAAACAGGAAGCTGCCAATGGCGGCGTAGATGTAGAAGATAATGAACATTAACAACACCACGTAGCCCATACGCGGAATAGACTTCACCAGGGCTGAAAGCAGCATCTGCAGCTCGGGAATCATCGAGACAAGGCGCAGCACGCGGAAAATACGCAGCAGTCGCGCCAGCAGGACCATCTCGGAGTCGTCCATGGGGATCAGGCTGGCGGTCACGATAACGAAATCAAAGACGTTCCATCCTCGTCTGAAAAAGCGTATCAGGCTTCCTTCAGCCGCTATCCTGATGAGGATCTCTACCAGGAAAAAAACCGTGATGGCCAGGTCGAGATAGAGAAGCCATTGTTCAAAGCGCGACGTCTCCTCTTCGTAGGTTTTAGCGCCGATCACCAGCGCGGAGATGACGATAATCGCGATCACAAAGGCTTCAAAAAATTTGTTCGAACGCAGGGTTTCGAAACGCTGCTGCCATGTGTCGAAAGGTTGATTCATAGGGTCAATTGGCTCGCTTGGGTGGACGGCGTCACTTTATACTAAAACTTCACAATGCCACTACAAGTGATATCCTCTTGTTTAATTTGCGGTCTCCGATGCCTCAGCCGACACGTTTACGATGGCGGGCCGTGGGCTTTTTTTGATTTTTGCGCTGGATGACTCCCATGACACTGCTGTGGATAGCCTTACTACCGTTACTAGGCGTCTTGGTGCCGGCCCTCAACGCTCAACGCAGCCGCATGGTCTGCTCGTTGGCAACCGCCCTGCTGCCGGCTATTGCCCTGCTGCTAACCTTGATGCAGATACCCGCACTACTGGAAGGCGAAGCACTACGCTTCGCCGTTGGCTGGCTGCCAGAACTCAACCTGGAACTGGCACTACGCCTGGACGGCCTGTCGCTGCTGTTTAATATTTTAATCATGGGCATCGGGCTGTTGATACTGCTCTACGCTCACTTTTATCTGGCAAGTGACGAACCCGTCGGTCGTTTTTACGCCTTCCTGATGCTGTTCATGGCCTCCATGGTCGGTATTTCAATGTCCGACAACCTCATCCTGCTGTGGCTATTCTGGGAGCTCACCAGCCTTTCATCGTTTTTATTGATCGGCTTCTGGTCGCACCAATCGGATGCGCGTAAAGGCGCAAGAATGGCACTCACCGTGACGGGCGCTGGCGGCTTGGCGCTGTTGGCAGGGCTTCTGTTGCTGGGGGATATGGCAGGCAGTTTCAGCATGGGAGACGTTCTGGCCAGTAGCGACAGGATCATCGCCGACTCGCGTTATCCGCTGATGCTCGGCCTGGTTTTACTCGGTGCTTTTACCAAGTCAGCTCAGTTTCCGTTTCATTTTTGGCTCCCTCATGCGATGGCCGCTCCTACACCGGTTTCGGCCTACCTGCATTCGGCCACGATGGTGAAGGCCGGCATTTTCCTCATGGCAAGGCTACACCCGGCAATTGCCGACAGTGAGCTGTGGACCGTCGTTGTATCGCTCGTGGGCACCGCCACGCTGCTTTACGGGGCCTGGTTTGCGCTATTCAAAACCGACTTGAAAGGCATTCTGGCCTTTTCCACGGTCAGCCATTTGGGGCTGATCACGGTACTGTTGGGCATCGGCAGTCCAATGGCTGTCCTGGCGGCTCTTTTTCACATTCTCAATCATGCCACCTTCAAAGCGGCGCTGTTCATGAGCGCTGGCATTATTGACCACGAGACAGGAACACGTGAACTCAAGCAACTGGGTGGCCTGAAAAAAGCCATGCCGGTAACCGCACTGTTGACCACACTTGCCGCCGCCGCCATGGCGGGTGTGCCGCTGTTCAACGGCTTTCTTTCAAAAGAGATGTTCTTTACTGAAACCCTGAAAACCCCGGTACTGGGTGGCTTGAGCTGGTTACTGCCTGCCCTTGCCACGCTGGGGGGCATTCTCTCTGTGGCTTACTCGCTGCGCCTTGTACATGCGGTTTTCTTCAAGCCAGCCCGCGAGGCACCGCCTAAATCGCCCCACGAACCGCCACACCTGATGCGTTTACCCGTGGAAATTCTTGTAGTGCTGTGCGTCGTGATCGGTCTGCTGCCCGCCCTCACTGCCACACACCTGCTCGACCTTGCCACCCAAGCGGTACTCCAGCGTCCGCTGGATTTCAAACTGGCGATCTGGCATGGCGTCAACCTGCCACTGTTGATGAGTGTTGCGGCATTGTTGATCGGCACCGTCCTCTATTGGCGCCACAGAGACATGCGCCTGTTCACCCGACAGTTCGAAAGCGTTGATGCCCGGCGGGTGTTTGAGCGCTTTGTGGTAACGATGGGCTATCGTGCTGAACAACTCCTCACTGCATTCGAGGGTAATTCATTACAGCGCTACATGACGCTGTTGCTATCCGCTGCCTTTGTGATGGGGCTAATCGGCCTGGTCCAGGTCACCGATTTAACGGGGGCAGCGGGCAACCAGCCGATCGACGGCGTGGTCATTCTAGGCGCGGTAATGCTTATCTTTGGCGGCATCGCAACCGCGGCTACCCACCGGTACCGTTTGATTTCATTGCTCATGCTATCGATTGTTGGTTTATTTGTGGCCCTCACCTTTGCACGTTTTTCTGCGCCGGACTTAGCACTGACCCAGCTATCCGTGGAAGTGGTGACCATGATTCTGCTGATGCTGGCGTTGTTCTTCCTGCCGCAGAAAACACCTCAGGAATCAAGCCCGCTGCGCAACGTCCGCGATATTCTGCTGGCTGGGTCGCTGGGGCTGGTGATTGCCAGCCTCAACTATGCGGTATTGACCCGGGAAACGCTGTCGATCTCCAATTTTTTTGTCGAAAACAGCAAACCCGGCGGTGGAGGCTACAAAGTGGTCAACGTCATCCTCGTCGACTTCCGGGGCTTCGATACGCTAGGCGAAATTACCGTGCTTGCCCTTGCAGGCCTTGCGATATTCAAGCTACTCAACCGCTTGCGCCTGTTTATGCCGCACAGTGATGGCGAAGGCCGGGTATGGTCACCGGACCGCTATCCGGCCATTTTGACCTCTGTTTCCATGACGATACTACCGCTGGCATTGCTGGTATCAGCGTTTATCTTCCTGCGTGGTCACAACCAGCCTGGCGGTGGCTTCATCGCCGGCTTGATTACTGCTGTTGCGTTGATTCTGCTGTATATGGCCCGAGGCGTGGAATGGGCGCAGGAACGCCTCGACTTCCCCTTCCAGCCCGTGGCCATCATGGGCGTCGCGGTCGCGACGCTGACAGGGCTTGGCAGTTGGCTATTCGGCTATCCGTTCCTGACATCGTCGTTTGGCTACTTCACCCTACCCGTTGTCGGTGAATTTGAGTTGGCGACGGCGCTACTTTTCGACCTGGGCGTTTATCTGGCAGTGGTCGGTGCCACGCTCATGATCCTCGCCAACCTGGGCAAAGTGACCACTGCCCATCGCCCAGTGACCGAAAAAACCGAAAAAAATGCTGAGACGTCCGCCACCCCCACCAGCAAGGAGCCTCGCTAATGGAACTGCTCTACGCGATGACCACTGGCGTGCTCACCGCCTCCGGACTTTACCTGACTCTGCGTGGGCGAACCTTCCCTGTGGTGGTCGGCCTGACTCTGCTCTCCTACGCCGTCAATTTATTTCTATTTTCGATGGGCGGGCTGACCACTGATGGCGCCGCACTGGTCAATGAAGGCAATGGCTTCGCTGACCCGCTTCCCCAGGCGCTGGTGTTAACGGCCATCGTGATCGGGTTTGCGATGACCGCCTTTGTGGTCATTCTGGCGATGCGCGCGCGAAGTGAAGTAGGGAATGACCACGTAGACGGCAAAAAGGAAGACCGCGAATGACCCAGCATTTGATTGTTTTACCTGTCGTTGTGCCATTAATCGCGGGTATCTTGTTACTCTACCAACGCCAGGGAATGGTTCGTTACAAACGCGTCGTCAGTGTGGTCGCAACGTTTGCGCTGCTCTTCGTTGCCATTGGACTGCTGAACCAAGCCGCCAGTGGAGAGGTTACCTATTACGCCCTCGGCGATTGGCAGCCTCCGTTTGGCATTGCGCTGGTGCTCGATCGTCTGTCGGCGCTCATGTTGCTGGTGACCGCCCTCCTGGCCGTCGGGGCTGTCGTCTTTGCCTGCGGCGGTGATGATGAAAAAGGCAGCAACTTTCATGGTCTCTTCCAATGGCAGTTGATGGGCATCAACGGTGCTTTTTTAACCGGAGACCTGTTTAACCTCTTCGTCTTCTTTGAAGTGCTGCTGCTGGCCTCCTATGCCCTGCTGCTCCACGGCGGCGGCAAGGCGCGCATTCAGTCCAGTGTTCATTACGTGGTACTCAATCTGGCGGGGTCTTCGCTGTTCCTGATTGGCGTGGGCATTCTCTACGGGGCAACCGGCACGCTGAACATGGCGGATATGGCCTCGCGTATGGCCGAACTGCCCGCTGAACGCGAAGGGTTGGTGGTGGCTGGTGCCTTGATGTTACTGGTGGTCTTTGGCCTCAAGGCAGCCATTTTACCGCTGTATTTCTGGTTGCCCCGTGCCTATGCGGCGGCCCCTGCACCGGTGGCCGCCCTGTTTGCGGTAATGACCAAGGTCGGCATCTATTCCATTTTGCGTGTCTACAGTCTCATCTTTGGCGACCAGGCAGGTAATCTGCAAGCCCTCGAGCAACCCTGGGTCTGGTGGCTCTCATTAGCGACGCTGGCCGCCGCGGGCATAGGCGTGCTGGCCGCTCGGGATTTGCGCCTACTCATTGCCTATCTAGTGTTGATTTCCGTCGGCACACTGCTTGCGGGTGTCGGGATGCGCACGCCTGAAGCCACCTCGGCACTGCTTTACTACTTGATTCACACAACGCTGATTACCGGCGGCCTGTTCTTGTTGGCTGAGATGATCGGCCTGCAACGTGGCAAACCGGGTACGCGACTCGTCAAGGGTCGCCCCATGGTACAAGGCTCGGCTCTGGCGTTGGCGTTCTTCATCGGGGCGATAGCAGTGGCTGGCTTACCCCCTCTCTCGGGCGCTTTCGGCAAAGCGCTAATGCTCAACGCCGCGGAAGGCAGCCAACGACTTTGGCTTTGGACGCTCGTCCTGCTGGCAGGTCTGGCATCGCTCATTGCGCTCTCGCGGGCAGGTTCAACCCTGTTCTGGCGCAGCCATCGTGGTCATCTGAGTGGTCGCCCACTGCCCCGTTGCCAGTGGTTTGGCATGGCGTGGCTGTTGAGTAGCTCGCTGCTATTGGTCGTGTTTGCCGGTCCCGTTAGCAACTATACCCAGGCCGCCGCTGAACAATTGGCCAACCCAAGCCTGGTAATTGATACGTTGATCAATGACGCTGGAGGCCCCCAATGATTCGATCCCGCGCCTGGTTGCCGACCCCGGTTTTTTCATTGTTGCTGCTTTTCGTATGGCTGCTCCTGGTGCGCAGTGTGGCGCCCGGGCATATCGTCTTGGGTGGCGCACTGGCCATTATCATCCCCTTACTCACCAACCGCTTTTGGGATGCCCGACCGCGTATCAAAAAGCCGCTGTTGCTGCTGCGATTTGTGCTGCGCGTGCTTGGTGACATCATCACTGCCAACTTTGAAGTGGCTTATCTGATCGCCAACCCATGGCGAAAATTAAATCCCCATTTTGTCGAATACCCTCTGATGCTGGAAGAGCGTTTCACCATCACGCTGCTTGCCAGCACCATCAGCCTGACGCCGGGCACGGTCTCCGCCAACCTGCGTATGGACGGTAAATCGCTGCTTATTCATGCCCTTAACGAAACAGACGAAGAGGCCCTGATTGAGCAGATTCGGGAGCGCTACGAACGCCCGCTCAAGGAGATTTACGAATGCTAAGCATCGCACTTTATATCACCCTGGCGTTGGTGGTGATGGCACTGCTGATGAACCTCTATCGGCTGACCATTGGCCCCGATTTACCGGATCGAGTACTGGCGCTGGACACCATGTACGTCAACTCCATCGCGCTGATTGTACTACTCGGCCTGTGGCTGAACAGCAAGACCTATTTCGAGTCGGCGCTGCTCATCGCCATGCTGGGCTTTATCAGCACGGTAGCGGTGTGCAAATACATATTAAGCGGGGACATTATCGAATGAACCCGGTCACCCTCTTGGCTATTATACAGGTACGCTTATGTCGCTTTGGGTAGAGGCGCTTATTTCATTATTGCTGATCACAGGCGGCGCTTTTGTATTCGTCGGTTCTCTGGGGATGGCGCATCTCCGCGATTTCTACATGCGCTTACACGGCCCCACCAAGGCAACGACTCTGGGTATCGGCTGCATGCTGGTGGCCTCCATGGCATACTTCTGGAGCGTTGACGGCAGACCCGATATTCAGGAGTTATTGATCACTCTGTTTTTATTTATTACTGCACCGGTCAGCGCTCACTTGCTCGCCAAAACGGGCCTGCACTTACGCCTGAAGCACATCGATATCACCCAGGGTAAACCCGTAGAGCTCCGCCCCGAGGAAGTCGGTAAAAAGCCGGTCCCTCACCCCGACAAAGGCCATGGCTGATCGATTTTGCCTTCTAAACCAAGCGCTGGCACCCTTCCCGGGTTGACGATATTGAGGTGAGGTAACTGTATGTGGAGCCTGTTAAGGCTATCGACATTATCGTTCGCAATGATAATGCTTGCGGGGTGTTCAGAGCCCAGAATTGATACCAGTTCAATGCCCGCCGCTGTTATATCCGTCGAAAAGGTGCGCGACTCACTGCCCCCTTACAAGCGCGACGAATTTGATCAAGCGCTGACCATTATGGCGATGTCATCGTTTAACGGTATCGATATTCTTAACCCAAGGCCGATGAACGCCGCGGAAATCGCCGAGTCGGCCAATGCTTACATGCATGGGCTGACGGGTGATGAAGCGATAGAGAAAGCCAATGAGTTATTGCGTAACCGCCGGGCACGGGAACGAAGTCAGGCGCTGGGCATTCTCTCCCGACTTGAAGAAAAGCAGGCTAATGCGGAGCATGACCGCGAACAACGGGCTCAGGTGACCCTCGACAGCGCCGATTTTTACATGAGCACAAGCCCCTATGGAGCGCTAGAGCCGGTTATTGAACTGGAGGTCACCAACGGCTCTGACCAACGTATCTCGGAACTGTCACTCAGAGGCGTTGTCAGCAGTCCTGGTCTCGAGACGCCCTGGGTCGATGAAGCGTTTTATTACGTGATTCCCGGCGGTTTAGCCCCTGGCGAAAGCGCCCAATGGAGTTTGGCGCCCAACCGTTTTGGCCCCTGGGGTAACCGCGAGATTCCCGATAATGCCCAGTTTGATGTCACCATCGAAGGCCTGCACGACGCCGAGGGCGACCCGCTTTGGGATACGCCCCCGCTTAGCGAGCAACAGCGAGAGAGACTCGATGAGTTGCGTGAGGAGTATGGCGACATGACTGCTCATTCCGGCGAGCAGTAAGGGCCCTCTCAAGGGCCTTGACTTTATATCAGTCGATCAAATCTACGTCTGGGTAGCCTATAAGGTACAACACCGCATCAATATCGAGATGTGAAATGGCTTGGCGCGCCTGTGCCCGCACCATGGGTTTGGCGCGGTAAGCAATGCCCAGGCCGGCTTTAGCGAGCATTTTGAGATCATTCGCGCCATCGCCCACCGCAATCGTCTGGTCGAGTGTCAAACCTTCACGCAGAGCAATGGTTTCCAGCAGTTCAGCCTTGCGGTCTGCGTCGACAATCGGCTCGCGCACCTCGCCGGTGACCTTGCCATTCTCGATCACCAGCTCGTTGGCATGGACCTCATCGAAGCCGAGTTTATGCTGTAGGTAGTCAGCAAAGTAAGTGAAACCACCGGAAAGGATGGCAGTGCGATACCCCAGGCGCTTCAGGTTGGCCATCAGCCGTTCGACGCCTTCCATCAAGGGTAGCTCGGCGGCGATCTCAGCCAACACGGACTCGTCCAGACCAGCCAGCTTGCTCATCCGCTCGCGGAAGCTTTGCTGAAAATCGAGCTCACCACGCATCGCCCGCTCGGTTACGTCGGCAACTTCACTGCCCACGCCATGACGATAGGCCAGCTCGTCAATCACTTCAGCCTTGATCAGCGTGGAGTCCATATCGAAGCACACCAGCCGAGGCTTAACCTGTTGTCGCAGGTTTTGCTGAACCGCAATATCCACGTTCAAGGTCTCGCTCAAAACCAGCGCGGCATGACGCAGGGCTTCAAGATCAACATCGGTACCACTCAAGTACAGCTCAAGGCAGTCGATGCGTTCGCCCTGCGCCACATCTGACAGCCGTCGGATGCTGTTTTCCTGCAGGTCAAACTGTACCCTCAAAGCGTCCACCTGGGACTGAATATCCGCGCTTAAACGCGGCGCTAACACGGTTAAAATTAAATCGCCGCTTGCCATCACTTAGTTCCTGTCATTGTTTAGTCCCCTGCCCCTATCCAATCAACCTTTTGGAAACCGCGTGGCAACTTGCTGCCCCGCCGACCTCGCTCGCCGCGATAATAGGCCAAATCATCGGTTTTCAGCGTGAGTTTTCGCTTACCGGCGTGCAGCTCCAGGACGTCGCTGTCTTTAATTACCGCGATGCTGCGCACGAATTCCTCGCGGCGTGCGGCACGCGGACCGGGGATATCCAGCATCTTGTTGCCTTTGCCCTTGGCCATTTCAGGCAACTGATCCAAGGGGAACAGCAATAGCCGACCTTCGTTGGAGACCGAAGCCACCCAAAGTTCTTCGCCCTCAGGCACTTCAACCGGTGCCATCACACTGCAGCCTTTAGGCAGGCTAAGCACCGCCTTACCTGCTTTATTTTTACCGGTGAGCGCTTCCAAACGGGCAATAAAGCCGTAGCCGCCGTCGCTTGCCAGGACAAAACGCCGCTCGGCAGGTGCCAGCATCAAACCGGCCATACGGGCCCCGGCCGACACATTCGCGCGCCCGGTGACTGGCTCTCCCTGCCCCCTCGCACTGGGCAGGTTATGGGCACTGAGCGTATAGGCACGCCCGGTATCATCCAGCAGCACCAAGGGTTGGTTGGTTTTGCCTCGTGCAGCCAACTGGAAACGGTCGCCCGCTTTATAGGAAAGCCCTTCGGGGTCGATATCATGGCCCTTGGCAGACCGAATCCAGCCCTTCTCTGACAGCACGACGGTGATCGGATCAGCCCCGAGAAGTTCGACTTCGGACAACGCCTTGGCGTCGGCCCTGGCGACCAGTGGCGAGCGGCGTTCATCGCCATGCTCTTTACCCGCCGCGCGAATCTCTTTTTCGATCAGCGTGGTCAGCTTGGCTTCACTGCCCAGCAGGCCCTGTAGGTATTTGCGTTCTTTTTCCAGATCATCCTGCTCGCCGCGGATTTTCATCTCTTCAAGCTTGGCAAGATGACGCAGGCGCAATTCCAGAATTGCTTCCGCCTGTCGTTCAGAGAGGCCAAAGGCCGCTACCAATGCAGGCTTGGGCTCATCTTCCTCTCGAATAATGCGAATCACCTCATCGATATTCAGGTAGGCGGTGAGCAGGCCTTCCAGAATATGCAGGCGGTCTTCCACCTTGCCCAGGCGGTGCTCAAGTCGGCGGCGCACCGTCCCACGACGAAAGCGCAGCCATTCGCCCAGCATCTCGGGCAGCGGCATCACCCTTGGGCGGCCATCCAGACCGATCACGTTCATGTTAACCCGCACGTTCTTTTCCAGGTCCGTGGTGGCAAACAGGTGGTCCATCAACGACTCAACGTCAATGCGATTGGAGCGCGGCTCAATCACCAGACGAGTGGGTTCTTCGTGGGTCGATTCATCGCGCAGATCGGCCACCATGGGCAGCTTTTTGGCCTGCATCTGGGCAGCAATCTGTTCCAGCACCTTGGCGCCGCTGACCTGATACGGCAAGGAGGTAATTACAATGTTGGGGCCTTCCCGCTCGTAGCGAGCGCGCAACTTGACCGAACCACGACCGGATTCGTAGAGCTTCCGCAGGTCTTCTTTGGGCGTAATAATTTCCGCATCAGTCGGGAAGTCCGGCGCGGGAATGAAGTCCATCAGATCTGTCGTCGTGGCCTGCGGATTGCGTAACAGGTGACAGGTGGCATCCACGACCTCAGACACGTTGTGCGGCGGAATATCGGTCGCCATACCCACCGCAATCCCGGTGCCGCCATTGAGCAGCACATGCGGCAAGCGCGCGGGCAGCACCAGCGGCTCCTGCATGGTACCGTCAAAGTTGGGCACCCAGTCGACAGTTCCCTGGCCCAGCTCGCTGAGCAGCACTTCGGCAAACTTGGATAGCTTGGCTTCGGTGTAGCGCATGGCGGCAAACGATTTCGGATCGTCAGGACTCCCCCAGTTGCCCTGACCGTCCACCAGCGGATAGCGATAGCTGAAAGGCTGTGCCATCAGCACCATGGCTTCATAGCAGGCACTGTCACCGTGGGGGTGAAACTTACCCAACACGTCGCCGACGGTGCGCGCCGACTTCTTGTACTTGGCGTTGGCATGCAGCGCCAGCTCGCGCATGGCATAGATAATCCGCCGCTGCACGGGTTTCATGCCATCACCAATGTTGGGCAGTGCACGGTCTAGAATCACGTACATCGAGTAGTCGAGGTACGCTTTTTCGGTGTAATCGCGCAAGGACAAGCGCTCGACGTCGCCTTCCGCTACCTGAATATCCATGGGGTATTCATCCTTTCCTGACAAGCAAAGCCGCCCCGACGGGAGCGGCTATTCCTGCTACACATTGATACTCAATGCGTTAGTAGTTGCTTACGTCATATCAATAACGTCACTGAGGCCCCGAAAGCGGTACCGCTTCCGGGGAGCGTTGATTATCGCGCTGAAAATCATCAAGTAAACTCTTCAGGCGCTGTGCCTGAACAGAAAGTTCGTTGGCCGCTCCTGACGCTTGGCTCACAAGCCCTGCGTTCTGCTGGGTAACCGTGTCCATTTGCGAGACAGCACGATTGATTTCATCAATGCCGTTCGTCTGTTCGCTGGACGCTTGACTGATTTCTGCGATGCGTTCGGCGATTTCTTCAATCGCCGAAACAATTTCCTGCATTGCACCTTCTGCATCACGAGCATAACCGCTACCGGTTTCAATTTGTTGGGACGTGGTCTTGATCAACTCATTGATGTCGCGAGCGGATGTAGCGCTTCTGGAAGCCAGTTCGCGAACTTCACTGGCGACGACCGCAAAACCTCGCCCGTGCTCACCCGCCCGGGCAGCTTCAACGGAGGCATTGAGTGCCAAAATATTGGTTTGAAACGCAATATTTTCAATGACATCGACAATTGAAGAAACCTCTCCCGAGCTTTCATTGATCGCCTCCATCGACTGAGCTAAACGTGCGACCTGTTCGCCACCCCGCCTGACTTTTTCAGTCGCGTCAGTGACGCGCTGATCGGCTTCGTTGGCATTATCAGCGTTGCGCTTAACGGTTGTCGCCATTTCCTCCATTGTGGAAGAAGTTTCCTGAAGCGATGCGGCCTGTTGCTCGGTCCGACTGGACAATTCTGTGTTGCCGGAGGCAATTTCCGTCGCTTCACTGGCAATCACGTCGGATACCTGGCTCACGTCCTCAAACAGGTGTCGTAATTTTTCAGCATAACGGTTCACCGCACTGCGCAACTCGCCAATTTCATCATTACGATAAATCGTCAGTTCTCGACTTGAGCCGCCTTGGCCGAGTTGGTCAATCTGCTCGGTGGTGCTGTGGATTTGACGCAAAAGTATACGTCCACCCCACCAGCCTAACGCCAGCAGCAGGGCCAAAAGGGGAAGGATTACCACCATCAGATCACGCGTCAATGTCTGTGCCAGTGCCGTCACTTTTTCTTGAGGCGTCATGAGACCCAATGTCCAGCCCGTGTCCTGCATATCGAACAAACGAACCGAGGCAGGCTTATCCAGAACGCCTGCTGTTTCCACCTGGACATTTTGACTGCCTGATTCGACAGCCTCGACCACTGGTGAAAGCCAGGGCATATCGCTGGTCAGATCGTCTAACCCTTGCATATCAGCCGTCGCCAGATCCGCACCAGGAAAGTGAATGACCTTGCCTGCTCTATCAAGCACGAAGGCATAGCCCCCGGTTGTGCCACCATTCTCGGCCAGAAATTCGGCGATGCCTTCCAGTTGCATATCGATGGTCGCGACCCCGGCGAACTCATCGTCAAGGTAGTAGGGCACGCTACAGGTTACCATCGCCACCCCGGTAGTTGCGTCGCGATAAGCCGTTGACCAGATACACTGACCTGGCTCGGCATCGCGGGCATTCTGATACCAGGCCTCCTCATGGTAAGGCGCCATATCATCAGCGTTATAATCATCCAGGAACTCAATCTCACCTTCAGCATTTCTCGCCCAGAAGAAGCTGAATCGCTCGACCCCGTCTTCAAACGCACCCGGCTCCGGCCAGATACCACCCCCGGCAATGGCTGTATTGCCGCTGTCGTCGACAACCCGTGGGAAGGCTTGACGAAACAACGATTCCTCGCGAGGTAATGACTCTGCGAGCGAGGCAAGACTCGCTGTATTACCTTCCACGCGGGCTAGCTGTGCATTCATTGCGTTGACAATGGATTCACCTGTTCGGTCAACAAGCAATTGGCTTGCCTCTATAACCTGCGGTTGGCCGCGCCATGCCATGACGGCGTAAATACTTGCTGCCATGAGTAGCATGAGAGCAAACGCCGCCAGTGTTAACTGCCTCGAAATGGTATTAAACAAGGACATTCCCCTTTAGTGATGTAAGTGATACTGACTGGCGTACTTTTTTTCAGGTACGCTCTTTATTCACTATCGGCTAATTAATGCCCAACCTTAGCTATTTAATACCAATGCAGGGTTGACACCGTCACTAGACCTCGACGTCAGCAAGGTTGCCGTAATCTTCCAGCCATTTCTTGCGATCGCCGGCACGCTTTTTGGCCAGCAGCATATCCATCATTTCCAGCGTGCCATCCCCTTCATCGAGGGTAAGCTGAACCAGACGGCGGGTTTCCACCGCCATGGTGGTTTCGCGCAGTTGCAGCGGGCTCATTTCGCCCAAGCCTTTAAAACGCTGAACGTTCGGAGTACCACGCTTTTGTGCCAGCTGTTTTAGGATCGCGGCTTTTTCGCTTTCGTCGAGGGCGTAGTGAACCTCTTTTCCCAAGTCAATACGGTAAAGCGGCGGCATGGCCACATAGACGTGGCCCGCGTCCACCAGACTGGGGAAGTGCTTGACGAACAGCGCGCAAAGCAGCGTGGCAATATGCAGGCCGTCGGAGTCGGCGTCGGCGAGAATACAGATTTTGTGGTAGCGCAATTTTTCCAGGTCAGCGCTGCCCGGGTCGGCGCCAATCGCCACCGCGATATCGTGAACTTCCTGCGAGCCGAAAATATCGTGGGTCTCGACCTCCCAGGTGTTAAGGATTTTGCCACGCAGCGGCATTATGGCCTGGGTCTCGCGGTTACGCGCCTGCTTGGCGCTGCCCCCGGCGGAGTCACCCTCGACCAGGAACAGCTCGCTCTGAGCGGGGTCCTGCCCCGAGCAGTCTGCCAGCTTGCCGGGCAGGGCCGGGCCCGATGTCACTTTCTTGCGCGCCACCTTCTTGGCTTTTTTCTGGCGGCGCTGGGCGGCGCTAATCACCAGCTCGGCAAGGGCTTCGCCCTGGTCGACATGGTGGTTGAGCCATAGCGAAAAGGCGTCCTTGAGCACCCCTGACACAAAGCCCGCGATGGTTCGCGACGAAAGCCGCTCTTTGGTTTGCCCGGCAAACTGGGGATCCAGCATCTTGACCGAAAGCACAAAGGAGGCGCGCTCCCACAAGTCATCAGCGGTGAGCTTGATGCCACGGGGTAGTAGGCTACGGTACTCACAGAACTCGCGCAGTGCTTCGAGCAAACCCGAGCGAAACCCGTTCACGTGGGTGCCGCCTTGCGGGGTGGGGATCAAGTTAACATAGCTTTCCAATAGCGCGTCGCCGCCCTCGGGCAACCATTGGATAGCCCAGTCCACGCCGTTTTCATCGTCGTTGAAGTGACCGATAAAGGGCTCGGCTGGCACCACTTCATAACCATCGGTGGCTTCTGCCAGGTAGTCGCGAAGCCCATCGGCGTAGGCCCACTCGGTTTTGGTGCCGTCGGGCTCAATCAGGGTAACGGCAAGCCCTGGGCAAAGTACCGCCTTGGCCCGCAACAGGTGTTTCAGTTTGCCCAATGCCAGTTTAGGGCTATCGAAGTAGCTTTCATCCGGCCAGAAACGCACAAGGGTACCGCTGGCACGCTTGGCCGCTTTGCCAATTTCGCGCAGTTCTTCGACCTTTTCCCCGAACTCGAACGCCATGGCATGGCGCGCACCGTTGCGCGTGACTTCGACATCCAGGCGCCGCGACAGCGCATTAACGACCGACACGCCGACGCCGTGCAGGCCACCGGAAAAACGGTAGCTGTCCGATGAGAACTTGCCGCCTGAGTGCAGTTTGGTAAAGATCAGCTCGACGCCCGACACGCCGTGCTCGGGGTGCATATCGATCGGCATTCCGCGGCCGTTATCCTGCACCTCGATCGCACCGTCGCTATGCAGCACGACGCTGATAGCCGAGGCGTGGCCCGCCAGCGCTTCATCGACGCTGTTATCGATGACTTCCTGAGCAAGGTGGTTGGGCCGCGAGGTGTCGGTATACATACCGGGACGCTTTCGTACCGGCTCGAGCCCCGAGAGGACTTCGATGGAACTCGCGCCGTACTGGGAGGCATCAAACTGGGTCATGTAACGTCGATTCCTGAAGGGTCATGCACGTATGAATGCTTTCAAAGGGATACAGGATAGCCGAAAAGCAAAATGCTGTATATCCAGCCATATTTATTACCAGGGAAGAGCGCCGGGGATAGGTCGTAGAGGAGGTCATTTGCCATGGCCGGAAAAATGATCCCTTCAATTCCGGCATTTCCGCCATCCATGGCGGTCAGATGGCAAATGTAGCGCCCAAGGATGGGTTCACAGCACTTCCTCGTAGACCTGTCACCGGCGCTAGCACCGGCTTAATTATCACTCCTGCTCAGCCGCCCAAAAGGCTTCAATCAAGCCGCGGCTGGATGCATCCAGTCGCGACAGGTCACCCTGATGGTCGATAATTTTCCGGGTATCGGTGGCAATCTGCTTGCCCAGCTCCACGCCCCACTGGTCAAACGGATTGATATCCCAGATGACCGCCTGGACAAATACCTTATGCTCGTAGAGCGCAATCAGCGAACCCAGGGTTGCCGGGGTCAGCTTGTCCAGCAGCACCGTGGTCGACGGCTGATTTCCCCGATAGCGTTTATGCGCCGGGCGCGGGCCATCGTCATCAATCGCGTCGTCACCGAGCATCAGTACCCGCGATTGGGCAAAGCAATTGGCCAATGCCAGCCGGTGCTGGGATTTCAGGTGGCGGCGGGTATCCGGGTCTTCCACCTCATCGTAACGCTTAAGCGGCGCGATAAAGTCGCATACAACCGGTTGGGTCCCCTGATGGAGCAGTTGATAGAACGCATGCTGGGCATTGGGCCCCAACTGCCCCCAAAGCACCGGACAGGTGGAATAATTGACCGCCTGCCCCTGACCGGTCACTGACTTACCGTTGGACTCCATCTCCAACTGCTCAAGGTAGGCAGCAAAATACTCCAGACGACCGTCATAAGGCAAAATCGAGTGAGCGCGAATATCCAGGAAGTTGACGTTCCAGATACCCGCCAGCCCGAGCAGAACCGGCACATTTTCAGCCAAAGGCGCCTCCTGAAAGTGACGGTCCATGGCATGGGCGCCGGCTAACAGCTCGCGGAAATTCTCCATGCCCACCACCAGCGCAATTGGCAGACCAATGGTCCCCCAAAGCGAATAACGTCCACCGACCCACTCCCAGAACATCAGTTGATGGTCGGGGGTGATACCCCATTCGCTCATTTTATCAGGGCTTGCCGACACACCGATAAAGTGCTGACGAATGATCAATTCGTCACTGACCGGATTGGCGCTGGGTAGCTCACCGTGCTTCGACAGCCGCCCTATCAGCCAGTCGCGGGCGGTATTGGCGTTGGACAGCGTATCAATGGTGGTAAACGACTTCGACGACAACACAAATAGCGTGGTTTCGGGGTTAAAGCGCGTCAGGTAATCGGCAAGCTGTGAGCCATCCATGGTCGAGGCGAAATGAACCTCCACTGGGTGAATATCATCAGGACGGTAGTCGGCCAGCGCGTGGGTGACCATCAGTGGCCCTAGATCGGACCCGCCGACCCCCAGATTCACCACGTGGCGGATCGGCTTGCCGGTGGCACCACGCCACTGGCCCGCATGTAGACGCTCTACCAAGCGCTCCATTTGCGACAGGCTTTCATGTACTGCCGTCGCTACGTCTTCCCCTTCCACGTCCAGGCTCGCCCCCGGCGGCAACCGCAGGGCCGTGTGCAAGGCCGGGCGGTTTTCGCTGATGTTGACACGCTTGCCGCTCAGCAGCGCCTCGATCGCCCCAGGCACCCCCGCCTCATCCGCCAGCGCCAGCAGATGCTCAAGGGTATCGTCGTCCCAACGCTGCTTGGAAAGATCCAGGGTCAAGCCTGCCACCTCGCGTGTAAAGTGCGTCCAGCGGCCAGGGTCGTTGCCAAACAGGTTTTTCAGATGCACATGTTCCAGCGACTGGGCGTGCTGTTTCAGCGTTTGCCATGCGGGTAGCGAATCAGGGGTTGTGCGTGATGATGCAGCCATTTGCCCTCTCCTGTGGCATCGTTCCGTGCTGGGTCTGTTCTGGCTTACCAAGGGCGCGTAAACTACGCAACCTCATTAATAATCCTGGCTTGACCATGAGTGATGCATCTTACCGCGACGCTATCTTTTCGACACCCTTGGATAAAGTGGCAAGGTTCTCCTTTGACGAACAGGTGGTCGCGTGCTTTCCCGACATGATCCGCCGTTCGGTGCCCGGCTACGGGCAAATCCTCGGCATGCTGAGCCTGATCGCCCAGCGACATCTCCGCCACGGCGCCCACGTCTACGATCTGGGCTGTTCGCTGGGTGCTTCGGGGCTGGCACTTGCCGGCGCGCTGCCTGCCGACGCCTTTCGCTATACCGGAATCGATCTTTCCCCTGCCATGGTAAAACAGGCTCGGCAAACGTTTGCCGATGAGTGCGCCGACTATGTCATGCAGGTGGAAGAAGCTGATATTCGTACGCTTGAGTATGCGCCTTCGGGGATGATCATTCTCAACTTTACGCTGCAGTTTTTGCCGCCCGATGACCGCGATGCCCTCTTGAGGAGGCTGTTCGATGCGCTCGAGCCCGGAGGCGTGCTGATTCTATCGGAAAAGACTGTCGACGCCGACGAACGCGACAACGCCTGGCGGGTCGAGCGCTACCACGATTTCAAGCGCGCCAATGGCTACAGCGATTTGGAAATCAGCCAAAAGCGTACTGCCCTCGAGAACGTGCTGGTGCCGGACACCCTTGAAGTTCTTCATGACCGCCTGAAGCAAGCCGGCTTTCCGCGCTCGATGACCTGGTTCCAATACCTCAACTTCGCCTCCTTGATCGCCTTCAAGCCATGACTACCTGGATCGTCCTGACCGGGGCCGCACTGGCGCTCTACGCTGCCACCCTTTGGTGGCACTCGCGCAAGTCCTTGCCATCCGGCCTGAGCGTCGAGGGCAAGTGGCGGTCGCCTGTTGCATCGCAGTTGCTTCTCGACGAAACCTTTATCGATGCTGACGGCCAACGCCACTGCCGACAGCAGATTTTCGACGAGATGTTGCGCCTGATTGGCCAGGCCAAAAAGCTGGTGGTATTGGATATGTTCCAGTTCAACGACCCTGCCGACGACCGCCACGACTGCCATCGCCAGATTTCCGTGGCAATGCGTGACGCCCTGCTGAACCGCAAGCACCAGCGCCCTGATATCGAGATAGTGGTAATCACCGATCCTATCAACGCCGTCTACGGCGGGCTCGAGCCTAGCCACCATCAAGCACTTGAAGCGGCTGGCATCCGGGTCGCCACCACCGACCTAACGATCGGGCGTGACCCCAACCCAAGCTGGACCGCGCTTTGGCGGCTGAGCTTTCGCTGGCTGCGCCACTCGCCCCGGGCCGGCTGGCTACCCAACCCTATCGGCCAGGGCAAGGTCGGTCTTCGCAGCTACCTGACCCTGCTTAACCTCAACGCCAACCATCGTAAGACCCTGGTAGTGGACGAAGGTGATCGCTGGACCGCCGTGGTCAGCTCGGCCAACGCCGATGACGGCAGCAGCGACTACCGGGACGTGGCGCTGCGAGTCGCCGGTGATACCGCCCTCGACCTGCTTGCCTCCGAGCGCGAAATTGCCGCCCACAGCGGCGTCCCCATCGCCCACGTCCAGCCGACGGCAGCCACTAGCGACAAAAGTGGCAACACTCCGCGCCTACGCCTGCTTAGCGAAGGCGCCATCAAACGCGCTTTGCTGGCGATCATCGACGACGCCCACGCAGACGAGAGGCTCGATATAGAGATACTCTACCTCTCTCACCGTCGCGTGATCGCGGCCGTGGTCAGAGCCGCGGCAAGGGGCGTTAAGGTACGCGTGCTTCTCGACCCCAACCACCATGCCTTTGGCGTCTCCGGCAGCGGTATTCCCAACCGCCAGGCGGCCAACGACCTGATCAACGCCGACATCCAGCTACGCTGGAGTGATACCCACGGCGAGCAGGCGCATGGCAAAGTATTGCTGCGCCATGCTGGCAAGCGCCCCGCCCACCTGCTGCTGGGTTCGGCCAACTATACCCGGCGTAGCCTTAACGACCTCAACTTCGAAGCCAATCTCGAGTGGGTCGCCGACAGCGATGATGCGATTATCCACGAGGCCCGCGCAGCCTTCGAACGCCACTGGCATAATACCGACACCGAGCATTACAGCACCGGCCCCGAGGCTTACCTGGACGCCTCTCGTTGGCGCTACTGGCAGTATCGACTGATGGAAGCCAGCGGCTGGTGCACTTTTTAAGACAGCGAGACACCCATGCCCCACCCCCACCGCGAGCTCTACCACGCCTTTATTGACCAGGGTCTGGACACCTGGCTGGCACGTCTGCCCGAGCAATTGGCGCGCGGCCTCGACCGCAACCGCCACGGCGACTTGCCCGCCTGGGAAAAAGCCGTGGCCAAACTGCCCGCGCTGCCAAGCGAGCGGCGCGTCGACCTGAACAGCGACACCGTGACTGTCGACATTGACCTCACCGACAGCCAAAAGCGCCAGTGTTTCAACCTGCTGAGAAAGCTTGCACCCTGGCGGAAAGGCCCTTTTCAATTGGGTGGCCTCCATATCGACACCGAGTGGCGCTCCGACTGGAAGTGGCAGCGCGTGGCCCCCCACCTGGCACCGCTCGAATACCGCAAAGTGCTCGATGTGGGCGGAGGTAGCGGTTACCACGCCTGGCGGATGGCCGGGGCAGGTGCAGCTTTTGTGCTGGTCATTGACCCTTCACCGCGCTTTTACTGGCAGTTCCAGGCGGTACGCCATTTCGTGGGCGATGCAGACGGCGGCAGAACGCAGTTCTTACCGGTGGGCATCGAAGACGTACCGGAAAACCTGGGCTTTTTCGATACGGTCTTTTCCATGGGCGTGCTCTACCACCGCCCTGCGCCGCTGGAGCACATTCAGCAGCTAAAGGCCGCCTTGGCGCCTGGCGGCGAGTTGGTGCTGGAGACCCTGGTGGTGGAAGGCGATGAGCAGACGGTGTTTATGCCCGGCGAACGCTACGCCGCCATGCCCAACGTTTACTTCCTGCCCTCCTCCATGGCGCTATGCCACTGGCTTTCGCGCTGCGGCTTTACCAACGTTCGCGTGGTGGATGAAGCAGCCACCACCCTTGACGAGCAGCGCTCCACCGACTGGATGACCTACCAGTCGCTGGCCGATTTCCTCGATCCAGACGACCGTACCCGCACCATCGAAGGCTACCCTGCTCCGCGCCGGGCGGTGATATTGGCGAATAAGCCGAGCTGTTTAGCCGTTTAGCCGATTGTGCGAAGAAGGGTCAAAACTGCGGCTTACGCCAAGTCGCTGCATAACAGTCATTTAATTAAAATGTGGTGGCGATGTGTAATCGCTTACTACTTCAGGGCGATAAGCCGACAAGGAGAGCGTGCATTTAAAATCACAAGCCCAAGCATTGACTTATACTTAAATTCATAGTAGTGGTGAATTTTCCGAGGGGTGTCTGTTCTTCAGGCTGAGATGGAGTTATCCAAACCCTTTGAACCTGATCCGGCTTATACCGGCGTAGGAACGGAACGGGCATAAACCATATATGGATCTGTTTTGACACCTGCGCCTGTATTATTCGAACCTCAATACAGGAGTTCATCGTGTCGCAAAATAACTCAACGCCCGCTAACGTATCTACGCTCAGCAGCGCCCCTCCTTTTAACATGTCTGATAAAAACCGCATGAACTCCGTACCTGCCAAGCCACGTTTGGCAGCAATCGCCGTAACTCTGCGTGATAATGAAGTTCTCCTAGTCCAACGCAGTAAAGAGCCTCAACGGGGCACTTGGGGCTTCCCAGGAGGATCAGTGGAACCAGGAGAGAGCCTACATTGTGCAGCAGAGCGCGAATTGCTGGAAGAAACAGGTATCACAGCAACCGCAGGGCCGTTGATTGATGTAGTAGAAGTGATTGGATATGACCCTGAGGGAAATCACCACCACTTCGCCTTGGTTGCCCTACTTTGTCACTACGTTGATGGCGAGCTACAGCCCGGTGATGATGCTGCAGACTGCCGATGGGCGAAAGTTGTAAACGGAGAACTCAATTTCAATGAAGTCTTGGCAGATCACGTAGCAGATACTGTCATGAAAGCCTTTAATTTGCATAGTTCAATGGTCAACGAAAAATCACATGAGACCCACGCCCCCAACTCAGCTTTATAAACCACCCCTCATCAGTTAAAGATACCTCTTTGTCCATCGGAAGAGATTAATATAATGATGCATAAACATTATACGAATTTCACCAGCCTCTATAGGGACACACTGCATAAAATCTGCTTTGAATACGAACATATTAACGCACCTCGAGGAAACAAAGAGCGAGAACTCATTGGATTCAATGTCCGACTCGACAACCCCCGAGATCGTTTTTGTCTAAGCAAAATACGCAAACAAAATATTGTCTTTAATTATGCAGAAGCGTTGTGGTATTTATCCGGTAAAAACGACTTGGCATTTATTTCCTGGTACGCACCGTCGATGCAACGCTACAGCCCAGATGGTATAAGCCTACCAGGCACTGGTTACGGAGCTCGTCTTAAAAACTTTGGTGTAGACACATTCGATCAAATCGAACGAGCGATTGATATCCTTAAAAATGACGACCCCGACAGCAAGCGTACCGTCCTGCAAATATTCAGTGCGGAAGAAAATCTTTATCGACGTAATATTGACGTTTCATGTACCTTGGGTCTTCAGCTGCTACTTCGCGAAGAAAAGCTGCACATGGTTAGCTATATGCGTGCCAATGATGCTTACGTTGGTATGCTGAACGATATTTTCTCTTTTACTTTCTTGCAGGAATATATTGCTACCCGCATAGGTTGCAATATCGGGCACTACACTCATCAAGTTGGTTCTATTCACGTCTATGAAAGCACACATGAGCGTGCGCTTGAGCTTTTGAATAGTAATGAAACAGTGCCCCAGTCAGGCACCATACCTTTAATGCCAGTTGGTACATCCCCTGCCACTATACGCGAACTACTGGAATATGAGTCAGAAATCCGTAGCGGCTTGTTGTCATTTAATGACATGGCTAAGCTTAACCTAACGGCTTATTGGCGAGATGTACTGATGCTATTCTGGATTTATCGCCAAATCAAAATAGGAAATGCACTGCCTCAAAAGGCATTGGAGATAATCAACCCCTACTATGGACCGTTTCTTATTAATCGCTGGGGTAGTTAAAGCATTCATACATGAGCGCACACTAGGAGATTTATTTCCATGAATACTAATTGGACTGAACACAATATCGCCGAACTCTTTGACGCCTATGATGACTGGGTGGAGAACACTTTTGGCTATCAACCACTAATCGCAGACTTAACATGCTCCCATGGTAAGGAAATTAATGTATTGGACTACGGCTGCGGCAGCGGAAAAGTGGCCAGAAGATTAAGAGACGACGGATTCGATTATGTCACCGGTGTTGACATCTCTCCAACAATGATTGAAAAAGCCATATCCGCAGGCGGCAACCATCTTCATTTTGAGCAAATTCATAGTTCAAACTTGCCATTTTCTGATAACAGTTTTGAAGCTGCCATTAGTTGTTTTCTGTTTATTAATATTCCCGAAAGACGTGAACTAGTACGCATCGCTACGGAAGTAATGCGCGTGCTCAAACCTGGCGGCTCCTATTACATTCTCGACACTCATCCTCAAACCACCGGGGTCGATTATCCGACCTACCGCAATGGAGAGCATGGCATTTCCTATCAAGACGGAGATAACCGCCCAGTCTACCTCACGATACCGGGAAGAAAGCAACCATTAGAGATTGTCGATAAGCAATGGGATTTATCCACATATCGACATACATTTGCTGCGGCAGGGCTTACACTAACCACAGAACGTAGTCTTCCATTTGACAATTCAAAATTGCCAGCTCACACGAATGAGTTCCTTTCTCTACAGGACACAACCCCCTATATTCTACTGCGGGCCACAAAATCAAAGTAGATCTAGCTTGGTGCCTCAGGCCTAACACTCGTAGGCACGTTCGCAGCTAACACGTTCAGCTAACCGGTATTGATCTCACGCAAGCTATAGCGGCACGAGCAAAGCATACCTTCAACACTGATGCCCGGAGAACGTACAACGCCATGTCTAACATCTACTTCATACCTTCCTCCAAGGCGCTATGCCACTGGCTTTCGCGCTGCGGCTTTACCAATGTGCGCGTGGTGGATGAAGCAGTCACCACCCTTGACGAGCAGCGCTCCACCGACTGGATGACGTACCAGTCGCTGGCCGATTTCCTCGATCCAGACGACCGTACCCGCACCATCGAAGGCTACCCTGCTCCGCGCCGGGCGGTGATATTGGCGAATAAGCCGGGGTAACACCATTTACCTGCGCAAAATCACCAGCCAGCGGCCCAGGTTCATCACGCTGGCAAGCGACGCCGCTACATAGGTGAAGGCGCAGGCCGTCAGCACATGCCGGGCGCCGTGCATATCGTTGGGGGGCACATATTCCTTCAGTAGCGGCAGGGCCCGGTTGAAGCTGGCATCAAACTCGACGGGCAAGGTGACCAGATGCACCAGTGCCGCGGTGCCGAAGCTGATCACGGCCATGACGATGATCACCGCCAGCCCGCCCGGCAACCGAGTGAGTAGAAACAGAAACGGCGCCGCCATCATCAATATCGCGCCCAGTTTTTCAGCTTTTTGCGCCACTTTCACCAGACGACTGCGCGCCAATAGCGGTGCGTAACCTTGGTGATGCTGAATGGCGTGCCCAACTTCATGGGCGGCCACCGTGACGGCGGTCAGTGAACGTCCATCGTAATTATCCGGAGAAAGACGGACGCAGCGTGTTTCAGGGTCATAATGGTCACCGAATTCAGTGCGCTCGACACTCGCTCCCTCTATGCCCAGTCGGCGCAGCAAATGATCGGCAAGCTCGGCGCCGGTACCGGGATAGTCGTCACGTCCCCGAGTGTGGCGCTTGAGTACCCATTTGGCCCACAGGTTAGGCAGCACAAAAATCGCCAGGGCGAAGATAATCAGCACAACGAACATCATGGTTCCCAGCCCCCCAAAACGAATTGACATGACCTATTAAACATCTTTTCTACAGGACGTGACGACCGGGAAGGATGAAAGTGCCTATTTTATTCGCTGGCAGCCTCCTGATAGCTTGCGGCCACGTCACGCTTGACCGCCTGAAGTCCTCGCGCCGATATATAATCTTCCGCATGAGCATGCTCGGCGATCAGCACGCTATCGGCGGCCAGTACCAGCTGGCAGTCGGTGTCGGCCAGTTCGTTGCGTAAATGCTGGATAGCTTCTTCTCGAGCGGGGTCTTGATCAACACGGCGAATATAAATGGCCTTTATACGCCCAGGGTAATCGCGGACAACCTCACTATACACCTCAGGGTCATGCTGACCGCTGTCGCCTATCAAAATACAAGGCATGTCATCGAATAGCGCCAGCATATGATCGATCAGATCCCGCTTGTGTGCCTCCCCTCGCCTCGGCCAGGGATGGCGCCACGAAATACCCCATTCCCGCAAAAAAAGAATAGGGCCTACCGGAATGCGGTTGAGTTGAAAAAATGCTTCCAGCATTTCATAGATAGCCCAAGGCCCGCGGGAAACATACAGAATAGGCCGTTCGGCTTTATCGCTGGCACCGCGATGCAGCGCCTGATAGAGGGAAGCAACTCCAGGAAATGCAGTACGGCGGTGCGGCTTGCGCACAAACAGGCGGTACAGCATCTTGAGCTTTTCAGCCACGCCGGTGAACATCACGGTGTCATCAATATCACTGATCACCACCAGGTCTGCCTCGGGCGGCGGTACGTAAATTTCTACCT
The DNA here is from genome assembly GCF_002119345.1 of Halomonas sp. CSM-2. NCBI lineage: Bacteria > Pseudomonadati > Pseudomonadota > Gammaproteobacteria > Oceanospirillales > Halomonadaceae > Halomonas > Halomonas sp. CSM-2. The sequence continues at coordinate 12,314 of NZ_NBYR01000005.1, read as the reverse complement.
GGGTGTTAACGGGCCGCTGGCCTTCAGCCTGAACCTTTATGTCTGCAACATGCCAGGAAACATCGATAGGAAGAGGATGACTGATCGGCAGGTGGACATTGAAGTAGCCATCGCGGTCGGTCGTCACACACAGCTGATTTTCACCTAGGGAAAGTTCGATAGCCGCGCCGGAAAATCCGCGACGAAAGACACGCCTGGCGACGTCAGCTGTGTCGCGCAGCATGCCCCGCCTGGGAATGGCGCGGCCCAGGGCGGCCTGACGGAACACCCTGCCCATGACGAAGATTTCTCGTTGAGACCCGTAGCCACGATAGGGGTGAACCATCATGCCGCCGCGGCCAAGATCGCGTTTCATGGGCTTGGCAATCACATGGGTAAGCCGCTTAACGAAGCTTGACCACTGGCGAAACACCTTCATCAAGCGTGCTGGCCTGAATGACGTCCTTCTTGAAGTTCTTCCAGAAGCTTCGCATTAAAGTCATCAAGGTCTTTGGGCGTGCGACTGGTGACCAGACCGCTATCGACCACGACAGGCTCATCTACCCAGTTGGCACCCGCATTACGCAGATCCTGGGCGACGCTCGCCACCGAGGTCATGCGACGCCCTTCTACGACACCCGCATTAATCAGAATCCAGGGGGCATGGCAAATAGCCGCTACCGGCTTACCTGCCTGAAAGAACGCTTTCGCAAAATTCAGCGCATCATCATTGAGGCGTAGCGCATCAGGATTAAACAGACCGCCCGGCAGGACTAAGGCGTGATAGTCAGATTCGTTGACGTCAGCAAGGGCCACATCGGCATCATAGGTGTCTCCCCAATCAGTCTCGGCCCAGGCACGAATACCTTTCCCTTCAGGCGTGACTACATGCACCTCAACGCCATTTTTCTGAAGTGCCGCACGGGGAACGCTTAATTCGGATTCTTCAAAGCCATCGGTCGCCAGAATAGCAACGCGTTTTCCATTTAGTGCTTGACTCATCATGCTCTCCTTTTCGTGATGATTAGACGTTAACAACACCTAACCAGTGTGGCATCTGTTGTATAATCGTCAAGCCAAATACCCAATGCGCGGGGCGCTAGGCGTTGTACAGCACCTCGCCCATCTGACGAATGTCGTAGCCCCCAAGTGCCTTAGCACGCTGAGCAAACCGGGGCTGACGGGTAAACGCCAATAGCGCCTGCATGCTCGGCTCGAAGTAGCTGCGGCGATGCATCATTAAATCGAACTGCTCATCGTAAAGCGGGATAAAACCCAGTTGCTGACGCCGCGCCGCTGCTTCAACGCCGAGCCCGACATCCGCCTCCCCTTGCAGAACGCTCAGCGCCAAATCGTCTTCGTTCAGACTCGGGTGAGCCGCCCAATCAACCGACGTTGTCATGATGCCCGCTTTGCCGAGCAGGTAAGTTAACAACCGAGCGGCACCGGCACCGGGTTGGCGGTGAGCAACGCGTATCTTGGGGCGCGTCAGGTCGGCCACACTGTTAATCCCTAATGGATTCCCAGCGGGAATCAATAACCCCTGGCGCCGGATTGCCCAGCGCAACACAACCAAATCTTTTACGCCGCCCAACCCCAATAAATGCGGCTGGTTGTATTGACCGCTGTCAGGATCGAGCAAGTGCACCCCGGCAACCATGGCGCGACCCTCCAGCAGGCGACGAACGCCGTCGCCGCTGCCATGAAACAAGCTGGCCAAGTCGGAGCGACTTTCGCGGATGGCCCATTCCAGTAACGGATCCTGGCTACCGGCTACCACTGCAGGCGGCGGTTGGCGTTGGGCCTGATCCCCTTCCAGATGGTTGAGCACCCATAAATCAATCTGTTGGCGAGGAAAGAGCAATTTCCCCGTCACACGGCTACAAGGTATCTGACCCTGGCGCACCAGGTCGTAGACCTTGCGCTCCTTAAGCCGTAAATAGTCGGCCACTTCGCTGGTGGTTAAATAATTGACGCTCAACGGCAGACCCTCAGTGTTTTATGCTGCATATAGCTGCACCAATTTCAGCATAGGGTGCATCTTTGCATATTAACGATCATGCTGCCTACCTACACCACATCCTGACTATTGATTATGCCCGCTAGCGATAATGCTTTTTTAACCGCGCTGCAGCTTATTCTGCACATGGATAGCGACCTGTTCGCGATTGTGTCGTTGTCGCTGCAGGTATCGCTCGTGGCCGTTGCGCTCGCCGCGCTTGTGGGCTTACCGCTGGGTGCCGCTCTGGCGCTTTGGCGCTTTCCCGGTCGCAACGGTGTGATTATCGTGTTGAACGCCTTGATGGGCCTCCCCCCCGTTGTCGCCGGGCTGTGTGTTTATCTGCTGCTCTCGCGCGCCGGACCACTGGGCGAATGGGGGCTACTGTTCAGCCCCACCGCCATGGTGGTGGCCCAATGGGTGTTAGTGCTACCGATTATTGCCTCGTTGACGCGCCAACAAATCGAGGCATTACACGGCGAATACGCCGAACAGCTCCAGTCACTGGGCTTATCCACCGCGAGAATGATGCCCACCCTGCTCTGGGACGCCCGCGTTGGGCTGGTCACCGTCATGCTGGCGGGGTTTGGGCGTGCCAGCGCTGAAGTCGGTGCGGTAATGATTGTGGGCGGCAATATCGAGGGTGTGACGCGGGTCATGACCACCAGCATCGTGCTGGAAACCAGCAAGGGCAATCTGCCTCTGGCACTCGGGCTGGGTATTATTCTACTGGCATTGGTGACACTGATTAATGCGATGGCCCACCTGATGGGCGAAACGGCCAAGAGGCGCTTGGGATGAATGCACCAACGTCCATACTCGCGCCTATCGCCGACCTGCAGCTCGATAGCGTCAGCTTTGAACACCGCGGCCAATCGCTTTTGGCCCCCACCTCGCTGACACTGTCGGGGTGTCGTCGTACGGTCATCATGGGCCCAAACGGCGCGGGCAAGAGCCTGCTGATGCGCTTGGCTCACGGACTACTTACCCCAACGACTGGACGTATCTACTGGCAAGGCCCTACCCCGGTACAGGCGATGGTGTTCCAACGGCCGGTGCTGCTTCGCCGCTCAGCGATTGATAACCTCACCTACGTACTGGGTATCCATAAAGTGCCCCGTGCCCAGCGTAAAGCGCGTGCCTATCAAGCGCTCGACACCTTCGGTTTAACCTCCCTCGCCCATCGTCCGGCCCGAGTACTCTCGGGTGGCGAGCAGCAGCGGCTTGCCCTGGCCCGCGCCTGGCTGCTCAACCCCGATGTGCTGTTTCTGGATGAAGCCACCTCGGCCCTGGACCCGGCAGCAATCAAAGCCGTGGAAGATGCCGTTATGGCGTTTCACGCAAGCGGCACCCGCATTGTGATGACGACTCATGACTTGCATCAGGCCAAACGCCTGGCCGATGACGTGGTGTTTTTACATAACGGTCAATTGAGGGAACACACCTCCAACGAGACATTTTTCTCCGCGCCTCGCTCGTCAGAGGGTCGCGCATTTATCCAGGGTGAGCTGGTTTGGTAACCCTGAGCATCTCGCAAAAAGAAGGAATCGTGACATGAAAAAGACAGCGATCATCACCAGCGCAAGCCTGCTAAGCCTGGCCTGGGGAGGTCTGGCGCTGGCCGATGACGACTACATCACACTGGCCTCCACCACCTCGACGGAAAATTCGGGGCTATTTGATGCCATCATTCCCCAGTTTACCGACAAGACCGATATTGATGTCCGGGTGGTGGCCGTAGGCACCGGCCAGGCGTTTGAAACCGCCCGGCGCGGCGACGCCGACAGCCTGCTGGTTCACGACACGGCAGGCGAGGAGCAGTTTGTCGCAGAGGGTTATGCCACCGAGCGCCTGAATGTCATGTACAACGACTTCGTGATCGTCGGCCCAAGCGATGATCCCGCCGACATTCAAAGCAGCGAGACCGTCGAAGAAGCCATGCAGCGCATTGCCGAAAGCGAGTCGGCCTTTGCCTCGCGGGGTGATGACAGCGGCACCAACCGTGCCGAGCTGCGTTTATGGGAAGACGCCGACGTTAACCCGCAAGGCGAGTGGTACCGCGAGCTGGGCAGCGGTATGGGGCCGACACTCAATACGGCAGCGGGCATGAACGCCTACACCCTCACTGACCGCGCTACCTGGGTGTCTTTTGAAAACCCGCAGGACTTGACCTTACTGTTTGAAGGCGATGAGGCGCTTTTTAATCAGTATGGCAGCTTGCTGATCTCGGAAGAGCGCCACCCTCACTTGAAGCATGACCTTGCCGCCCAGTGGCATGAATGGCTGGTCTCAGAAGAGGGCCAAGCCGCCATCGCTGATTACGAGGTCGATGGCCAACAGCTGTTTTTCCCCAACGCGGAATAACCTACCGACAAGTCATCGATAAAAAAGCCCCTCAGGCATGCTGCCTGAGGGGCTTCTATATAACCACATTGCTTATCTTACCCAGTTGATGCCAGGTAAAAACCTACAGCAGCTGGCGAATATCCTTGGCTTCCCAATGCGGAAAATGCTTACGCACCAGGGCGTTGAGATCGCGCTCAAACGCCGCCCAATCGGTTTTCTCTGGACCACTGCCTGACGCCTTGGCGACGCCACGGATCATCCCCGCACCGACGGTCACGTTGGTCAGCCGATCGACAATGATAAAGCTGCCGGTACCAGGGCTGCTGCGATAACTGTCAACAGGGATCGCCGCCGTCAATTCGACTTCGCAGCGGGCAATGGCATTCAAGCTCAGCGAATCCGCGGCGTGCTTTTCAAGGGTGTTCACGTCGATCTGGTAGTCAACCGCGCTGACTTGCCCTGACAGGTCCCGCGTGGCGAGCTTGAAGTCATACAGTTTGCCCGGCGCCAGCGCATCTTCATGCATCCAGACAATATCCGCTTCAAAAGCATTTGACAGCGGCAACTCTTCCTCGGCGCTGACGAGCCAGTCGCCCCGGGAAATATCGATTTCATCGTCCAGCGTAACGGTAATGGCCTGCCCCGGATACGCCGCCGTCAAGTCCCCCTCAAAGGTCACGATCCGCTCGACGCGCGAGGTTTTCCCCGAAGGCAGCACCTTCACGGCTTGGCCAGGGCGCAACACGCCCGCTGCCAAGGTGCCGCAATAGCCGCGAAAATCAAGGTTGGGCCGGTTAACATACTGCACCGGCAAACGCAGATCGGTAAGGTTCTGGTCATACGTGACCTCGACGCTTTCCAGCAGCTCAATCAGCGTTTTGCCTTCGTAGCCCGCGGTGTAATACCAGGGTGTCTGCTCGCTGGGATTGACGACGTTGTCGCCGTTGAGCGCCGACATCGGCACAAAGCGAATATCGGGGGCGTTCAGATTGGTGGCGAAAGCACGATATTCTTCGACGATTTCGTTAAAGCGCTGCTCGGAGAAATCGACCAGATCCATCTTGTTGACTGCAATGACCAGATGCTGGATACCCAGCAAATCGGCAATGAAGCTGTGGCGGCGGGTTTGCGTCTGCACGCCGTAGCGCGCGTCAATCAGGATCACCGCCAGGCTCGCGGTAGAGGCGCCGGTGGCCATGTTGCGGGTGTACTGCTCGTGTCCCGGGGTATCGGCGATAATGAACTTGCGCTTATCGGTGGAGAAAAACCGATACGCCACATCGATGGTAATGCCCTGCTCGCGCTCCGACTGCAGGCCATCGACCAGCAGCGCCAGATCAACGGTATCACCGGTGGTACCGCTGGTTTTGGACGCCTGGGTGATCGCCGCCAGTTGATCCTCAAAAATCATTTTGGAATCGTGCAGCATTCGGCCAATCAGCGTGGACTTGCCGTCATCGACACTGCCGCAGGTGATGAAGCGCAGCAGGTCCTTGTTTTCGTGTTCGTGCAGATATTGCTCGATGTTGTCGGCAATCAAGTTGGATTGGTGTGACATTAAAAGTACCCCTCACGCTTTTTCTTTTCCATCGAGCCGGCCTGGTCGTGGTCGATGGCGCGGCCGCTGCGTTCGCTGGTTTTGGTCAGCAGCATTTCCTGGATGACCTCGGGCAAGGTGGCGGCTTTGGATTCCACCGCGCCGGTGAGCGGGTAGCAGCCCAGGGTTCTGAAACGCACCCACTTTTCTTCCGGCACTTCGCCAGGCTCCAGCGGCATGCGGTCGTCGTCGACCATGATCTGCATGCCGTCACGCTCGACCACCGGGCGTGGGGCTGACAGGTACAACGGCACAATGGGGATCGATTCCAGATAGATGTACTGCCAGATATCCAACTCGGTCCAGTTGGAAAGCGGGAACACGCGAATCGATTCGCCCTTGTTGACCTTGGCGTTGTAGATATTCCACAGCTCAGGGCGCTGTTTTTTCGGGTCCCAGCGGTGGTATCTATCGCGGAAGGAGTAGACACGTTCCTTGGCACGGGACGCTTCTTCATCACGCCGGGCACCGCCAAAGGCGGCGTCAAACCCATGCTTGTCCAGCGCCTGCTTGAGCGCCTGGGTTTTCATGATGTCGGTGTACTTGGCACTGCCGTGGTCAAACGGGTTGATGTTCGCCGCCCGACCTTCTTCGTTGGTGTGGACGATAAGCTCCATGCCCGCCTCTGCCGCCATGCGGTTGCGGAACTCGATCATCTCGCGGAATTTCCAGGTGGTGTCTATATGCATCAGCGGGAACGGGGGCGTGCCGGGGTAAAACGCCTTGCGCGCCAGGTGCAGCATCACTGAGGAATCTTTGCCGATGGAGTACATCATCACCGGATTGGAAAACTCGGCGGCGACTTCGCGAATGATATGGATCGATTCCGCTTCGAGCTGCTTCAAGTGCGTCATGCGCGCAGCACTAGGCGCACCGGGCATTTCAGGCCGCGACGCGGCTGAAAGATTGGAAAACTGGGACATGGCCGACTACCTCACAAAAACAAACCTGTGCACTGCGCAAAAGCTGAGCGCTAAGATGTAGGTAGGGTAACGTCTTGTCGATAATAACCCAAAAGAATTAATAACTATCTTTTTATTCTTTTACTGCCTATAAGATCAAAAAGCCGTTTTGACGGCTAAACCGTGACACGCTCGACCCGGGTTTCCCACTGCTGGTCGTGGAAATCAACGATGCGATAACCGGGGCGTGATGCCTCATCAATCATAAAGTGTTCTGCCCCAGGCATGAATTGATCGGCAATCGCCGGGCAGCCATAAACGGCAACATCATGTGTACCGGCTACATGGCGCTGGGTATATGGCTGATGGGCGTGACCAAACAGGATGACCTTGACCTGGGGAAACGCGCTGATGACCTCCCAGAACGCATCGCGGTCCTGCAAACCAATGGCATCCATCCAGGTCGCTCCCACCTCAACGGGAGGATGATGCATCGCGATCAAGGTCGGTCGGCGATCTCCTTCAAGCTTTGACGATAGCGTCGCCAAGGCGTCACGGCCCAGTTCACCATAGGGCTCCCCCTCAACCGGGGTGTGCAGCAGCAGTAGGCGCCAGGGCGGCAACGACACCTCATCGACCAGCGGATGTTCTGCTTGCATCAGCGCGGGCTGGTCGTGATTACCCGCCATCCAGGCCCACGGACAGGGCAACTGCGACATCGCCTCACTGGCCAGTGCATAAGAGGTCGCTGTTTCGTCCTGACTGACATCACCGGTCAACACCACGAAGTCGGGTCGCTCAGCGATGGCCGCCTGCAGCACCCGCTGTAGGTGATGCCAGGGCACTCCCGCGCGGGAACGCGCTTGTTTATCCGCGTACAGGTGGGCATCGGTGATTTGCACCAGGCGCATCAGGGAAGCTCCGGTACATCAACGGTGTGTCCATGTGCCAGGGCATGAGCCAGCCATTCGCCGAGAAAGCGATTCAACTGAAGCTTTTCATCCGGCTGGTGCATCCGCGCATTAGGGTAGCGGTAACGCCCTCTAAAGTGGCGCTCGCGCTGAAAATCGGTGACTTCTGCCATGCGGACGTCGTGGTAAAGATGCACACGCATGCGAGGCCCTTCCCACAAGGTATCCATCGGACTGCTTTGCGACACTTCCAACATGGTGGTGTAAGGGGCGTTTTGCAAAATCTTGAGTTGTAAAACACCGAAATCCTGGTCATCGCCGCGCAAGGCAATGTTGCGTTGCTGGTCGCCTTCCAGGTCACCCACCAGGCGAACCAGTCGCAAATAGTTGGCGCTGCACTCGGCTTGGAGCGTCTTCAAATCGGTGACATAAGCCATTTTCGCCATGCTCACTCCTCGTCGGTTTCGCCCTGCGGGGGTATTGGGCGGGAAGCGGCGCGTAAAGACGCCCGCTGGCCTGCCAGCCAATGCAGTGCAATCAAGCACATGGCGTTGTCGAGTCTTCCCTGGCCCAAGAGTTCCCATGCAGTGGGAAAAGACACCACATGGACGCGAATATCTTCATGTTCTTCAGCCAGGCCATGAACCCCGCCCACCCCCTGCGTATTGATCAAGCCGCAGAACAGTGTCACGCGTTCGTTACAGGCGCCTGGACTGGGGTAATAGGAGTGCAGTTTAGTCAATTGGCCCACATGACACCCGGCCTCTTCCAGAGATTCACGACGGGCAACATCTTCCAGTGACTCGTCCTGCTCGACGAGGCCGGCCACGAGCTCAAGCTTCCATGGCGTGTGCGGATCGTCAACGGCACCGGCACGGAACTGTTCAACCAACACCAGGTTATCGCGCGCGGGGTCGTAAAGCAGCACCCCCACGGCATCAAAGCGTTGATGGACCTCGCGACGCATGACGTCGCTCCACCCGCCTTCAAACAGGCGATGACGAAGCTCTAACGCCTCCAGGCGGAAAAAGCCCTGGTGCAGGGTTTCACGTTTATGCAGTTCAACATCTTCGCGGCCTAGCGGCGTGTTGAGCAGAGACGTGCTGGCGCTGGATGCCATAAGGCGCTCCCGGTGATAACAATTGTCCTATTATCAATGCTTGCCACCGGGAATGCCAATTTGTGGAAGGAGTTATAGTTCACCAAGCAACGCTTCGGCGTCACGGCGCAACGCTTCATCGGACTGTTGGCGACCCTCGCGGGCGGTGCCATTCAAGGCGCGCTGGGCATGCTCCCGAGCCGCCTGGGTATTGCCTTCTTCCTGGAGGAAGGTCGCGTAGTAATAGTTGACATCGATGCCGTCAGGACGAATCTGCAAGGCCCGCTGAAACATCTTGTCTGCCGTATCACTATCGCCAAAACCAATCAGCCCACCGGGTACGCGGTCGTATAGCGCCCCCAACGTCACATAGGCAGAGCCATTATTGCCTTGCGGATCGATCTCGACAGCACGTTCGAGGGTATTCCGGGCGTCTTTGGCAACGCCCAAAGCACCAAGACCACCTCGTTCACGGGCATAAGCGGCCAATACCACCCCTTTCCAGACCAACACGTCGGCTTCGTCGCTATGCTGCTCAGCAAGCTGTGTCACTTCGTCGGCCAGGCCACTGAGCGCTTCTTCCCGCTCACTTTGAGGCATCTCCGTTACCGTATGCTCCCAGCGGTTCTTAAGCGAGAACAGCTCGCTTTCATAAGCCACCGCGTTAAACGACGCGAGCGCCAGCGAACTGCTGAGCGCGGTCATTGCGAAATAGCGTATCAGGTTTGAATGAACCATTATCAATTCCTTAGCTTGTTGTTGTCGGATAACTGCCAGTCGGCAAAATAAGCCACCCGGACAATGTAACGAACGTTTGAATTAATCGCCAGTCGCAAATCATTCGACGCGACGTTTGGCCGTCCTGAGGCAAATCGCGTTAAAGTGGGGATCGCCTAACCAGAAGGGAGTTGGCAATGAAAGGCCGCAACATGACACGTTGGCGCGATCCGGCAAAAGACCCGCGCCAGGAACCTAAAAGCAACCTGATTACCGCTGAGGGTGCAGCACGCCTGAGAGGCATTCTGGACCATCTCTCGCGGGTAAAACGCCCGCAAATTTCGGCGAAAGTGGGCGAAGCGGCCGCCCAGGGTGATCGCAGTGAAAACGCCGATTACACCTACAACAAGAAGGAACTCAATCGCGTCATCGCCCGTATTCGATACCTCACCAAGCGTCTGGATGAGCTCCAGGTGGTCGACCGCCTGCCCGCCAACACGCAAAAAATATTTTTTGGCGCCTTTGTCAGCCTGGAAGACGAAGAAGGTGAAACGCTGTCTCTACGCATTGTTGGACACGATGAAACCGATACGCAAAAACGCTGGATCAGTATCGATGCTCCCATGGCCAAGGCCTTGCTGGGCAAGGAAGTGGGCGAGGATATAACAGTGCTCACGCCCAACGGCGAGACGTTCTACACCGTGACAGCCATTGACTATGCCCCCGAACGGTAATTAATACTGCTGGGCGCGATAGACCCTGAAACGGCGATTATCCGCCAGGGTCTGGAACTGCCCAAATGCGTTCTGGAGCCGGTCCGGATAGGGCAAGAACGCATTGGCAACCAGCAATAATTGGCCCGCTGACGTCAAGTGGGTCGGCGCCTGACTGATCAGGCGCTGGCTTGGCCCATAGCTGACATCACGCTCCTGGTGAAAAGGCGGATTGCTGACGATAAGATCAAAGTGTTCGCCCTGCAAAGCACTGAATACATCACTTTGCAATACGCGGCCTTCGAGCCCGTTGACCCTCAGCGTTCGCTGGGTCGACTCAACCGCAAACGCACTGACATCCACCGCGGTGACCTGATGCCCGCGACGGGCTAGCCACGCGCTGATAATCCCGTCACCGCAGCCCATATCCAGCACGTGCAGAGGGTTGCTGAGTGGTGTGCTGGGAAGTTCGCTCTCCAGGACGTTCAGGAGTAGCCGGGTGCCTTCGTCGACCTTGCCATGCCCGAATACGCCCGGGTGGCTGATCAGTGCCAGACCCAGCGCGTCGAAACGCGCCCACACATCGTCCTTGGAAGCGAGCTTTACCGTGCGGGTGGCAAATAGCGAGCAGCGTCGGGCGTTATCCAGCTTGTCGCACTCCATGCCCCGCTCAGCGAGCAACTTGGGGACGCGCTTGATGCCTCCATTATGCTCACCGACAACCTCTACCGGCGTGTCACCTGGCAATACCTCACATAGCCACTCCAGCCACCAGATACCCAACTGATGGGCTTTGGGCCAGAACAGCACCACCTCGCCTGCCAGGTACTCAACATGCTCATCCACAAACGGGCTAAACGCCGATTTACCCCGAGCGCGCCAAGCGTCAAGCACAGCCAAGTCAGCGCTGACAACACCCGTTGATTGCTCAACCAACCAGGGATCCAACGGCGGACCGACTCCCCAGAGCGGCTCATCGCGCGCTGGCTGTCGTTCAAGCAGTTGGCAGGCAGGCGTTTGGGCACTCATTCGACGGTCTCCGGTTTGCTGAGGGTATAAAGCAAGTAGCGACCCAGGCGCCAGTGGGGGTCCTGTCGGCAGTAGCATTTTTCCAGCGCCAGCAGCGTGTCGCGCTCGCGTGGCGCTAACGCGGGCTGGCGTAAATAGTCCTGAAAGACTCGAATACCGGCTACCGACTCAACAACCAAGCCATTTTCCCCGCTCCACTGCACAACCTGGTCGTGGGTGATGGGCGAAATGGGCGTCAGTCGCTGGCCCCTGCCCTGACCCTCAAGCTGGTCGCTTAAGGCTTTTTGTAAGTTACCTTTCATGGCATTGGAAAAACGCAGCGCATCACGGTTAAACACCATGAGACTCAGTTGACCGCCTGGGGCGAGCAGGCTCGCCAGCGTTTGCATGGCCAAACGCGGCTCGCCGAGCCATTCCAGTACCGCGTGGCAGGCAATGAGTGGCCAGGGACCTGGGGCGTGCTGCCGAATCGTTTGCAGAGGCGCCTGCAGGTACTCAATCGCATCGCTGGGCAGCTCATTGGCATCACGATGCCAGTTTTTTGCATGGTCCAGCATTTCGCCAGAGGGCTCTGCCATCGTGACCTTATGCCCTCGCTCTGCAAACCACGCAGTTTGCTGGCCCAGGCCACCGCCGATATCCAATACTGCCTGCTGCTGTAAATTCAGCATCTGCGGTAATAAATAGTCGAGCATAGCCAGACGCAACTCGCCTCTGGGCGCCTGGTAGAGCGAGCGGGAAAACTTGTCGACCAGGCCGTCGAAGTAACGATCGCCCGCTTGGGTCAATTCATAATGTGGATGCATTCAATGGGCCGAGCGTTGTATCAAAGCCATGTAGTTTACCTTTCTGAAGAATATAACGCTTGTCACTCTAGCCCGGATTTCTCACAGGGTATAAAAGAAAGCGGCTGAAAGTGCTATGATTTCAAGAACCTAACCAATCCATCAAGCACCAACAGCCGCTTCCAAAATGGTACCTGAAAAACTGACCTTCTCGCCACTCTCACGCCGCCAAATTGA
>NZ_NBYR01000030.1:0-26110 GCF_002119345.1 Halomonas sp. CSM-2 | reverse complement strand
CTGAGCTACAGACCCAAGAGGGTTCGTGCTTAAACCGTTTGCTCTATCACGTGATCAGGTAATTCATTGTGAGCGCTTACCGCGAGGATGATGCATCGTTTAAGGAGGTGATCCAGCCGCAGGTTCCCCTACGGCTACCTTGTTACGACTTCACCCCAGTCATGAACCACACCGTGGTGATCGCCCTCCAACGTTAGGCTAACCACTTCTGGTGCAGTCCACTCCCATGGTGTGACGGGCGGTGTGTACAAGGCCCGGGAACGTATTCACCGTGCCATTCTGATGCACGATTACTAGCGATTCCGACTTCACGGAGTCGAGTTGCAGACTCCGATCCGGACTGAGACCGGCTTTAAGGGATTCGCTGACTCTCGCGAGCTCGCAGCCCTTTGTACCGGCCATTGTAGCACGTGTGTAGCCCTACCCGTAAGGGCCATGATGACTTGACGTCGTCCCCACCTTCCTCCGGTTTGTCACCGGCAGTCTCCCTAGAGTTCCCGACCGAATCGCTGGCAAATAGGGACAAGGGTTGCGCTCGTTACGGGACTTAACCCAACATTTCACAACACGAGCTGACGACAGCCATGCAGCACCTGTCTCTGCGCTCCCGAAGGCACCAAGTGATCTCTCACAAGTTCGCAGGATGTCAAGGGTAGGTAAGGTTCTTCGCGTTGCATCGAATTAAACCACATGCTCCACCGCTTGTGCGGGCCCCCGTCAATTCATTTGAGTTTTAACCTTGCGGCCGTACTCCCCAGGCGGTCGACTTATCGCGTTAACTTCGCCACAAAGTGCGCTAGGCACCCAACGGCTGGTCGACATCGTTTACGGCGTGGACTACCAGGGTATCTAATCCTGTTTGCTACCCACGCTTTCGCACCTCAGTGTCAGTGTCAGTCCAGAAGGCCGCCTTCGCCACTGGTATTCCTCCCGATCTCTACGCATTTCACCGCTACACCGGGAATTCTACCTTCCTCTCCTGCACTCTAGCCTAATAGTTCCGGATGCCGTTCCCAGGTTGAGCCCGGGGCTTTCACAACCGGCTTATCAAGCCACCTACGCGCGCTTTACGCCCAGTAATTCCGATTAACGCTTGCACCCTCCGTATTACCGCGGCTGCTGGCACGGAGTTAGCCGGTGCTTCTTCTGCGAGTGATGTCTTTCCTGCCGGGTATTAACCGACAGGCGTTCTTCCTCGCTGAAAGTGCTTTACAACCCGAGGGCCTTCTTCACACACGCGGCATGGCTGGATCAGGGTTGCCCCCATTGTCCAATATTCCCCACTGCTGCCTCCCGTAGGAGTTCGGGCCGTGTCTCAGTCCCGATGTGGCTGATCATCCTCTCAGACCAGCTACGGATCGTCGCCTTGGTGAGCCATTACCTCACCAACCAGCTAATCCGGCATAGGCTCATCCAATAGCGGGAGCCKAAGCCCCCTTTCTCCCGTAGGACGTATGCGGTATTAGCCTGGGTTTCCCCAGGTTATCCCCCACTACCGGGTAGATTCCTATGCGTTACTCACCCGTCCGCCGCTCGTCAGCRTCCAGCAAGCTGGACCTGTTACCGCTCGACTTGCATGTGTTAGGCCTGCCGCCAGCGTTCAATCTGAGCCATGATCAAACTCTTCAGTTTACAATCATTGTGATCCTTACTTGTCACTCGAAAGTAACAAAAGCGGATCAAACTTGGCTCAAGGTTTTCAAACGCTCTCTCAAGGTCCGAAGACCTTGGACGAGTCGCTTGCCTTGATAATTGGTGATTTATCACCCTCATCGGCAAGCGCCCACATGAATTACCTGATCACATTATTAAAGAGCGTTTCGCTTGCGGGCCTTAAAACCTGACGTGGGCGCTGCTAAGCGAGGAAGGCGTATTTTACGCACTTTCCAATGTTTGTCAACGGCTGTTTGGCAGAAGCGAAGGAAATGTTTAACTCAACTTTCCTTCCTGCTATTTGCCTAACCTACTGACAAACCAAGGTTTTTACACCTCATTCACCGCTGGCAACGCTGGGCGTCCCCGGCAGCGGATGCGTACTTTACGGCTTTGCTGACGAGGACGCAAGGGGTGTGCGGAAAAATTCTACTTAAACCACCCCGACTACTTGACCCCGTTCATTTGAAGCAATGACAAAGGCGCCCTGTCCTGCCTGGCAGCTTGAGTTCATTACGTGACAACCCTATCATTGGTCTTACCAATTTAGAGAGCCATTCAATGAACTACCCTCCGCTACGCCAGCAGCGATTAGCCGATGTGATCACCGAGCGCCTGGAGGCCATGATACTAGAAGGTAGCTTGAAACCCGGGCAGCGCCTACCGCCCGAGCGAGAGCTTGCTGAAAGATTTGGTGTGTCACGGCCTTCCTTAAGAGAAGCGATACAGAAACTATCGGCTCGCGGCTTGTTAACGAGCCGTCAAGGCGGAGGCACCTTTGTCGAAGAGTCGCTTAATAGCGGGTACACCGACCCGTTGCTGGAGATGCTTTCCCGGCATAAAGAGTTTCATCTGGATCTCCTTGAGTTTCGCGACGCCATGGAGGGCATTTCTGCTTATTACGCGGCATTGCGCTCTACGCCAGCCGATAAAGCCGTTCTTATACAACGCTTTGAAGAACTTGACGGCGGATTTGTCGGTGCCAACCCTGCCCAGGAAGCAAAGTTGGATGCGGCCTTTCACCTGGCCATTGCAGAAGCCGCCCATAATGTTCTGCTGTTATATACGATTCGCGGTATTTTTCATCTACTTGAACAAAGTATCGTGGATAATTTAGCCCACCTCTTTGCCAAACCGGATTCACGCAGCCAACTGATGCAGCAACACCGGTCACTGCTGGATGCCATCATTGAGGGACGGCCCGAAGACGCACGTACACGCGCTCACGAACACCTGGTATTTGTCGAGGACGGTTTGCTGGAAGTAGCTCGAGCTGAAACGCGCGCGCAGCGTGCCTTGCGCCGTGCCCAAGGCACGAGTTCGGCACCCTCATGAACATTCCTTTATTCCGCTGGCGGTATCTATGGTTGATCGCTGTAACGCTAGGGCTTTTCTTGTGCATGTGGCAAGCATCGCTCCTGGCCCGCGAACAGGCACTTAACAACCTTCAGCAAGAGGCGGAAAACGAACTTCGCCTGTCCGCCGCTAACCTCAATGGCTACCTGTTACGTTACGACTATCTCCCCCAGATGCTTGCCACGCGCGAAGGTGTACAGCGTTTTCTCGCCTCGCCGGACAGCCAGGACCCGATGCCCCTCAACTTATTGCTGGATCGGTTTCGCTTCACCTCTGGCGTTTCTGACGTTTATCTATTGGACCGCAATGCTGACACAATCGCGGCCAGCAACTGGCACCGTCCAAACACCTTCATCGGACAAAATTACGCGTTTCGCAGCTATTACCAAGATGCAATCGCCGGTGGACAGGGGCGCTTTTACGGACTCGGCCTGCAGTCGCAGGAACGTGGTTATTACTTCTCGTCCCCGGTATGGCTCGATGACACCTCACCCGACGCGCGTCCCGATGGCGTCCTGGTCATTAAAGTATTGCTAAACGACGTGGAAGAAAGTTGGGCCGAACAGGAATCCACTCTGTTCGTTACCGACGACGACAATATCATTTTCCTCGCCAGCCAACCCGAATTGCGCATGAGTGCACTTTATCCACTGACCGACGAACAGCGGCAATCACTGCATGCAACAAAGCGCTACGGCCAAGAACCCTTACCCTCCTCGGGCATTCAGGTGGAAGATATCTTGAATGTACATAGTCGCGTCGTGACGTTTAAAGAAGGCCCGCTCAGTGACGAGCACTATCTGAACCTGACCCGAGAAATCCCTGAGTTTAACTGGCAAATGCATATACTCAAGCCGCTAAGCCCCGTCGTAAACGCCCAATGGATGGCCGCCTTAATGGCCGGCGGCCTCTATGGAATCGTCGCTCTGGCCGCAGGTATCGGCTGGCAGCGGCTTCGGCTTCGCCGTGAGCGCGAGACATTCGCCGAGCGCGAGCGACAGACGCTGGCCCGCGTACGGGATGAGCTGGAGATAAGCGTTGAGAGACGCACCCGCGATCTGGTTGCCAGCAACCAGCGCCTTTCTGATGAAATAGATGAACGTCGCCGTGCAGAGGCCAACCTACGTCAAACCCAGGACGAACTCATCCAGGCCGCCAAGCTCGCGGTATTAGGCCAGCTCGCCGCCGGCATTAACCACGAGCTTAACCAGCCACTAGCGGCTATTCGCGCCTACAGCGAAAACGCCCGACGCTTTATCGAACTGTCCCGGGTAGAACAGGCAGATGCTAATCTGGAGCAGATTATCGAGCTCACCCACCGGATGGCCGACATTAGCGCCCAGCTACGCCAGTTTTCCCGTAAAAGCAGCGACCACCCAGAGACTGTTTCCGTTCAGGCGTGTGCCGATTACGCCTTGCGCCTCTTCCAGAGCCGACTTCGTGATGATCGTATTGACGTTGAACAGCAGTGGCCCGAGGACACGCTTTGGGTAAAAGCCGATCTGGTACGCCTGGAACAGGTACTGGTCAATTTAATCGGCAATGCCCTCCAGGCCATGAAAGAGACGCCTTCACCGCAGCTTATGCTTAGCGCTCAAGCCAACCATCAGCAGGTGATTATCCGGGTTGTTGATAACGGTCCTGGCATTCCGTCCCAATACCTTGAACAGGTTTTCGAGCCGTTTTTCACTACCAAAGCCCCGGGTAGCGGGCTAGGATTAGGGCTTTCCATTTCATCGCGTATCATGGACGATCTAGGCGGCAAGTTGCAGGCAGCCAACCTGCCTGACGGCGGCGCCTGCTTTACCATTACACTCCCTCTCGCTCCCGCTCCGCGGACTACCCAGGAGACTCCTTCCGATGCATGAGCCGTCGACGCTGCCGGTCATGGTGATTGACGACGAACCGCATCTGCGCATCACCGCCAGCCAGACCCTTGAACTTGCCGGGTATACGCCCCACTGCTTTGAATCCGCCGAAGCGGCGCTGGCCGCACTACCCACCAACTTTCCGGGTGTCATTGTCAGCGACATTCGCATGCCGGGTATGGATGGCATGACGTTGCTGCACGAACTGCATCGTCGCGACAGCACCCTGCCAATCATTTTGATTACCGGCCACGGTGATATTTCAACGGCCGTCGAGGCCATGCGCGCCGGGGCGTGGGATTTTCTGGAAAAGCCTTTTGCCGGTGACGAATTGCTCGACGTGGTGCGCCGGGGTATCGAAAAACGCCAGCTCAGCCTGGAAAATAATCGGCTAAAAGCGGAACTTGAAGCTCAACAAGCGGCACTCGGCCCACGCCTGGTGGGTAGAACGCCGGTGATCTCCCGCTTGGCCGCGATGATTCAGCGCATCAGCCAAGTCGAAGCTGACGTACTGCTGTTCGGCGAAACCGGTACCGGCAAAGACCTGGTGGCCCGAGCCATTCACGAGCGCAGCGCAAGGCGCAACCACCCTTTCATGGCGATTAACTGTGGCGCCGTGCCTGAACACACCATCGAGTCTGAACTGTTTGGCCATGAAAAAGGCGCCTTTACCGGTGCGGTTGAACGGCGAATCGGCAAGTTTGAGCACGCTAACGGCGGCACCGTCTTTTTGGATGAAATTGAATCCATGCCCCTTGCCCTGCAGGTCAAACTGTTACGCGTACTCCAAGAACGACATATTGAGCGGCTGGGTGCCAACGATGTGATACCTCTCGATATCCGTGTGATTGCTGCCACAAAAATCGACCTCAAAGCCGCCGCCGAGGAGGGTCGCTTTCGCGAAGATCTTTATTACCGGCTCAACGTGGTCACCTTACCGCTACCAGCGCTGCGCGAAAGGCGTGAGGATATACCGCTACTTTTCCAGCATTTTGCCGTCGTGGCTGCCAACCGCAGCGGTCTGGAAGCGCCCACCATCGACAGCCATGGCATTGCCAGTCTACTTGCCCACGACTGGCCAGGTAACGTACGTGAATTGCGCAACCTGGCCGAGCGCTACGTATTGCTTGGCGCGGCCTTTGACTACCGGCTGGATGCTCTGCTTGAAGGCGCTCAGGCAGATACCGAAGAGCCAACGCTTCCCCGCCAGGTCGAGCTGTTTGAAAAAAGCCTGATCAGCCAGTCACTTTCCCGCCATCATGGACGCGTCACCGAGGTCTGCCACCATCTTGGCATTCCGCGCAAAACGTTCTACGACAAGCTGAAAAAACATGGGTTACACGCTGACGACTACCGCCATAGCAGCGATCCTTGATTGATCAGTTCGCCCAACACCCCCCAGGGAGGCAGGCAGGGCCAGAGGGGCAACAAGGCAATCAGCATCAACATATTCGACAGCGGGCGGCGACAATCGCCAAACTTCAGGGCCGTACCGAAGGACCGCTTGAGCCGAGCGCCTTCCAAGTCGACGCTGTAGATTTCGTCCAACAGCAAGTGAATAACAAACCCGATCCATACCGCCGCCCCATGCGACCAGGCCAGCCACGCTGGCTGGGAAAGCAGTTGAAAGCTCACGGCCGTTGTCAGCAGCGCGCATAAAAGGCTCGCCAGCAGTGAATGCCAGATACCGCGGTGTACCGTAAAACGTGAAAACGTGATCCCCGCGAGATAGCGCACCGCAAGGTAGACGCCACCGCAGGCCATTAACAACTGCCCAGAGGACAGCCAAGGCTGCAATATAAGTACGCCCAGCACCAGTGCCGGTATGGACAGGATATTGAAAATAAGCCGGATCGAATGCGACCGGTCAGCATCGATATCGGGCAAAATACCGCCAAACGCGGTCAAGATCACCATCAATAACGCCTGGGAAGGTGCCCACCACTGCAGTTGCCAGCCAGCATAAGCCAGCAGCATACCGCCTGTAGAAGCCACCGTGATATGGGTGCGAAAATTCGCCATGTCGTGCTCGACCGGAAAACTGTATAAATTAGGCTATGTTGGTATCTGTTGTTGGTCTGCGCCTATCGCTGCGCGAAACCACGCCTCCTCTGCTGGCTTCGCGGTTTCAAACAGCCGCCGCCATGCCAGGTAATTGGGTAAGTACGCGGTCCCCACCCCATGAAAGCGCGCCATCCAGCCCTTCAATCGGCTCATATAGCTATTGACGTTCTGAATGTGGTATTCCTTGCCGAGCACTCGCTGATTATCGAGTGTGATCAGTCGATGATGAGCAATGCCGTGGTCGGCAGAGAAAGTCCTATACCAGCTGTGCCCGTCCGAACATAAAATCGAGTCACGGTCGATGATCGGTAAAAGGAATTCATGAACAGTGGATTTCTGGAGCGCCGGTTCCACCAAATCACTGATCTTTCCGTTTCGGTCTCTCGCAATAAGCACTTGAATCTTTTGTTCTTTTTTCTTCATACTGCCTTGCCCGCCGCGCTTTCGAGGTCTGCGGTGAGTGATCTTGCGCTTCCCTTTGCAGGACTCTAGGAAGACGGTTTCGTCTACCTCGATGATGCCGGATAGTGGGTTGGCGTTGTCTTGAGCACTCCTTTTCAGGAAGCGATGTCGCCAGTGGAAAGCCGTTTTCAAATCGATGCCTACTCGGGCCGCCGAGACGCGTAACGTCAGGCTGTCTCGCATGCAACGTAGGTAGTCGAACCATTTGTCGCGGTGCTGCAGTTTGGCCAGAGGCGTGCCTGTCAGGGCGTTGAACGTCTTGTGACAATCGGGATTCCGGCACCGATATCGCTGTAGGCCACCGCTGCGTCCCCACTTGGCAGGGTGTTCACTGCCACAGTGCGGGCATGGAAGGTGAGGTCTGACGGTTTCGAGCAGGGTGTCCGCTTGGGAGCTTATTTGACCAAGTAGCTGATCTGCAAGGTATTTTTTGAGATCAACAGGGAGAGAAGCCAGGGTCTGCTCAAGGGCTATGAGGTCTGCTTGCTTCATGGTGTGCTCCAGAGGCAAACTGCATATACAGTAGTTTATACAGTATTTTTGAAGCACGCCAACAGCAGATACCAACATAGCCTTATATTAACAGTATAATAGCATTTAATTGTGTATTTAGTAGTTTATTAGCAATAAAAAGCCGCCAATAAAGGCGGCTATAGATTTTTGTTGCATTGGTGGTTTACGCTCGGGTGATCCGTTGCGCGTACTCCTCGACAACGATGCTGTTGTGAGGCCATCGGGCTTTGGCTGACGCTAGCGCCTCCTCATAGGTCATTATCTTGCCAAGCATGGTCATGGGTATGCCGTCCCTGAATACTCGCCATGCCATTCGCCGATTATCGTTAGCGGGAACCAGTTCACGCAGCAGCGCCGCTTTATGTGACTTGATCCAAACGCGGATGTCGTCGGTAATGCGCTCGCTAGGCCATACGTAAAGGCGTTCGCCGGGTAGTGGGTCGGCATGCAGTCCATGGTTTCTAAGGTAGTCGAGCGCGGCCATTAGAATTCCTCCCCATTACTTGCAAGCTGCCGGGGTGATTTATCCGAAACATCGAAACAATCCGCGTGGTTGCTGGCCTCGTGGCGTTTCCCATACGAAACATGGTCGTTTTCTGTTTCGTTGGGAATATCGCTGTAAGCCGCGTGGTTGCTGGCTTGTTTCGTTGTTTCGCTTGGCTGGGGGGTAGTGGGAGAAAGATAGCGCCGAAACGCTTCGCCAAAGTCTTTCCGGTCATACCCTTTTTTGGTTTCGAAACCGATGCGTAACTGTTTCGACTTGATGCCAAAGTCACCTAGCTTGGTCGCTACTTGGCGGGCAGTAATGGGCTGCCCTCTGTTCCATGAATTCCAGGGGGCTTCGCTGTCGGAATGTAGCGCGTTAATCAGCTCAGCGCTAAATAGTCGGTCAACGCCTTTCTCTTCAAATGCCTCTTTAATGTCCTTCAGCAGTTCAGTGCCCACGTCTGAGGCTTGCTCGGCATCGTCCATCCGGGTCACTGTCATGGCGATACGCTTAACACGCTCGGGCCACTCCCCGCCGATAGCTACGGCAATTTGCTGGAGCGGTTCCCAGTTATCAGCAGCGCGGTTGCTGAGGCCCGGAATAGGCTCAGGCCGGGCGCTGGATACCGTCTCGGCTAAATCATCCTGTAGTCGTGCCAGTTGGCGCTTAAGTCTGTCGCGCAGCCCCTGAGGCATGAAGCGTATATTCTCGACAGTCTCATGGGGCAGCTTGCGGCGTAATTCCAGGCGAATAGACCGGCTCGCCAGCGTATTGGCAATGCTACCAATGCCACACAGCGCTTTAGCGCCCCAAGTAGCGAATCGCTTAGGCTCGTGATCCTCACCCACCACACGAATGATGAAGCCATTGCGGCGGTGGCCAGAGTTGAGAACGCCCCTGGCGTCTTCGTTATCACGCAGAAAGGTATCCACCTCATCGATGAGTAGCGTTGGTGTCCATTTGTCCATGGAGCGAAACAGCGCAGCCGGGCTTATGCCGTCACACTTGAGCGGCTGGAAGGCGAACGCCTCTAAAAACTCCAACAGCGTGGACTTGCCACAGTTGGGCAATGGAGCTGTGATATTAGCCAATGGCGCTACATGCACCTCATCAATGAACCAGGTGAAGGCGATCCACAGCGCGGCGGTATCGGCGACTTCCGGCTCACAGACAACGTACTGCCTTAGCGTGTCTGATAACTCCCTTACCAGTGAGGCACCGTCTACTTGCTCTTGCCAAGGCTCAATAGTGGGGAATAGCTCGCCACCTTCGCCGCTCGCTAGCGTGCGCGTCAGCTTGTCCAGTTCGGCAACCTGCACCTTTTTTTTGGCAGCGGCACGGATGCGCTGCCAATCGGCTGGGCTTTGCTGTCGAATGCTGGTTATTTGGTCAAGAATGCTTTGTTCGAAAAGCGCACCAGGATCATCCGAAGCACGATCAATAGCGTTCTGCACTATGTCCATCGGCTTAAGTGGCTCGGGCGCATTATCGACAACTTCTTTGATATTGGGCTGACTCATAGCGCCAGCCCCTCACCTAGTCGCGCTAGGTCATTAAAGTCAGTCACGCCCTCGTGAGTCTCAGGCCACACGCAGCTCGCCCCAATGGCTGAGGCGGCTTCCTTGCCCCTGGTAACGCCAGGATTGCCAGCGGTGCCATGGTCGTTATCAGCGCAGACGATGATGGGGTGAGCGGGGTAGCGTTCGCGCAGGCTTTTCGCCACGGGTAGCAGGTTCCCCGCATTCATGGCAGCGGCCACCGCGTAGCCTGTCGCCTCATGCAACGTGGCAGCGGTTGCCCATCCCTCTGCGATCAATAGCGGCTGGTGCTGCTCAATGCTGCCGATGGGGGAATAGCAGCCTTTGACCTTGCCGCCTGCCTTGAAGTATTTGGCCCCATCCGGCGCGATGGTCTGCCAGTTCACCAGGCGGTGCCCATCGGTGAGCGGGATTACCAGCAGGCCGCGCATTTGGCGCAGGTTGTGGGGCTTTACCCCCTTGGCGGCTAGGTAGGCATGGGTAGCGCTTGCAGGCGTCAGCAGCGGCCACTCTCGCCGCGTCTGGTCGGCTACCATGGCATACCCACGCGCGCGCTCTGCCTGTCGCTCTAGGCGGTGTTTTTCGGCCTCCTGCCGTGCCTTCTCGGCGGCTTCTGGGTCGGGGCTTTCGTCAGTAAAGACGCTGTGTTGTTCGCCGGTAGCCCAATCACCATGCACGCCAAAGTCATGGCGTAGCACGTACCAAAGCCGCTTGTTGCCCTTGCGGCCTTCGGGGTGATCGTGTCGGTGAATTTCTCCATCACCAATAGGGCTGACACTAAGGCCGTAGTAGGCGATAATGTCTTCAGCCAGTTTGTTCTCTATGGCGATCTGTTCAGAAACGACCTTTGATAGCGCCCATGCTCCCCCAAGGCTGGGCGTTTTTATTGCTCTGTGCATACATAGCCCTCCTCTTGCAGCCATTCGCCACGCTCCTCAAGCGTGTTGGACAGCAGCCAAAGCGTTTCTATAAGTGCCTCACGCTTCAAACCATCAAAGTCATGGTCGTTAAGCAGCATCGCCACGCCTGCCAGGATTTGGGACGCCTGTTGCATCTGGCGAGCGTCGCCAGTAAGGGCGGCTTTCAGCAGGTAGGTTTGATTTTGAGGTGTCATGACTGCTTACCCCCTTTTGCTTCCGAGGTTTTGTAAGCGTGCTGGGCTAGCTCGGTGACGATATGAAGCTGAGTTTCAACGTTCCACAAAACGCCAGCCAGAATGCCAGGGTTAAAGTCAGTGCCTTCACCGTTGGCGGCTTCGCATAGGGCTATCTCTACCGCTTTCACGGCGTCTTTAGCCTTCTCGAGCGCTGCATCAATGTCGTCGATCAGGACGCCACTTGGTGCTTCAGGGGATAGTTTGAAATGTTCCATGCTCATTGGCTCACCTCCGCGTTTTCAGCGCGTAAGGTGTCGTAAGCCTGCATGAGACGGCTGCGACGGTTATGGACTTGCTCGGCCTCAAAGGCGCGGGCTTTTTCAATATGGTGGTTGTAGCGCTTGAGCCGGACGGCGGCGCTTGAGTCTGAAAACAGCGCAGATTTCGCCATTGCTCGATGAGCGGCGGCGCGTGCAGACGGATTGCGGGTAGGGAATAGGCTTAGTTTTGCCATTGGTGTGACTCCTTGGATATTGGAGTCGCCACGATCCTTTCCACGGGATTGGGTGGCGACTGTACGCGGGGTGGAAAACCGGCATCCAAGGGAACCGGCACGCTCGAAAGCGTCCCACGCACAGCCGCCATAACACATAGCGGGCACAAAAAAAGCGCCTGCTAAGGTAGGGGCGCTAGTGCGCCTTGGATAACTCGGGTTTCCACGCCCGGCTGACGATTTTGCGCCAGCCCTTGAAGCATATAACGGCATTGGTGAGCGTTGCAAGGGCATCATGCAGCACCTGCCTTAACGGCGTTGCCATTGGTAGTAGGGAAGTAGTACAAGGCCACGCGGCAATGCTTGCGGCCCCATGGGTCAATTACGTCTTGCAGATGAGTTCGTATGTCGTGCCCCTTTTCACGAAGCTCACAAATTCGGGCACCAGGGCGAAGAATGTTTTCTTCTTGGATGAGCTCGATAGTGGTAGCGGCCCCTTGTTTGAGGCGTGCCAAGATGCGGGCGTGCTGGCTGGCAGCATCGACTTGGTGAATGCTCATGCAGCACCTCGCATAGCCAGCTTGGCTTCTAGCCAGGCGTTCACCTCGGCAATGGGGAAATAGCAGGTCGCTTGCTGGCTGTCGCTGAACTTCAGCGGGCGGGGAAAGCTAGGGTCGTTCTTGAGTAGCTTGTCTATGCCGCTGCGGGTCATATCCATAGCGCGGCATAGGTTGGGCTTGGTGATTAGCTTTTGGTCTTGGGGCAATGCTTCGATATTCATGAGAACGCCTCTGTATGAGTGACATTCCCATGGTGGGGTTTACCCTAAAGCGGTTGGTGCAGGTGCAAAATGCAGATTGCATCTTATCGGCGCTTCTTAGCTTCCCATGCCTTTATAGCCGCGCCAATATGTTCTTTTAGTTTGCGGTCGCCCATATTGGTAACGTCATCGGGTATGATGTTGAGCATATCCTCAACGATACGCGAAGCTTTTGGCTTTTCGCCATTTCGGTAGTCTGGCCCGTGCTTAATAGCGTATGCCTCCACCAGTAGCCCGAAAACCTCAAGCGCCCGCGACTCCTCGCCTTCAATACTTTTAGCTTTGGTTGTGTTGATACCAGCTAAAAACTCGGGAAGTTCACTCTCAAGCCATCCTAAAGATGAAAGCCATCGGGACAGCTCTGGTCGGGTGACATCAAAGTCAAAACTATCGTAAGTAGCTAAATCGGCTAGTTCAGCACTTGTCCAGCGACCGTCACGCCCCCAAAGGCGTATTTTACCGATAGGCGCTAGGTTGCCATCTATGGCGGCTTGTTTTGCGATAATCAGCCAATTAGCAGCTTCCCTGGCTTGTGGAATATCAAACTGGAGTGCGGCTCTAATAGAGTTTGTATCTCCAGCGCCTGACTCTATTGAAACTGACTGTGAAATAAGATCAGGCCATAGTGACCGTGGGTCGATTCCAGCTATAAGTAAACACGCGCTTTCAATGTGTAGCTTTTTGCAAGCTCGCCAAACATTCAAAGAAGACATTTACGCCACTCCTGACGTACTCCATAAAAGGTTGACTGGCTAACGCGGTGGAGTTGTCCGCGCTTTCGGGTGATCGGCCCTAGCCAGCCAATTCGGTTGTTAAGCTCGCTTAAATTCCACTACGTTACCGCGTTGCAGGTTGTCCAGGTGATCGGCGTACCACTGCATCATGTGGCGGCGCTGTTCGATGTACTGGGCTTTGTTGTATACGCCTGCAACGCCTTCTTTGACGTGCGATAGCTGGGCCTCAATGTGGTTTTCATCAAAGCCGTGTTCATTCAGGATCGTGCTAGCGATGTGGCGGAAACCGTGCCCGGTCTGGCGACCCTCATAGCCAAGGCGGCGTAATGCCATGATGAATACCGTGTTCGACCGTGGCGCTGTCTTGTCGCTGCGTCCAGGGAATAGAAGGGGTTGGTATCCGGTCAGTTGGTGAAGGCTCTGAAGGGCTTCAATGGCTTGCTTAGGCAGTGGAACAGTATGCTCACGGCGGCGCTTCATCCGTTCGGCGGGGATCGTCCATAGTGCTTTGTCTAGGTCGAACTCTTCCCAACGGGCCTCGCGTAGCTCTGAAGGGCGCACGGCCAGGCGGGAAAGCAGGAATAGCCCAAGGCGAACGTCCTCAGCATGGGGATAGGAGCCAATAGCGCGAAGCAGGGCGGGCAGTTCGTCTTGGCTGACGTGAGAATAGTTGTTTGCCCGGCGCGTGGTTAGGTGCTTGTGCAGGCTCTCCAACGGGTTGTACTGGATGCGCCCACTTACTAGCGCCAGGTCGTACACTTCCCGGCAGATAGCACGTATGCGGCTGGTCTGCTCAACGATGCCGGTCTTTTCCAGGCCGCGCAGGAACTCGAGCCACTCCATCGGCGTAATGTCGGCGAAAGGGCGTTTACCGAACTTGGGGAAGACGTGCTTTTGCAGTGAACCAATAACGCGGGTAGCGGTGCCGTCCGTCCAGTTCTGGCGCTTGTTGGCGTGCCACTCCCTAGCCAGCGCCTCAAAGGTACTGTTAGCGGCTTCTAGTGATTCGGTTTCCCTGGCTCGCTTGGAAACGATGGGGTTTTCTCCCTTCGCTGCATCTGCCCTAAGCTGGTCGGCCTTTTCACGCGCCAGGCTCCCGCTTGTTTCTGGGTAGCCGCCCAGGCCAATCCACGACCACTTGCCGTCTGGCTTCTTATAGCGCAGTTCCCAAGACTTGGAGCCATTGGGCTTTACTCTGAAGTAAAGGCCGCTGCCGTCCAGCTCTCTGTATACCTTGGCTTCTGGTTCCAGTGTCGCCAGTACGGTGTCAGCCAGGGGGCGGCGCTTAATTTGTGAGCGTTTCATGCTTGTATGCCTCTGGTTCACAATATCGCAAAGCATACACACAGGCATACACGGTGCGCAATGCTGTATGGGTATATGTGAAAGCATACAGACACAAAAAAACCCGCACGGGGCGGGCTTTTATGGATCATTCAGACCTATGTGGAAGCATCTGAATTTTGATAGGTGGTGGAGGCGGCGGGAATTGAACCCGCGTCCGCCAGCACTCGCCCATTGGCTCTACATGCTTAGATTTCGTCTTTTGCTTTAACTCGGCTGACTCCGACGATCAGGATTCAGCCTTGCGAGTCTTCTAAAGTTTAACGATTGACGAGAAGACACCGCCAACCGCGGTCCTATCAGCTTTAGCTCGTATCCCCTCAGCGATGGACAGGTACATCGCCTTGGGGCCGGACAAGAAGCTACCAGCTTACGCTGCTAGCGCGCCCTGAGCATAGTTTTCGTCGTTTGCGACTATTTTTCGTGATGTGGTATTTACGAGATACATCACACTCTCGGCATGCACCGCAGGGTTTGTCACCGGCGTCGAAACCATGTCGCCCCCTTAGTTACCTAAGCATTCTAACGTGCTCACCCGAAATTGACCAGCTATGCCTTGTTATGTTCCCGCATGATTCTACCTTTTTGACGATTCCAGTCGCGGTCCTTCTCGGTGGCCCGCTTGTCGTGGATTTTCTTGCCGGTGACCAGGGCGAGTTCGCACTTCACCTTGTTGCGCTTCCAGTAAAGCTTCAGGGGGACGCAGGTGTGGCCCTTATCCTGAGTCACAGAGAATATCTTGGCGATTTCTTTGCGATGCAGGAGCAATTTTCGCGTCCGCGTAGGGTCGGCGATTTCATGGGTGCTCGCGGTGTTCAGCGGCATGATATGGCTACCCAGCAGCCACGCTTCGCCATTGCGAATTAAAATATACGTGTCTGTTAACTGTCCTTTGCCTGCGCGAAGGCTTTTGACTTCCCATCCTGCCAGCGATAAACCCGCTTCGAAGGTTTCATTGATATGATACTCAAAGCGTGCCTTCTTGTTCTGGGCAATAACGTTGCTGGTAGGGCCTTTGCTCTTACCTTTTTTCGTGGCCATGAAACCTCATATTCGATCTGTCTGTGACACCCCCTTCGTTATGTGGGGAGGCATGATACCATTCAAGGTCTTAACTATGATCCCATGATACGCCTTGGGCACTGTGAAGTCAGCGGAGAGGTCAATGCCAACCGTCAATCGTTCCGCCTTGGTGCGGCACACCCCGAAACAAATGTTCGATCTGGTCAACGACTTCGAACGCTATCCAGAGTTCTTGCCGGGTTGTCGGCGTGCGCGTCTGCTCGAGCACGACGCCGATCATTTGATCGGCGAAATGACCCTGGGGCGCGCCGGCGTTGAGCAATCGATCACTACCCGCAACGACCTATTTGCTCCCGAACGTATTGAAATGTCCTTGGTTAGCGGTCCTTTCAAACGTTTGAAAGGGCGCTGGCAATTCATTCCGATGGGTGATGGTGCGTGCAAGGTGAGCCTGGACATGGAATTCGAATTTGCCAACCGACTGTTGGGCATGGCATTCGGCAGGTTGTTCCAGCAGATTGCCGGGCAGTTAGTGGAGGCTTTTACCCGCCGCGCCGACGAGATCCATGGCCGATGACGCCGTTGCCATCGAGGTGGCGTTTGGTCTTCCGCACAAGCAGCGCCTGGTTGCACTGAGCGTGCCGCCGGGGACGACGGCGCGTGAAGCTGTCGCCCTGGCAGATTTGCCCCACCTGTTCCCAGAGCTGGCCCCTGAAACGTTTGCAAACGCGCCGTTGGGCATCTTCGGTCAGGCGCTACGCGATCCATCGCGGTATGAAGTCGCCCCTGGCGATCGGATTGAGGTTTACCGGCCATTGCTGATTGACCCCAAGGCCGCTCGCCGTGAACGTGCAAAACGCCAGGCGAGCGGGAGCTCCGATTAAGACGACGACTCGCGTCATCAATTGGTGGTATTGGGCGTTGTGTTTTGCCTCGGCTCGTTAGGGATCGCTTCAGTGGGATCGGTGATGTCCGGTGCCGGCCCGCTAGTGGTGTCGGCCTCCAGAGGGAGGTCCTCAGATAAATCGCCTTCCTGATCGATATTGGCAAGCCGCCCCTGGTCATCAAATGTCAGCGTGACACGCCGCTGTTCAACCCCTGCGTAAGCTTTGTCGAGCCGGAACACGTAATCCCACTCGCGAGCATCAAAGGGCGCTTCAAGCAGTGGGCGGCCCATCACATAGGTCACCTGTTCCTGGGTCATCCCCGGTTGCAGTTGGTCGACCATTTCCTCGGTGACCAGGTTGCCTTGCGGGATGTCGCGTTTATACACGCCAACGTAGCTACAGCCGCTGATCACGGCAATGGAGACGGAAAGCGTAATGATTCGAGTCAATTTTTGCATTTGAGCCTATTCTTCACTATCGTGGTTTCGGTCGATCATACCCGACCTAACCTGTTACTGCGAAGAGCAACCATGGCCGATAAGAACCATGAATTACGTAAAGCCGGGCTGAAAGTGACCCTGCCGCGCGTCAAAATCCTGCAGATTCTCGAAACTGCATCGGGTCAGCACCACCTTAGCGCAGAAGAAGTGTATAAAACACTGATAGATGCGGGCGAAGATGTGGGGCTGGCAACTGTCTACCGTGTGCTGACTCAGTTCGAGTCGGCGGGCCTCGTGATTCGTCATAATTTCGATGGCGGCCACGCGGTATTCGAGATGACGCAAGAAGATCACCATGACCACATGGTGTGTCTGGAAAGCGGTGAAATCGTTGAGTTCGTTGACGAGATCATTGAGCGACGCCAGCAAGAAATCGCTGAAGAGCACGGCTATGAATTAGTTGACCATGCGTTGGTGTTATACGTGCGCCCCCGAGGATCGGACGTAACACGCCAGGACAGCGGGCCGACTAATAAGAAATAGGGGCTACCCCTAGCTCAGGCTTTGATGCACGCCCTAATGCCTCTAGGCTGCCTGGCTTAAATACCAGGCGGCCTGGGGGCGTTTTATTGCGCGCTTGAAATACACGGTTGCCCAGCAGCCCTTCAGCCCGCCATCGTCAGTGGGGCTGGCGCTGGCTGGCATTGAGCATTTCACGGGCATGGGCCAGGGTTTGGTCCGAGAGTTTGACGCCGCCCAGCATGCGGGCCAGCTCGCTGACCCTGCCCTGTTCATCCAGCAGGGCCATGTGCGTCAGGGTGGTATCGCGCCGGGCGTGTTTCTCAATGTGCAGGTGCTGGTGAGCCTGGGCGGCCACCTGAGGCAGGTGGGTGACCGTCATTACCTGGCCGTTTTCACCCAGCTTGCGGAGCAGCTGGCCGACAATCTCTGCAGTGGCACCGGAAACCCCGACGTCGACTTCATCAAACACCAGGCTTGGTATGGTTGAGTGAGACGCGGCGACGACCTGGATAGCCAGGCTGATGCGCGAAAGCTCACCGCCAGAGGCAACTTTGGTGAGCGGTCTGGCGGGCTGTCCGGGGTTGGCGCTGATTAAAAAGTGAACCTGATCGACGCCTTCCGCCGCAGGTGTATCCCTGGGCGTGACCTCCACTTCAAAGCGTGCCTTGCCCATGGCCAGGAAACTTAGCTGCTGCTGGACCTCCTTCCCCAAACGGACGGCGGCTTTCTGGCGTCCCTCGCTCAGGTGCTTGGCGTCACGTCGATAGCGCTCGCGAAGTTCCGCTACCTGGGCACCCAAGGCCTCGATGTCGTTCTCGCTGTTATCCAGTTCGGCCACTTCCCGGCTCAACTCCGCATGCAGTGCACAAACCTCTTCGGGTGCCACATGGTGCTTGCGGGCAATACGGTGCACGTCCGCTAAACGCTCTTCCACCCACGCCAAGCGCTCGGGGTCGAGTTCGGTGGTGCTGGCGAGACGGTTGAGCTCGCTGGCGGCCTCTTCGACCTGAATGCGCGCGTCGCTGAGCATCGCCAGAGTGTTAAATAACGTGCCCTTATCGCTGCCCGGCAAGGCGCTTAAATGTGTATAAGCCTGGTTGAGCAACGATAGTGCTCCCCCCTCGTCGCTGGCGCAGCAGTCAGCAGCAAACTGCGTTTCGCGGAGTGTTTCATCGGCGTGGGCCAGGGAGTGTTGTTCTTCTTCAAGGGTTTGCAGTTCGCCTTCAGCAAGGCCCAACTGATCGAGCTCCTCCACCTGATAGCGCAGCAGCTGTCGCTTGGCTTCTACCTCGCTGCCGGCTTCCTTGCGCTGCTTGAGGCGACGGTTGGCGCTGCGCCAGTCACGGTACGTCTCGGCCAGCTGCTGGGCGGTGTCGCGAAGGCCCGCATAATCGTCGAGTAGTGCGAGATGGGTTTCTTCGCGCATCAGCGCCTGGTGGGCGTGCTGGCCGTGAATCTGCACCAGGTGTTCCCCAAGCGCTTTGAGGTCGCTGATCGTGGCCGGTTGTCCGTTGATCCATGCTTTGGAGCGCCCGCTTGCCGTTACCACCCGCCTTAACAGGCATTCGTCACTGGGCAGTTCGCGGCTGCTAAGCCACTCGCTTGCCGCGGGCAAATGCTGAATATCAAAACGCGCTGAGAGGTCAGTGCGTTCGCTGCCATGGCGCACGCTGCCTGCGTCGGCGCGTTCGCCCAGGCAAAGGCCCAGTGCGCCGAGCAGAATCGATTTGCCGGCCCCGGTCTCGCCGGTAATGGCGGTCATGCCATGGGTCAGGTCGAGTTCCAGGTGCTCAACGATCGCGTAATCTCGAATGGCAAGCTGAGTCAACATGAGGGCCTCCTGAGGCGCAGCGGAACGAGCGTAGTCAATGCGTCTGAATATTGTTGTTTTATACAGTAGTCGAAAACACGCTTCAATGCCCACTTGAGATGGCTTTTATGGTCCCCATATACGGTGCAGAGCCAATTTACGTTGCTATTTATTATTTGGGCGTATCGCACGCCTCTCGAACGTTGCAGGAGCTAGGCATGGCAAAAGAACCGCAAACCCCGATGGACGACGAGCTGGCTCGCCACGAGCAGGAAGCAGAGACGCCGGAGCAAGAAGCTGAAGATCGCTTGGTTGAAGGCGAACTGGAAGGCCTTGTCAATGACGATGAAACCGTCGTCGATCGTGTCGAGGATGAGGCTGAAGTCGATGCGCTGGCCGCCAAGGTGCAGGATCTGGAGCAGCGTCTGGCAGAAGCCCAAGATCAGTCGCTAAGAGAAGCCGCCGAAGCGCAAAACGTGCGCCGCCGGGCGGAGCATGAGGCTGAAAAGGCGCGCAAATTCGCCTTGGAGAAGTTTGTTAAAGAGCTTCTGCCGGTCATCGACAGCCTGGAAAAAGCGCTTGAGTCGATGCAGGAAGACGCCTCCGAGGTTCATCGCGAAGGGGTCTCGATGACCCTGAAGATGCAGCTGGATGTGCTGAGCAAGTTTGGCGTTGAAAGCATCGATCCCCAGGGCGAGCCGTTTGACCCACAGGTCCACGAAGCCATGGCGATGGTGCCGAACCCTGAGCAGGAGCCAAATACGGTCATGGAGGTCATGCAGAAGGGTTACTTGCTGAACGGACGCCTGGTCCGCCCGGCCATGGTCGTGGTCAGTCAGAAAGCGAGTGAGTCATAACGCAGTAAAGGCCTAAAAAGGGCCTTGAAAAGTCTCAGGTGGCCCCCAGATAAAGGGGCAACCCCGCGGGAAATCCCGCAACCAGTTTGATGTATTGAAACAACCGAATACGAGGTTCTTATTATGGGACGCATTATTGGTATTGATTTGGGCACCACAAACTCCTGTGTATCGGTGCTCGATGGCGACAGTGCAAAAGTCATTGAAAACGCAGAAGGCGGCCGTACGACGCCGTCCATCATTGCGTACACCGAAGACGGTGAGACGCTCGTCGGTCAGGCGGCCAAGCGCCAGGCGGTGACCAATCCTGAAAATACGCTTTACGCTATCAAGCGCCTGATTGGCCGTCGTTTCAAAGACGACGTTGTTCAGAAAGATATCAAGATGGTGCCGTACAAGATCACCGAAGCCGATAACGGTGATGCCTGGGTAGAAGTGAAAGGCCAGAAAATGGCACCGCCGCAGGTGAGCGCGGAAGTGCTCAAGAAAATGAAGAAGACGGCAGAAGACTACCTTGGTGAAACCGTCACCGAAGCGGTCATCACCGTGCCGGCTTACTTCAATGACAGCCAGCGCCAGGCCACTAAAGATGCAGGGCGCATCGCCGGTCTGGATGTCAAGCGTATCATCAACGAGCCGACCGCAGCGGCGCTTGCCTATGGCATGGACAAGTCACGCGGTGATAAAACCATCGCGGTATACGACCTGGGCGGCGGTACCTTTGATATTTCGATCATCGAAGTCGCCGATGTCGACGGCGAAACCCAGTTTGAAGTGTTGGCCACCAACGGTGACACCTTCCTGGGTGGTGAAGACTTCGATCTGGCGCTGATCAACTATCTGGTTGACCAGTTCAAGTCGGACAGCGGTATTGACCTGTCAGGCGATAACCTGGCCATGCAGCGTCTGAAAGAAGCCGCCGAGAAGGCCAAAATCGAACTTTCCAGCGCCCAGCAGACTGATGTCAATCTGCCCTATATCACGGCCGATAACACCGGTCCGAAGCACCTGAACGTGAAAGTGACCCGCGCCAAGCTGGAGTCGCTGGTAGACGATCTGGTGCAGCGCTCGATGGAACCCTGCAAGATGGCGCTGAAAGATGCCGGCCTGTCGGCCTCCGAGATCGACGACGTTATCCTGGTCGGTGGTCAGACGCGCATGCCGCTGGTTCAGCAAAAAGCCGCTGAGTTCTTCGGCAAGGATGCACGTAAAGACGTCAACCCGGACGAAGCCGTGGCCGTGGGTGCCGCAATTCAGGGCGGCGTTCTGGGTGGCGACGTGAAAGACGTGCTGCTCCTCGATGTAACGCCGCTGACCCTGGGCATCGAAACCCTGGGTGGCGTGATGACGCCGCTGATCGAGAAAAATACCACCATCCCGACCAAGAAGACGCAAACCTTCTCCACGGCGGATGACAACCAGACGGCAGTGACCATCCACGCCGTCCAGGGTGAGCGCAAGCAAGTGTCGCAGAACAAGTCGCTGGGTCGCTTCGACCTTGCCGATATTCCGCCGGCGCCGCGCGGCGTGCCGCAGATCGAAGTGGCCTTCGACCTGGATGCCAACGGTATCCTGAACGTCTCCGCGAAAGACAAGGCGACCGGCAAAGAACAGTCGATCGTCATCAAGGCGTCCAGCGGCCTGACCGAAGACGAGATCGAGCAGATGGTACGCGACGCCGAAGCCCACGCCGACGAAGACAAGAAGTTCGAGGCGCTGGTGCAGTTGCGTAATCAGGCGGACGGCATGATCCACGCCACCCGCAAGACGCTGGAAGAAGCTGGTGACAAGGCGACCGATGACGAGAAGCAATCCATCGAAACCGCGATCACCGAGCTGGAAGAAGCTACCAAAGGCGATGACCAGGAGCTGATCCAGCAGAAACTCGACGCACTCACTGAAGCGTCTGGCCAGCTGGCACAGAAGATGTACGCCGAGCAGGCTGAAGGCGCCGAGCAGCCGGGTGAGGAAGGTGCCGAGCAGGGCAACGCCAAGCCCGATGAAGACGTGGTCGACGCCGAGTATGAAGAAGTCAACGACGATCAGAAAAAGCAGTAAGCGCTCTTTCTGACGAGGTAGGCGGCGACGCGGGGGGCAACTCCCGCGTTGCTGTTTCCACGTCAAAGACGCAAAAAGCTTAATGTGTCGTTAAATACTGTGTCTTAAATACTCTGTCGTTAACACATAGTTAAATGTGCAGTTGAATGCGTAGCTAACCAAGAGGCGTAGGACCCATGTCCCAACGCGATTATTATGAAATCCTGGGTGTCGACAAAGGGGCCGATCAGAAAGAGATCAAGAAGGCCTACCGTCGCCTTGCGCAAAAATATCACCCCGACCGCAACCCGGAAGACGATACTGCCGCGGAAAAATTCCGCGAAGTGTCAGAAGCCTACGAAGTCCTGACCGATAGCGAAAAACGTGCGGCCTACGACCAGTTTGGTCATGCCGGTGTCGATGGCCAGGGCGGTGGCTTTGGTGGCGGTGGTTTCGGCGGCGGTGGCGCTGGCGATTTCAGCGACATTTTCGGCGATGTGTTTGGCGATATTTTCGGCGGTGGCGGCGGGCGTCGTCGTGGTCCCAATGCCCCGGCGCGCGGTTCTGACCTGCGCTATAACCTGGAGTTGGACCTGGAAAATGCGGTCTCCGGTACCACGGTTGATATCCGTGTGCCGCGCCATATTGAATGTGACCGTTGTGACGGCGGCGGTGCTGAACCGGGGTCAAGCAAAGATACCTGCCCCACCTGCCATGGCCACGGCCAGGTGCGTATGCAGCAGGGCTTTTTTGCGGTTCAGCAAACCTGCCCGACCTGCCATGGCTCAGGCCAGCACATCAAGGTGCCGTGTCACAAGTGTAACGGCGAAGGGCGCGTGCGCGAGACCCGGACACTGTCGGTGAAAATCCCGCCGGGTGTGGATACCGGCGACCGTATCCGCCTGAACGCGGAAGGCGAAAGCGGCATCAATGGCGGCCCGCCAGGCGACCTGTACGTCCAGGTGGCCATCAAGCCGCACCATATCTTCCAGCGTGATGGCAAGCACCTGCAATGTGACGTGCCGATCAATTTCGTCGATGCAGCATTGGGCGGTGAGCTGGAAGTGCCGACACTCGATGGTCGAGTGAAGCTGAAGATTCCGCCGGAAACCCAAACCGGCAAGATGTTCCGGCTCAAGGGCAAGGGCGTCAAGCCGGTTCGCGGCGGCGTCCCTGGCGACCTGCTGTGCAAAGTCGTGGTGGAAACGCCCGTCAAGCTCAGCGAGGAACAAAAGAACCTGCTGCGCCAGTTCCAGGAAAGCCTGGACGGAAGCAACAGCCACCATTCACCCAAGAAAACCGGCTTCTTCGACAGCGTGAAGAAATTTTTTGAAGAGATGAAGCCGTAATGTTGGGGAGATAGCCAACCGTCGGCTGTTAAGCGCAAAAACCCTCGGTCCGCCGGGGGTTTTTGCTGTATGGGGAGTGCTGCGCATCATGGATAACCTTCAGGATAGGCCCGTAACAGGGATTTTGCTCAGGGTCCTGTCAGGTCTTCTGTTTACCGGCATGCTGGTAAGCATCAAGGCGGTCAGCGATGCTGTGCCGGTCGGCCAGTCGGTGTTTTTTCGCTCGCTGTTTGCGTTGTTGCCGATCGTGGTGTTTCTGGCCTTGCGCCATGAATTCCCTCGTGGCCTGGCAACGCGTCGTCCGCTGGGTCATGCTCTGCGCTCGGGGTTGGGAGCGGCGGCCATGTTCGCCTCCTTTGCGGCGGTCGCGATATTGCCGGTTGCCGAGGCCACGCTGCTCGCTCAACTGACACCAGTGTTCATGGCGGTAGGCGGGATATTGCTGCTGGGTGAGCGGTTTTCGCTCTATCGAGCAGGGGCGATTGTATTAGCGCTCAGCGGAATGGCGGTATTGGTGCTGCCTGGGTTGGGCAAGGATGGGGCGCATGGCCAGGTGGCCGGCTATGCGCTGGGCGCGCTTAGCGCCTTGTTAACGGCAGGGGCGCTGTTGACCGTTCGGCGGATTTCACGCACGGAAACGGCGGGTTCCATCGCGTTCTATTTTATTCTGGTGTCGTCGTTGGCAGGCCTTGCAACCCTGCCATGGGGCTGGGCGGCGCTTAGCCCGGTCGAGTTTGGGCTGCTGGTGCTCTCGGGCCTGTTTGGCGGGGCGGCGCATATCGCGATGACGCTGGCATTACGCTACGCGGAAGCGTCCCGTCTGGCACCCTTTGAGTATATTGCCCTGGTTTGGCCCGTATTGGCGGATTGGATGTTGTTCGGGATACCTGTCTCGAGTGCCTTTCTGCTGGCACTACCGCTGATGCTGAGCGGGGTGGCGCTGGCCGCCATGGAAGGGCGGCGGCTTAAATGGCCTCTTCGACGATAAGCTGCGGGCTGCCTTTTGAGCAGGGCTCGATCCGCGCATTGACCCGATAAACGGATTGCAGCAGCGAGGGCGTGATGACGTCCTCCGTGGGACCGCAGGCAATCAGGCGGCCATGTTCGAGGACCATGGCGGCATCGCTGAAGCGCAGCGCATGGCCCAGGTCATGCAACGCCACCAGAATGAGCATCTGGCGCTCATTGGCCAGCCGCCTTAGCACACCCAGCAGGCTAATCTGGCGGTTAAGGTCGAGCGCCGAGGTGGGCTCGTCGAGCATCAGAATCTCGGGCTCCTGGACCAGCGCCTGGGCGGCACTGACCAGTTGGCGCTGCCCACCGCTCAGGTCGCCGATATCACGCTCGCCAAGCACGGCAATGTTCAGCTCATCAAGGGCGCGATCAACCTGGGCCAGGTCCTCGTTTTGCACTTTCAGGCTGCGTCCCTGCATGCGCGCTAACAGTACCGACTCATACACCGTCAGTACAGCTCTTGCCCCCGTGTCCTGGGGCATATAGGCCACGGGCCGCTCGGCACTGGTACCGCTGATAGTGACCTCGCCGTCACCTTTCAATAGGCCCAGGATGCGGCGAAAAAGGGTCGATTTACCGGCGGCGTTAGGCCCCAGCAGGGCGACCATCTGCCCACCCTGAAAGGCTGGTGTCGTAATGTCCTGGATAATGGGAGTACGCCCGTAGCGGGCGGAAACATGAGTCAGCTGTAGGGTTACCATGACGCCTTCTTGTGGTTAAGCACGAGAAATAGAAAGAAGGGAATGCCCACCAGTGAGGTAATGATACCAATGGGGATGATGGTGCCGGGGATGATGATTTTGGAAATCACGGACCCGACGGAAAGAATCAGCGCGCCACACAGCGCCGAGCCGGGCAGGAAGAAGCGCTGGTCTTCGCCTAGAAGGATGCGTGCAATGTGCGGCCCGACCAGGCCAATAAAGCCGATGGTGCCCACAAACGCCACTGCAATCGCGGCCAGTAGCGATACCAGTACCAGCACTTCCAGTCGCAGCGCGCGAGGATTCACGCCCATGCTTTCGGCCTTGGCATCGCCCAGTCGCATGGCGGTGAGCGCCCAGCCGTGACGTGCCAGTAGCGGCATCACCATGGTCAAAATGCTCAGCGCGATCCAGAATTTTGGCCAGGTGGCTTTGGTGAGGCTGCCCATGGTCCAGAACACCACTGCGGCTACGGCCTGCTGGCTGGCAAAAAACTGAATCAGCGCCATGAGGGAATTGAAGATAAATACCATCGCAATGCCCAGCAGCACGATGGTTTCCACCGTCACGCCGCGCTTGAGGCTGAGCGCATGGATGAGAAAGGCGGTGACCATGGCCATCAGAAACGCATTGATAGGCACCACGTATTCGATGGCCGCCGGGATAATCGCGACGCCAAAGGCTAGCCCCAGAGCGGCACCAAAACTTGCGCCCGCCGAAATGCCCAATGTGAAGGGGCTGGCCAGCGGGTTGCTCAGGATGGTTTGCATCTGCGCCCCGGCGATGGAAAGGCTCGCGCCCACCACCAGCGCCATCAGGGCTACTGGCATGCGGATTTCCCAGAGGATCACCCGGGCCTGCTGGCTGACGCTGTCGGGGGTGAACAGCGCGGCCATGACCTCGCCCAGGCTATAGCGCGCAGGGCCGAGGGCAAGATCGACGCACAGGCTGAAGAAGAGCGCGACGACCAGCGCCGCCAGAATCATCTGGCGGCGCTGGTCGTCGCGCTCTTCTTCAGCCTGTGCGTCGATCTTGCCCTCGG
>NZ_NBYR01000023.1:0-53609 GCF_002119345.1 Halomonas sp. CSM-2 | reverse complement strand
AAGGAAATGTTTAACTCAACTTTCCTTCCTGCTATTTGCCTAACCTACTGACAAACCGAGGTTTTTACACCTCATTCACCGCTGGCAACGCTGGGCGTCCCCGGCAGCGGATGCGTACTTTACGGCTTTGCTGACGAGGACGCAAGGGGCGTGCGGAATTTTTTAACTTTTCGGTTTTGCCTTGCGCATGACGGCCAATACAGGACCAGAGAGCACGTAGGTACCAAACAGCAAAAGCAGCATGACAGACGGCTCAACGGAAATCATCACAAAGCCCAGCACCACGGCTAGCAGGACCACGAAAGGCACTGGTTTTTTGAAGTCGAGGTCCTTGAAGCTGTAATAGCGAATGTTGCTGACCATCAGCACGCCAGCCGCCGCCACAACCACCAGCATCAACAGTTTGAAGCCAAAAGCATCTGCGTCGAAGCTATGGAATGTCCATACGCTCGCCGCCACCAGCGCCGCGGCTGAGGGGCTGGGCAAGCCGATAAACCATTTTTTGTCCACGCTACCAATCTGCACATTAAAGCGCGCCAAGCGCAGTGCCGCGCAAGCAACGTAGAGAAATGCCACCACCCAGCCTGTTTTACCAATGTCCTGCAGAATCCAGGTAAAGGCGACGAGCGCGGGCGCCATGCCAAAAGAAATCATGTCGGCAAGACTGTCGTATTCGGCACCAAAAGCACTTTCTGTATTGGTCATACGAGCAACTCGACCATCTAGCCCGTCAAGCACCATGGCAATAAAGATGGCGACGGCCGCCGCTGTAAAGTCACCATTGATCCCCGCCACCACGGCAAAGAATCCTGAAAACAGCGCCGAAGTAGTAAACAAGTTGGGCAGCAGGTAGATACCCTTGCGGCGAACCTTTTTGCCATCTTCAACCGCTTCTTCAACCACTTCCGTGTCGCGCAAGAAGGCTGCTGCCAAGTCCTCATTGCCGCCTATTTCTGATTGGTCAGCGGTATCTGGTCGCGTACTGCCTGCCTGGTTTTCGCCAGAATGATCTGAACTTGGTTGCTCTTGATCGCGAGCGTCCTGGGTCATAGGTCTCATCCATTAAAAGTAAATCACGGGAACAGTGATCACTTTCATTCTACACGCTGAAGACTTATCAGCCAGTCAATTGCGCCCGAGCGTGCCTTAAACAATCGCACCATAAAAAACGGGGCGCGCCAGTGCGCACCCCGTTAGCCTTCCCTGTGGTGTTAATGACTTACCACCATCAGTTTTTAGACTTATCAACCAGTTGATTAGCGGCGATCCATGGCATCATGCCACGCAGCTTGGCACCCACCTGCTCAATGTCGTGCTCGGCATTAAGGCGGCGACGCGCGGTCATTGAAGGATAGTTGCTGTTACCTTCGTTGATGAACATCTTGGCGTACTCACCCGTTTGAATACGTTTCAATGCATTGCGCATGGCGGCACGCGACTGCTCATTGATGACCTCGGTGCCGGTCACGTACTCGCCATACTCCGCGTTATTGGAGATGGAGTAGTTCATGTTGGCAATGCCGCCTTCGTACATCAGGTCGACGATCAGCTTGAGCTCGTGCAGACACTCAAAGTAAGCCATTTCTGGTGCGTAACCCGCCTCTGTGAGGGTTTCGAAACCAGCTTTTACCAACTCAACGGCACCACCACATAACACTGCCTGCTCACCAAACAGATCCGTTTCGGTCTCGTCTTTGAAGGTAGTTTCAATGATGCCGCTGCGGCCACCGCCTACACCCGCCGCATAGGAAAGCGCCAATTCCTTGGCACTGCCCGATGCATCCTGATGGATAGCGATCAGATCAGGAATACCGCCACCTTTTACAAACTCAGAGCGTACAGTGTGACCCGGCGCTTTCGGTGCAATCATGATCACATCGAGATCTTTA
Source organism: Halomonas sp. CSM-2 (assembly GCF_002119345.1). Taxonomy (NCBI): domain Bacteria; kingdom Pseudomonadati; phylum Pseudomonadota; class Gammaproteobacteria; order Oceanospirillales; family Halomonadaceae; genus Halomonas; species Halomonas sp. CSM-2. Next base: position 51,720 of record NZ_NBYR01000023.1, on the reverse strand, counting down.
CGCGGTTCAATCTGGTTGTAGTGAATGTTGAAGCCATGGGCAAACGCCAGAGTGGCACCCTCTTTCAGGTTCGGCTCGACTTCCTGCTCATAGATAGCCTTTTGATTCTCATCCGGCGCCAGAATCATCACCACATCGGCGGTTTGGCAGGCTTCAGGAACAGTAGCGACTTTCAGGCCAGCGCCTTCTGCCTTGGCCGCCGACGAAGAACCTTTGCGCAATGCAACGGTGACATCGACACCTGATTCTTTCAGGTTGTTGGCGTGGGCATGCCCCTGAGAACCATAACCAACGATGGTGACTTTCTTGGCTTGGATAAGGGACAGGTCACAGTCTTTATCGTAATAAACGCGCATGGCAATACTCCAAAAATGGGTTGAATCAGCAGTTTGAATAGCGTGTGGTTCAGCGTTGATGGCCACCCGTGCCGTCTTCTGCAGCACTGGGATTCGTCATTGGAGTCACTCTACGACAGCATCACCGTTGCGTAAAACGCTATGTTTGCAACATACTATTTCATTTTATGAAATACTCTCGAGGATACTGGCCTGCCATGGACTTCCGCTTACTCAAACATGTGGTCACCCTGGCCGAGACGCTGCATTATGGTCGCGCCAGCGAACTTTGCCACATCAGTCCGTCAACACTCAGCCGCTCGATTCAGCACGTTGAAGCTGAACTTGGCACTCGCCTGTTTGAGCGCGACAACCGTCATGTCACGCTGACCTCGCAAGGCTTGGCGTTTCATCACTACGCCAAAGACACGCTGGAGCAGTGGGAAACGCAAAAGCGCACCCTCGCGGCCACCACCGAACAGCTGCGCGGTGAAATCAGCATTTACTGCTCGGTCACCGCCAGCTACAGCTTTCTCTATGAGTTATTGAGCGATGTCCGCACGCGTCATCCGGGCATTGAGCTCAAGCTGCACACCGGCGACCCCGCCAACGCCATGACCCGGGTGCTGGATGGCGCTGACGATATGGCGATTACACCGCGCCCGCGCATACCGCCTGGCGCACTGGCCTTTAAATCGCTCACACGCTCGCCGTTAGTATTTATTGCGTCCAACGAGACACAGGACTGGCTACCACTCGAACCCGAAAGCTCGACCGCTGCGCAGTGGCAACGGGTGCCCATGATTCTGTCTGAAGCGGGGCTATCCAGGGAGCATACCAATACCTGGTTCAAGGCATTGGGAATCGCACCGCGGATTTATGCCCAGGTGGCCGGACATGAAGCCATCGTCAGCATGGTAGGCCTGGGTTTTGGCGTGGGCGTAGTGCCGAAAATTGTACTGGATAACAGCCCGCTGGCCGGGCGGGTTCAGGTGCTGAACGTGAAACCTGAACTCCCTCACTACGATGTTGGGTTATGCGTACTCAACCGACGTTTAAAAAATCCCATGATCGACGCTTTCTGGGCAACCGTCAGCGCCCGGTAAAAACCTTCACCCATGAAAAAGGCCGCCCAGAGAGGGCGGCCTTTCGACCAGAGGCATTCGTCAACAGAGCTGCCTACAGCGACAGCACCTTGTCGCCGCGGGCAATACCCGACACCCCGGTACGCGCCACTTCCAGAATACCCACCGGTGCCATGGCCTGAAGGAAGGCATCCAGCTTGGCGGCATCGCCGGTGATCTGTACCGTGTAAAGGCTCGGCGTGACATCGACCACCTGGGCGCGGAAGATATCCACCGTGCGCTTCACCTCGTCACGCGCGGCGCCTAGCGCTTTCACCTTCACCAGCATCAGTTCACGCTCGATATGGTTGCCTTCGGTGAGATCCACCAGTTTGACCACATCAATCAGTTTGTTGAGGTGCTTGGTGATCTGCTCAATCACCCGGTCATCGCCCACCGTCGTCACTGTAAGGCGCGACAGCGACGGGTCTTCCGTGGGTGCGACGTTAAGCGTTTCAATGTTGAAGTTTCGCTGGGAAAACAGCCCGACCACACGTGACAGCGCACCCGGTTCGTTTTCCATCAGAATCGAGATGATATGACGCATCAGGTACGCTCCGTTTTAGACAGCAGCATGTCGCGCATGGCGCCCAACGGCACCTGCATCGGATAGACGTGCTCAAAAGGGTCGACCTTCACGTCAAGAAACACCAGCTCGTGCTTGTCAGCAAACGCCCGCTCCATCGCCGGTTCCAACTCATCAATGGTTGTCACGGTGATCGCGGTGAACCCATACGCCTCAATCAACATATGAAAATCGGGCAGCGACTCCATATAGGAGTGGGCGTGGCGCGACTTGTAGTTCAAGTCCTGCCACTGACGCACCATGCCAAGCGAGGCATTGTTGAGATTGACAATCTTGACACCGACACCGTACTGCTTACAGGTCGAAAGCTCCTGCATCATCATCTGAAAGCTGCCTTCACCGGTGACGCATACCACGTCATCGTCCGGGAAGTTCTGCTTGATACCCATGGCAGCCGGGAAGCCAAATCCCATGGTGCCCAGCCCCCCTGAGGTAATCAGTCGGTTGGGTTTATCAAACTTGTAGTATTGCGCCGCGAACATCTGGTGCTGGCCCACGTCGGTGGTCACGTAGGCCTCACCGCGGGTCACCCGGCAAAGCGCTTCGATTACCTCCTGAGGCTTGAGGGCTTCCCCCGTGCTGGACGGCTCGTAAAGTTTGCCTTCACGGTCGGCGCGCCAGTCATCAATCTTCTGCCACCATTCCGTCAGTGCTTCCGGATGCGCAATTTCCTGCCCCTGCACCAGACTAATCATCTCATTAATGACACTTGAGGCCGGGCCCACAATCGGCACATCGGCGCGTACGGTCTTGGAGATGGAGCTTGGGTCGACATCGACGTGAATAATCTTCGCCGTTGGGCAGAACTTCGACGTATTGTTCGTCACGCGGTCGTCAAAACGCGCACCAATGGCGATGATCAGGTCCGCATGATGCATCGCCATATTGGATTCATAGGAACCATGCATCCCCAGCCAGCCCAAACACTGCCGGTCACTTTGAGGGTACGAGCCAATCCCCATCAATGTGGTGGTTATCGGAAAGCCCAGTTGCTTGACCAGGTCGGTCAGACCGTCGCTGGCCTTACCCAGCACGACACCGCCGCCGGTATAGAATACCGGGCGCTTGGCCTTGAGCATCATCTCGACGGCTTTCTTTATCTGCCCTGTATGGCCTCGGGTCACCGGGTTGTAGGAGCGCATCTTGACCTTCTTCGGGTAGACGTACTCGTAACGCTCGGTGGGTGCGGTCATGTCTTTGGGAATATCGACCACGACGGGGCCGGGACGTCCAGTGGCCGCCAGGTAGAAGGCTTTTTTTAGCACTTCCGGGATTTCGGATGGGTGACGAATCGAGAAGCTGTGCTTCACAATCGGGCGGGTCACACCGACGATATCGGTCTCCTGGAAGGCATCATCGCCGATCAGGTGACTCATTACCTGCCCACACAGCACCACCATGGGAATCGAGTCCATATAAGCGGTAGCAATGCCGGTCACGGCGTTGGTGGCACCCGGGCCCGAGGTCACCAGCACACAGCCGGGCTTGCCGGACGCGCGTGCATAACCGTCGGCTGCATGGGTCGCCGCTTGTTCGTGACGCACCAGAATGTGCTTCACCTTGTCCTGGCGGAAGAGCGCATCATAGATATGCAGCGCCGCACCGCCGGGATAACCATAAATGTATTCGACGCCCTCATCTTGCAAGAAGCGGGCAATCATATCTGCGCCGGAAAGCAGTTCCACAGTGTTTCTCCCCTGAAGGTCTCGAGTGCGATCCGCAGACAATTCTACGGTGTCGAGTGCGGCGGTATGCCGCTGCCAGCCATCGCTGGCACCTGATGCCAAACCCTGGCATAAGGCCCGGTTAGGGCCTGCACTCTTATCACGGCAGTTCGCCGTGTCGGGGCGTTGGCCAGGTCGGGCGGTTAGCCCAAGCCCGGAAGTCCTTCGGCGGGTAGAGGCATTCGCCTACCCTTCGCGCGGGGACTGGGGATTACCCGTTGGTTCCGCGCCCGCAAATCAGGAACCCTCAAGATTCCATTAGCATCCTCAGCCTGTCAACCTTCGATCCAACGAAAGCCGACAAACAGGTTATTTGAAAGCAAAAAAAGCCCCGCTGACATCGTCAAGCGGGGCTGATAGGCAGAGAACCTTATATTAAGAGAACACTAATTTACCATCGGCCGCACTGATATGAATGGTGTCGCCGGGTGAAAATTTGCCGGCCAGCAGATCCTGGGACAAGGGGTTCTCGATACGGCTTTGAATCGCCCGCTTGAGCGGCCTTGCACCATATACCGGGTCAAACCCCACTACGGCTAACTGTGCCAAGGCATCGTCACTGATTTCCAGACGTAACTCGTGCTCAGCAAGGCGCGCTTTCAGGCGCTCAAGCTGAATGCCGGCAATCGCCTGAATCTGCTCTTGGCCAAGCGCGTGGAACACCACCACTTCATCGATACGGTTGATCAATTCAGGCCGGAAGTGGTTACCCACCACCTCCATGACGCTATTTTTCATCACTTCGTAATCACTGTCTTGATCCTCACCAGCGCCTCCGCCCATACGCTGGATAATGTCCGATCCCATGTTGGAGGTCATGACGATCACGGTATTGCGAAAATCTACCGTGCGGCCCTGACCGTCGGTCAAACGCCCGTCTTCCAGCACCTGGAGCAGGATATTGAACACATCAGGGTGAGCCTTCTCTACCTCGTCCAACAGCATTACCGAATAGGGCTTGCGGCGCACCGCTTCAGTCAAGTAGCCGCCCTCTTCGTAGCCCACGTAACCGGGCGGCGCACCGATCAGACGGGCCACGGAGTGCTTCTCCATGAACTCCGACATGTCGATACGCACCATGGCTTCCTCGGTGTCGAACAGGTAGTTGGCCAGCGACTTGCACAGCTCTGTCTTACCTACCCCGGTGGGGCCGAGAAACAGGAACGAGCCGTTCGGGCGGTTGGGGTCAGCAAGACCGGCCCGTGAGCGACGCACGGCGTTGGCCACGGCCTCGACCGCTTCATCCTGGCCGATTACCCGTTCGTGCAGCGCCTCTTCCATACGCAGCAGCTTGTCCCGCTCGCCTTCCAGCATCTTGGCGACCGGAATACCCGTCCAGCGGGAAACGACCTCGGCAATCTCCTCCTCCGTCACGTTGGAGCGCAGCAGTTGATGGCTTGAGGTATCCGTTTCGCTGTCGGCGCTTTCAGCGATTTTCTTCTCCAGCTCGGGTATCTTGCCGTACTGAATCTCCGACATGCGGCCCAGGTCACCCTGGCGGCGGGCCTGTTCAAGATCGATACGGGCCTGTTCCAGGTCGGCCTTGAACTGCGCTGCCCCCTGAATACTGGCCTTCTCGGCTTTCCAGATCTCATCCAGATCCGCGTACTCGCGCTCCAACTCTTGGATCTGGTTGTTGAGCGCTTCCAGGCGTTTTTTGGTCGCCTCGTCGGTCTCTTTCTTAAGCGCTTCGCGCTCCATCTTGAGCTGAATCAAGCGGCGGTCGAGCTTATCCATCTCCTCAGGCTTGGAATCCAGCTCCATACGAATACGCGAGGCTGCTTCATCGATCAGGTCGATGGCTTTATCGGGCAACTGGCGGTCGGTAATGTAGCGAGTGGAGAGTTTTGCCGCGGCAATAATCGCCGAGTCCGTGATATCGACGCCGTGGTGGACCTCGTAGCGCTCCTTAAGGCCACGCAGAATCGCCACAGTGTCCTCTTCCGTCGGCTCGTCGACCAGCACCTTCTGGAAACGGCGCTCAAGCGCGGCATCTTTCTCGATATGCTGGCGATACTCATCCAGGGTAGTGGCGCCCACGCAATGCAACTCACCGCGAGCCAGCGCCGGCTTAAGCATATTACCCGCATCCATGGCGCCTTCGGCCTTGCCTGCGCCAACCATGGTGTGCAGCTCATCGATGAACAGGATCACCCGGCCTTCTTCCTGGGAGAGCTCCTTGAGCACCGCTTTCAGGCGCTCTTCAAAATCGCCGCGGAACTTGGCCCCCGCCAGCAACGCGCCCATATCCAACGACAGCACGCGCTTGTCTTTCAGGCCTTCTGGGACTTCGCCATCGACGATCCGCTGCGCCAGACCTTCGACAATGGCAGTTTTACCGACACCGGGCTCACCGATGAGAACAGGGTTGTTCTTGGTGCGACGCTGCAGCACCTGGATGGTGCGACGAATTTCGTCGTCGCGGCCAATCACCGGATCCAGCTTGCCGTCCAGCGCGCGCTGAGTCAGGTCCAAGGTGTACTTGTTGAGCGCCTCACGCTGGTCCTCAGCGTTCGGGTCGTCCACCTTGGCGCCCCCGCGCAAGCTATCTATGGCGGCTTCAAGCGATTTGCGGGTAAGCCCGACCTGCTTCATCAACTTGGTGATGGCGCTGTTCATTTCCAGCGCGGCCAGCAGCACCAGCTCGCTGGCAATAAACTGGTCGTCACGCTTCTGCGCTTCGCGGTCGGTCAAGTTGAAAAGCTTGACCAAATCCCGCGAGGGCTGCACCTCGCCATCGAACTGGCCGACCTTGGGCAAATCGTCAAGTTGCTGAACCAAGCCATCGCGCAGGCGCGAACTACTGCCCTCAGCTTTTTCGACCAGGGCCTTGATGCCGGTATCTTTGGTATCCAGTAGCGCCAGCAGCAAGTGAGCAGGCTCAAGCTGGTTGTGTCCACGGCCAACAGCCACTGATTGCGCCTCGGCAATGGCGGCCTGAAGCTTGGCGGTAAATTTATCAAATCGCATAGTTTCCTCCTGGGGGTGGCCGCGCGTTTGGACGTACGGCGTATCCCGATAACCTGTCATCATCGTGCTAATCACGATTAGATTGACTAGTTAAATGGCGTCAGCGCCAGGAGGTTTCAAGGGGAAGTGTGACCGTCTGCTGATTTACTTGATCCAGATCACGCTCGCCATTCTGCCGGTACGGCCGCCGTCTCGACGATAGGAGTAAAAGCGTGACTCGCAGGCAGTGCAGAAGTGACCGCCGCTGATGTGATGAATCCCCAACGCCTCAAGACGAAAGCGGGCCAACCGGTAGAGGTCAGCCATGTGATGCCCCAGACGATAAGGGCTGTGGTCGAACGCATCCGCCGTTTCAGGCTGAGCTGCCACAAAGGCCCCGTAGACCTCGGGGCCCACTTCAAATTGCGCGTTCGATATCGCCGGGCCCAGCCACACCAGAATATCGTCTGGATCACTGTTCATCGCTGAGACCGTGGCTTCCAACACGCCCGTGGCCATGCCACGCCAGCCCGCGTGGGCAACCGCCACCTGGGTCCCCGCTCGGTTGCAAAACAATACCGGCAGGCAGTCGGCCGTCAGCACCACACAGGCGTAGCCGCGGTCATTGGCAATCGCCGCGTCAGCCTCTGGCGCATCACATTGATACGCCTGCTGAACGCGCGCGCCATGGACTTGATTGAGCCACAGCAATGGACGCTCATCACCGAGTTCTTTTTCAAGTAACCGACGACACAGATCAACGTGGTCAGCGTTATCACCGACATGGGCAGCCGGATTGAAGGCAGCAAAATCACCTTGGCTGGGCCCCGTTTCCCGGGTGGTGACAAACGCCCCCACGTTAGCCGGTGCCGGCCAATCAGGCACCAACAGCGTGGGCTTCAGGTCAATGGCATCGCTCATTGCATGGTCTCGCTATCGTCGCGCAGGTAGTCCAACAACATTAGTAGATCATCAGGCAGGCCTGCGTGGAAAGTCAGTGTTTCGCCGCTAACAGGGTGGATAAATCGCAGCTTGCGCGCGTGCAGCGCCTGACGGGGAAACTCGCGCAGTATGTCTTTTAATGGACCAGCAGCGCCAGGCGGCAGCTTGGCGCGCCCGCCATAGAGCTGATCACCAATCAGCGGGTAGCGGGCGTGGGCCATGTGGACACGGATCTGGTGAGTGCGCCCGGTTTCCAGCTGGCAGCGAACGTGCGTATGCGCACGAAAGCGCTCCACCACACGAAAATGGGTCACCGCCGGTTTGCCTGAGGCGTTCACCGCCTGGCGTTTACGATCTTTGGGATGGCGTCCAATCGGTGCATCGATCGTGCTGCCCGCGATCGGCTTGCCAATCACCACGGCATCGTACTGGCGGGAAACAGTGCGCGCCTGTAGCTGCTCAACCAGAGCGGTTTGCGCGGGCAGGGTCTTGGCCACCATCATTAGCCCGGTGGTATCTTTATCCAGCCGGTGGACGATGCCTGCCCGGGGGACTTCCGCCAACGCAGGATGATGATACAACAGGGCGTTCAACAACGTGCCATCCGGGTTGCCCGCCGCCGGGTGAACCACCATCCCCGCTGGCTTGTTGACCACCATCACCGTCTCGTCTTCAAAGACGATATCCAGCGGGATCGCCTGAGGCTCAAAACGCGTATCTTCCTCGAGTGTTGCTTGCAGCACGAGCGTCTCGTAACCGTGCAACTTCGCCTTGGGTTTGGCTTTTTCGCCATCGACCGTCAACGCACCGGCATTGATCCACGCTTTCAAACGTTCACGAGAGTAATCACTGAACAACTCGGCCGCCGCTTGGTCCAAACGGGCACCTGCCAATGACGTTGGCACGCGTTGCGTCGCTTCAACACTGCGAGGCATAGGATAACTTCCTTTAACGACACCCCGGCAATGTAATACGAAGCCTGCGTTTTTTGCCGAGGTGATTTATAGTGGGCTGACTGTGACTTATTCTACCATTTCTACTCATGGCCATCGTCGCTTTTCGGTGATTGAGGCTTGTTTGCAACGAGGATGATGATGCGCGCTTTTTCCGCTGCCAACCGCTTTGGCGTGTTTGCTTTAAGTTTTGCTCTACTGGCTGGGTGCGCCAGCAATGGCAACAACGACACAGCCTACGACGATGACGAATACGCTGGCGTTGCCGAGCGTGAACTCTACGAACGGGCGCGCGATGCTCTTGATGCGAACCGCTTCAATATCGCGGTAGAACGCCTGGAGGCGCTGGACACCCGCTACCCGTTTGGCGAGCACGCTGAACAGGCCCAGTTGGAGTTGATTTACGCCTATTACGAGAATGGCGACTGGGAAGAAGCGCGCGCCGCCGCCAGCCGATTCATTCGCTTGCACCCCGATCACCCTCAGGTCGATTATGCCTATTACCTGCGGGGCTTGTCTGCCTGGCAGGCAGGGCGTTTCAGCCTTGAGCGCCTGCGCTTGATTGATATCTCCAAGCGCGACTTAGGCGCCACACGTGATGCTTACAGCGATTTCCGTGAGCTGATTCAGCGCTACCCACAAAGCGAGTATGCACCGGATGCTCAGCAGCGAATCGTGTACCTGCGTGAATTGCTCGCTCGCCATGAACTCCATGTGGCCGATTACTACCTGCGTCGCGGCGCCTATCTTGCCGCCGTTAAGCGCGGTCGCTGGGTGATCGAAAACTACCCTGAATCCAACGCCACTCACGATGCACTTGCCACCATGATAGAAGGCTACCAGGGTCTGGAGATGGACGACAGAGCCAACGAAGTGCTCGCGGTTCTGCGCGACAATGCGCCCAACCATGACCAGCTAGAAGGCAATCGGTTTGTACCCAAGCATATCGATTAGCGTATCGCGTATTCGCCATGTCAGGCGTTGACATGAGCTAGCAAGAAAGCTGTACAAGTTTTCTTGCTAAACCGCCATTTTAAAAGCCACGCATTCGCGTGGCTTTTCTTTTTATACTTATACTTATCAATTAGTTAACAAAAAACCACGCTAAATCCGCCGCCAATAGTTGTACAAAAGCTATATAAATGACTAATATCCTCGTACCAACATGATCAAGCATCTAAACGGTGCCTAAGGAGAAACTCAATGCTTTTGTCAAACTCACGGTTCACGGGAACCAAGATCAGTACGCGTCTTACCCTGGGGTTTTCGGCACTCCTTGCGCTTCTCGTGATATTGACGGGCATTGGTATCTACCAGGTCAACCAGATTGACCGCGACCTCGCAGTCATCAACGACGTCAACGGCGAAAAGCAGCGTCACGCGATTGACTGGCGAGGCAGTGTCCATGACCGCGCCATCGCGCTGCGCGACATTGTGCTCACTGGCGACGGCAACATTGCTGCGCTTCAGGACACCATGCAGCGTTTGCAGGACAACTACACTAGCGCCTCAGCAGGCATGCAGAGCGTTATCGCCAACAACGCCAGCCTACAGGGCCAAAACAACAGCGAAGAGCAAAACATACTCAGCCGTATTGAAGAGCAAGCCGAGTCGACCCGTACGCTCACCGACGAAGTACTGGATGCCCATGCGCAAGGAAATTATCAAGCGGCTGAGCAGTTACTGCTGGCTGAAGCCGGGCCTGCCTATGCCGAATGGCTCAACCGCATCAACCAGTTCATCGATTATCAGGAACAGCTGAATAACGCTACCACTGCGTCCGCTCGCGATACCGCATCCGGCTTCCAGATGCAGATGCTCGGCCTGACTGTATTCGCCTTGCTTGTAGGCGGCTTTATTGCGGTCTTCATGACCCGTCAGCTGATGCGTGAGCTGGGCGCCGAGCCCCATGAAGTCAAGGCGTTTGCCGAAGCCATTGGGCGTGGCGAGCTGGATAGCCAAGGGCGCTTGAAGAAGGGCGACAAGCGCAGCATCATGGCCTCTCAGGTGGAGATGGCGCGTCAACTGCAGGGCATCGTCGCTGACGTTCGGGCATCAGCCCAGGCGGTCGCCAGCAACAGCGAGCAAATTGCCGAGGGCAATAACGACCTGTCATCGCGTACCGAGCAACAGGCCAGCGCACTGGCAGAGACCGCCTCGGCCATGGAACAGCTCAACAGCACCGTCAAACTCAACGCCGACAACTCCGAACAGGCCAGCCAGGAAGCGACCAGTGCTTCCCGTACAGCGACACAAGGCGGTGACGCCGTGCGTCAGGTGGCTGACACCATGAACGATCTCAACAAGAGTTCACAGGAAATCGCCGGGATTATCTCGACCATCGATGCCATCGCCTTCCAGACCAACATCCTGGCGCTGAACGCTTCCGTTGAAGCGGCCCGTGCTGGCGAACACGGCCGCGGCTTCGCCGTGGTGGCCGAAGAAGTTCGCAAACTTGCCCAGCGCAGTGCCGACGCCGCCCGCGAAATCAATGATTTGATCTCCAGCAATCTTGAGCGCGTCAAGCACGGCAATGAACGTGCCGCCGACGCCAACAAGTCCACCGAAGAGATCGTGGCGGCAATTGGCCGGGTCACCGACATCATGAAAGAAATCAGCCATGCCAGTGCTGAACAAAGTGCCGGGGTGCAGGAAGTCGGCCAAGCGGTTACCGAGATGGATCAGGTCACCCAGCAGAACGCTTCCCTCGTACATGAAAGTGCCACAGCTGCCAACAATTTACGTCAGAATGCCCATAAACTGATCGACTCCATGTCCATCTTCAAGCTGCCTACTAGCGGCTCAGACCACACGATGGCCTTGGCCTCGTCTCAGACCACCGCTAACACTATGCCAGCCGCCTCTCGAGCCGCATTGCGTCAGCAGCAACAACCTCAGCCAGAGTGGGAAAGCTTCTAGGCAAAGGCCCCCTGTCTTCATTGCCACGGATAGGCACTCACCAAAAGAAAGGCTCCCAATGGGAAGGGAGCCCACTATTCAAGGCCCTCTGTGCTGAGGCGAATATGAAACCCACCCAAAATCTTATCGTGTTTTTCCTGCTGCCCGTCTTGATGTTCGTTGTTCCTGCCTTTGTGTTGGGCATGCTTGCCCTGGGCATTGCCCGAGAACAGTTCCTCGACCGTCACCAGACGCAATCAAACGATCTTGCCAGCCTGGTTGAAATGGCAACCTTCGAGCGCCGTCTCGGCGCCCTTCACGAACGCCTTAGCCACGTTCTCGTTGAAGCCGACAACGACCAGCTCAGTGCGTTTGATAGCTATAGCGAATACAGTCAAATTCACCTCAAGCTGAACGAAATGGGCGAGCGTATCGAGCATTTGGCGTCTTCGGGCCTGATTGATGGCATGCATGCCGAAAGTGCTGAAACGCTACTGGTCGCTTTTCAAAAATATCGGCGTTTTATCCAAATGGCCAACGAAGCCGCCACGCTTAATCAAGCAGACATCGGTTTTTTGATGCAGGAGGCGGAAAGCAACTTCAATCGTTTCATGATCCTCACCCAAGGTACCTTTGAAACACTCACCGAACGCGCCAGTGAACGTCATCAACAAACCTTCCATACCCTGAGCCGATCTATAACTACCCTTGCCTGGCTGGGATTAGGATTATTGAGCATACTGGTCGTCGCCGCTGTCTTTGCCGCTTGGCGTATCAACCGTCGACTGGTGATGGTTGGTGACGCCATCCTGGCGCTTTCCAACACGCACCAAGCATTACCTGACTTTGCCGATATCCAACACCTTAGCCAACGTCAGCGAGGGCCACTGAAGCGCATTGCCTCAGCACTGCTATCGTTTCGAAAAACCGAGCAGCAGCGTCGTGAGGCCGAACGCAAGGTACACCGACTGGCCTACTACGACAGCCTCACCCAACTGCCTAACTGGCAGCTAATGAAAGAGCACCTTCAGCATTCCCTGGACACCAACCAGCAGACAGAGACCTACGGCGCGTTGCTATACCTGGACGTGGACGACTTCAAACGCATCAATGACAGCTGCGGTCACCGGGCAGGCGATAGCCTGCTTCAAGAACTTTCCCGGCGGTTATCGGCCCTTGGTATCGAAGGCGCAACCATTGGACGAATAGGCGGTGATGAATTTGTCATGATTGTGGATGGATTACCGGCGGATCAACTGAAGGCCGCCGAGAAAACCGAGCTGCTTACCGAGAAACTCCATCACGCTCTCGGCCAGCCTTATCTTTGGGAAGAAAAAGAGCACTTCCTGAGCACGAGTATTGGCGTAGTACTGTTTGGCGACGCAGCGCATAGCGTCGACAACCTTTTTCAATACGCCAACGCGGCTGCCCACCTTGCCAAACAGTCAGCTCCCAACGGCCTGAGGTTTTATGACCCGGCGGTGCAAGCTGAACTAGAAGCCAGGACCGAGCTGGAGCGCGACCTGCGCTTGGCCATTGAACGTCAGGAATTCATACTCGTTTATCAAACGCAGGTCGATAGCACAGGGCGGGCGATTGGCGCGGAAGCGCTGATTCGGTGGGAACATCCGCAGAAAGGCATGGTATCGCCAGGGACTTTTATCCCCTTGGCCGAAGAAACCGGACTGATCGTACCGATGGGCCAATGGGTGCTCGAAACCGCTTGTGAGCAGCTCGTTGCCTGGGCCGACGATGAGAGCACCGCGCATCTGACGCTTGCGGTCAACGTCAGCGCCAAACAGTTTCAGCAGCCCGATTTTGTCGATAGCGTACGTTGCGTACTCGCCAGGAGCGGCGCTCTGCCACAACGGTTAAAGCTGGAACTCACCGAAAGCATGATAATTGGTAACGTGGACGATACCATTGCCCGCATGCATCAGCTTAAAGCGCTGGGGATCAGTTTCGCCATGGATGATTTTGGTACCGGTTATTCATCGCTCCAGTACCTTAAACGACTGCCGCTGGACCAGATCAAAATCGATCAGGCGTTTGTCCGCGACCTGCATAAGGACGCGGACGATATGGCGATTGTGCAAACCATTATTGCCATGGGGCAGGCACTGGGTTTGAACGTGATCGCCGAAGGCGTAGAAACCCAGGAGCACTGGCGCCACCTCAACGATCACCAGTGCCATGCCTACCAGGGTTACTATTTCAGCAAACCGGTCTCCGCTGTCGAAATGGTAAAGCGGAGTCTGGCACCACCGCCGATACTTGACTAGGTCTCGGAATGCCCGGCTACTCGCCGGGCTGCCAGCCATTAACGATCGGGTAGCGCCGGTCGCGGCCAAAGCCACGCGGGGTGACCCGCACACCAACTGGTGCCTGTCGCCGCTTGTATTCGCAGCGGTCAACCAGCTTGACGACCTGATAGACATCCTCCCGGGCAAAGCCCGCCGCAATGATCGCTTCGGCACTCATATCGCCTTCGATATAGCGAGCCAGAATGGCGTCGAGTACGTCATAATCGGGTAACGAGTCGCTATCCTGCTGATCAGGTGCCAGCTCGGCGCTGGGCGGGCGTTCTATGACGCGCTCGGGTATCGCCGGTGACTGGGTATTGCGCCAGCGCGCCAGCCGGCACACCCAGGTTTTGTATACGTCCTTGATGGCGTTGTAGCCGCCCACCATATCGCCGTAGAGCGTGGCATAGCCCACGGCCATTTCGCTTTTATTGCCGGTGGTCAGGACCATCAAGCCCTTTTTATTGGAGATCGCCATCAGCAGCACACCACGGCAACGCGACTGCAGATTTTCCTCGGTAGTATCCCGCTCGGTGCCCGCAAAGCTTTCCGCCAGTGTGCCCATGAACGCCTCCACCATGGGCTCGATGGGCATGATGTCATAATGCACGCCCAATAAGCGGGCCTGCTCGGCGGCATCCTGCTTGGAGATGTCAGCGGTGTAGTGGTAGGGCATCATCACCGCCTGGACCCGTTGCGGCCCCAGTGCATCCACGGCAATCGCCAATGAGAGTCCCGAATCGATACCACCGGAAAGGCCCAGCACCACACCATCAAACCCGCTTTTATTGACGTAATCGCGCACGCCGGTTACCAGGGCACAATAGAGACTTTCTTCGGGCTCAACTTCAGGCTCTATCTCCCCGGGTTGCGGCTCCCAGGTCGCGGCACTGGTTTGCAGTAACTGCACCGGCATCAAGCCGACCTCCCAGTAAGGCGCCAACACCTGTAGCTGCCCCTGGGCGTTGAAGCAACAGGATCCGCCGTCAAATACCAGCTCGTCCTGGCCGCCAATGGTATTGACGTAGACGATGGGCCGCTCGACATCCTGAGCACGCTGCTCGAGCAGGCGAAGACGTTCACTGGGCTTATCCTGATGATACGGCGACGCATGCAAGGTGATCAGCACTTCAGCGCCAGCCGTTGCCGCGGCTTTGATCGGCGCGCCATCCCACAAGTCTTCACAGATGGCGATGCCCAGTTTCACCCCTTTGTGCTCATGCACCAGCGTCTCGGTGCCCGGTGTGAAATAGCGCTGCTCGTCGAACACCTGATAGTTGGGCAGCGCCTGCTTGGCGTACTCGGCCTCCCATTGGCCGTTGTACAACAACCCCGCCAGATTATAACAGTGGCCTTCCCGTACACCGGGATACCCAATGATCACCAGCACGTCCGGCGACATCTTCTCGGCCATGCGGGCACGCGCTTCACGCAGACGCGTTTCCATGGACGGACGCAGCAGCAAATCTTCCGGCGGATAACCCGACAAAAATAACTCGGGAAACACCACAATGTCGGCACCGTGCTCAATGCGCGCTTCTCGCACGGCTTCAATGGCGCGTGCGGCATTGCCGGGAATATCCCCCACCAAGGGGTCGAGTTGAGCCATGACCAGCGTTAAATCTTGCATGGGCGATAAAATCTCTTGAGAATCTTTTAGAATGGAGACACACCATCAATACGCATTGTCCCGCAAGGGCCGCTCGCAGGCAAAGGCCGCGCTTGCAAATTGCATGAGGGCGCTAACAGGATGAACCTTTTGATTATTCGGCTACTCATTTTCGCGGTGTTGTTCTACGCCGGTCTCAAGCTTTTCAGCATGTACCGCCAATGGCAGCGTGAACGTCTTACCCAGCAGCATGACCAACAGCACGACGGCGGCCATATGGTACGCTGCCGCTGGTGCGACGTGCATTTACCCGAAGAGGAAGCACTGCGCGAGGCTGAGCAATGGTTTTGCTCAAGCGCCCATCGCGACCGTTTCCTGCAGGAGCAGCAGAGCCAGCGTGATAACGACACCGACCCATAGCCTACCCGGCAGTTAATCGTTCTGGCGTCATCTGATACGGCGCCGGATCGATCAACGGTGGGCGCCCGAGCAACTGATCCACCAGCAGGTGCGTTGACGCTGGGGCAAGCACCAGACCATTGCGGTAATGCCCCGCATTCACCGATATATTCTTCCAGCCGGGCAGTTCGCCGATAAAGGGTACGCCATCCGGCGACCCCGGTCTCAACCCTGCCCAATGATACGCCACCGGATAGTCGGCAAGCGCTGGCACGATGCCCTCCGCACTCCGGCGAAGCGACATCAACGCTTCCTGATCAGTCGCCTTGTCGAACCCACACTCCTCGAGTGTCGAGCCGACCAGCAGCAGACCGTCGGCCCGCGGAATCACGTAGCGCCCGTCCTTGAGCACAACGCGCTTTACCAAGCCAGGCGGCGTTTGATAAGCAAGCATCTGGCCTTTTACCGGCCTGACGGGCAGCGAGACCTCAAGCGTTTCCAGCAGCGCCCCGGCCCAGGCGCCGCCACATACAATCGTATGCGCCGCGGTCAGCGTCCGCTGGGCAGTGCTTACACCCTCAATGCGCTCGCCGCGACGTACAAAGCCATTCACCTCACACTGCTCATGCAGCGTCACGCTGGGCATCGCCGATAACCGGGCACGCAGCGCCTTGCCAAGGCGCGGGTTACGCACGCTGCCCAGCGTCGGCATCCAGAGTGCTCCCTCGGTCGGTGGCAGGCAATGTTCTTTGGCACGCACCATATCCGCACTCACACGCTCAAGCGGCTTGCCCATTTGCCGCGCCCAGGACAGCGCGGAATCCGGATCATCCACGCTCAGGTACAGCAGCCCTTTTTGACGGTACTCCGGGTCGATACCGGTCTCTTCCAGCAAACGCAGGGCGAGGCTTGGATAGGCGCCTTCCGACCAGCGCGACAGTTGGGAAATCGCTGGAGCGTAACGCCATGGATACAGCGGCGAAACGATGCCGCCCCCCGCCCATGAGGCTTCTTGTCCACAGTCGCCACGCTCGACCAGACTGACCTTTTGCCCTGCATCGGCTAGCTGCAGCGCGGTCATCATGCCGATGACGCCGCCACCCACAATTAAGAAATCGCTCACACACTTTGTCCGCTTTGGCTTACATAAAAAAGTATCGGCAGCCCCTAAGGTAAGAGTTTCACCACCTGCCGCTTGCTCACGAGCATAACGGTGGGCGCCAAGGGGTCAAGTGCAAGGAGGCGATATGTATCAACCAGAATGGCGCATGAACGTTGCCAAGGCTCGGGGATTTACCCTGCTGGAGCTCTTGGTCACCCTACTGGTCATGGGCATCATCGCTGTCTGGGGCATTCCCAGCTTTC
The DNA here is from genome assembly GCF_002119345.1 of Halomonas sp. CSM-2. Taxonomy (NCBI): domain Bacteria; kingdom Pseudomonadati; phylum Pseudomonadota; class Gammaproteobacteria; order Oceanospirillales; family Halomonadaceae; genus Halomonas; species Halomonas sp. CSM-2. Next base: position 34,533 of record NZ_NBYR01000023.1, on the reverse strand, counting down.
AGGCGCTGGGTGAACGGACGGCGCGCACCGGCGAAATCAATCGACTGCAAACGGCGCTGGGCTTTGCCCGGCAAACCGCCATTACCCAGCGTCGGTCGATCACGCTATGCCCCATCGCCGACTCACAGACTACATCGCGCTGCGGCGATAACTGGAGCCAGGCTCTGATGGTGGTCCGTGGAGATCAAACCGAGGATATTGCGACAATCGACATACTACGCACATTTCCCGCCAGCGAACGCATCGACGTTCGCTACAGTCGGGGCTGGCGGCGAATACGCTACGATGCGCTGGGCCACAGCAGCGGTTACAACGGACGATTTATCCTCTGCCCCCAGGGCGAAAAATCCCGCTCCAGGGGCAGCACCCTGATCTTGAGCCAACTTGGACGCTGGCGAGTGGTGCCCTCACCAACCCAATGCACCCACTAGCCTGGCCAGTGGCGTCTGTCAGCCTGTAATGCCGTCCAGGTAACGCTCAGCGTCCAGCGCCGCCATGCAGCCACTTCCCGCAGAGGTGATCGCCTGACGGTAGACATGATCCATTACATCGCCGCAGGCAAAGACACCAGGCACACTGGTCGCTGTGGCATTGCCTTCCAGCCCCGACTTCACCTTGATATAGCCACCGCTCATATCCAGCTGACCGTCAAAAATGCCGGTATTCGGGCTATGCCCAATGGCAATGAATAGCCCCGGCGCGTGAATATCCTTCAGAGTGTCGTCTTTTGTCGATTTCACCCGCACGCCGGTCACCCCGGTGTTATCACCGAGCACTTCTTCCACCTGCTGAAACCACTCCAGCACGATCTTGCCCGCATCGACTTTTTCAAACAGCTTGTCCTGGAGAATTTTCTCTGCGCGAAGGGTGTCACGACGATGCACAAGGGTCACCTTGGAGGCGATATTCGAAAGGTAAAGCGCTTCCTCAACCGCGGTGTTGCCGCCGCCGACGACAACGACCTCTTGATTACGATAGAAGAACCCGTCACAGGTGGCGCAGGCCGACACGCCCTGCCCCATGAACTGCTGTTCGCTGGGCAGGCCCAGGTAACGCGCGCTGGCTCCCGTCGCCACGATCAGCGCATCGCAGGTATATACACCATTGTCGCCTTTCAAGGTAAAGGGTTTATCGCTTACGCTAACCTCGTGGATATGATCAAAAAGCACTTCGGTATTGAAACGCTCGGCGTGCAGCTTCATGCGCTCCATGAGCTCAGGGCCTTGTACGCCTTGCGCATCACCGGGCCAGTTATCCACGTCGGTGGTGGTCGTTAACTGGCCACCTGCTTGCAGTCCGGTAATCAACAGCGGCTTCAAATTGGCGCGCGCCGCATAGACCGCTGCCGTGTAGCCTGCCGGGCCAGATCCCAGAATGATTAAGCGCTCGTGACGTGTTTGCATGACACCACCTTGTAAAGAGTCGGCTGATAATTTTGCACAGAGTCTGCCTGAAATGGCGTCAAGTACAAGGGATTGCAAGGCCAGTATTACCCAAAAAGGTCGCTGCGACTTGAAACCGCAGGCGTACAGACCCACCTCTAATAACAACCATGGGCCATGATGCTCGGGTGTAACGACCCGGATGAGCCATACTGATAGTCGTCATATCAAGATCAGCCAGAGGAAAGGAAGACAGTGACCGGCGCGCATCGCGCAACGCCAAGCAATAGAGAGGAGAATCGCATGAGCAAGCTTTCTGACACGGAAAAAACATTAACGGTAGGCAACACGTCCTATCACTATTTCAGTCTGCCAGACGCAGCAGACACTCTTGGCAACATCGACCGGCTACCCAAGACACTCAAAATTCTGCTCGAAAACCAGCTGCGTTTTGCCGACGACGAGAGCGTTTCCCAGGATGACATGCAGGCCCTGGTCGACTGGCAAAAAGAAGGCAAATCCAGTCGTGAGATCGGCTACCGTCCCGCCCGCGTGCTGATGCAGGATTTTACCGGCGTGCCGGGCGTGGTCGACCTGGCGTCCATGCGCGCCGCTGTTGAAAAGCTCGGCGAGGATCCTGCCAAGATCAACCCGCTGTCGCCGGTGGACCTGGTCATCGACCACTCGGTGATGGTCGATAAATTTGGCAACCCAGCCGCTTTTCAGGAAAACGTCGACATTGAAATGCAGCGCAACCGGGAACGTTACGAGTTCCTGCGCTGGGGGCAACAGGCCTTCGATAATTTCCGCGTGGTGCCGCCCGGCACCGGCATTTGCCACCAGGTCAACCTGGAATACCTGGGCAAAGCCGTGTGGACCAAGCAGGAAGATGGTCGCACCCTTGCCTACCCCGACACGCTGGTCGGCACTGACTCACACACCACCATGATCAACGGGCTTGGTGTCCTTGGCTGGGGTGTTGGCGGTATCGAGGCCGAAGCGGCCATGCTCGGCCAACCGGTTTCCATGCTGATCCCCGAAGTGATCGGTTTCAAGCTCACCGGCAAGCTACGCGAGGGCATCACGGCAACCGACTTGGTACTGACCGTGACAGAGATGCTGCGCAAGAAAGGCGTCGTGGGTAAATTTGTCGAATTCTACGGCGATGGCCTGAAAGACCTGCCGCTGGCCGACCGGGCGACCATTGCCAACATGGCACCGGAATATGGCGCCACCTGTGGTTTCTTCCCGGTTGACGACGAAACGCTTAACTACATGCGCCTGACCGGCCGTGAAGATGAGCAGGTTGCCCTGGTCGAAGCCTACTCGAAGGCTCAAGGCCTATGGCGCGAACCGGGCGACGAGCCGATTTTCTCTGACAACCTGCATCTCGACATGACCGAGGTCGAAGCCAGCCTCGCAGGCCCCAAGCGTCCCCAGGACCGCGTGGCCCTGAAAGACATGGCGTCGGCCTTTGAAAAATTCATGCAGGAAGATACCAACGCGGAACCGACCGCCAACGGAAAACTTTCCTCTGAGGGCGGCCAGACTGCCGTGGGGGTTGAGCGCAGCTTTGAACATGACACCAGTCAGGCCGTTAAGCTCAATGACCACGATTTCAGCCTCGACCCCGGTGCCGTGGTGATTGCCGCCATTACGTCGTGTACCAACACGTCCAACCCCAGCGTGATGATGGCGGCCGGCCTGCTCGCCCGCAAAGCGCGCGAAAAAGGTCTCACCACCAAACCCTGGGTCAAGACATCCCTCGCACCGGGCTCCAAGGTCGTCACCGATTACCTGGAGGCCGCCGATTTGAATTATGACTTGGACGCGCTGGGCTTCAATCTGGTGGGCTACGGCTGCACCACCTGTATCGGCAACTCTGGTCCACTGCCCGATGAGATCGAAAAGGCTATTTCCGACGGGGACATGGCCGTTGCCTCGGTACTGTCGGGTAACCGTAACTTTGAAGGTCGCGTTCACCCGTTGGTCAAGACCAACTGGCTGGCATCGCCCCCCTTGGTCGTCGCTTACGCGCTGGCGGGCAACGTCCAGTGCGACCTGAGCAAGGATCCACTGGGTCAGGACAGCAACGGCAATCCGGTTTATCTCAAGGATATCTGGCCAAGCCAGGCGGAAATCGCCACCGCTGTCGAGCAGGTCAATACCGCGATGTTCCATAAAGAATATGGTGAGGTGTTTGAAGGCGACGATATATGGAAGGCCATCAAGGTACCCGAAAGCAAGGTCTATCAGTGGCCTGAGTCGACCTATATCCAGCACCCGCCGTTTTTCGAGGGCATGGGCCGTGAACCCGACGCCATCGAGGACGTCCACAACGCCCGCGTACTCGCCATGCTGGGCGATTCGGTGACCACCGACCATATCTCCCCGGCCGGCGCCATCAAACCCGATAGTCCCGCCGGGCGCTACCTTCAGGAGAACGGCGTCAAGCCGGTGGACTTCAACTCCTACGGCTCGCGCCGCGGTAACCATGAAGTCATGATGCGTGGCACCTTCGCCAACGTGCGGATCAAAAACGAAATGCTCGATGGCGTGGTTGGCGGCGAAACCCGTCATGTGCCAAGCGGTGAGCAGATGGCGATCTACGACGCCGCGATGAAGTACAAGGAAGAAGGCAAGCCGCTCGTCGTGATCGCCGGCAAAGAGTACGGCACCGGCTCTTCGCGTGACTGGGCGGCCAAAGGCACCCGCCTGCTGGGCGTTCGCGCCGTGCTCGCCGAGTCTTACGAACGCATCCACCGTTCCAACCTGATCGGCATGGGCGTGGTACCGCTGCAGTTCCCCGAAGGGGAGAGCCGCAAGACGCTGGGGCTAACCGGTGATGAAGAGGTATCGATTGCCGGACTCAGCGATTTAACACCTGGAGGTAGCGTCAAGGTGACCATCAAAACTGCTGATGGCGAAAAAACCGTTGATGCCAAGTGCCGGATTGATACGGAAAACGAACTGGCTTACTTCCGTCATGGTGGTATCCTACATTACGTGCTGCGTAACATGATTGGCGCAGCCTAATCGGGAAACCGACCAATGCTTGCTGGCCCCCACCTTGTGGGGGCTTTTTTTTGCACGTAAGCCCAGAAAGCGCGCCGCCGGTAGGTGCGGTATTCCGGATTCCATGAAGCACGATCGATGGCAGCGCGCAGTTCGGTACCGCCGGTCTTGAGGGCCACACCGTTCTGTTGCGCCTGGGCCGCCACTTCAAAGGCGATGGACTGACTGATGTCACGGATACGTGACAGCGGTGGCAGCAGCGCGCCCTTGCCCTCCTTGACCAATGGCGCCTCCCGCGCTAATGCCCGCGAAGCACTCATCAACATTTCATCAGTGACGCGCGATGCCCTGGCAGCCACGACCCCAAGCCCGATGCCGGGGAAAATATAGGCGTTGTTACACTGCGCAATCGGATAGGTGCGGCCGTTAAAGACCACCGGTGGAAACGGGCTGCCGGTTGCCACCAACGCCTGGCCTTCCGTCCAACGAATGACATCCTCGGGCACCGCTTCCGCCTGGGAGGTCGGGTTGGATAACGGCATGATCACAGGATGCTCACACCCCGCGTGCATGGTGCGCACCACCTGCTCGGTAAAAATCCCGCGCTGGCCGCATACGCCAATCAGCACTGTCGGCTTGATCTGCGCAATCGTCTCTTCAAGCCCTTGCCCGTTCCAGTTGGCGACCAGGTCTGCCTCGTGGGCCAGGCGGCGTTGAAAATCGCGCTGCCAGGGCTGATCGTCAGTCATCAGGCCTTCTCGGTCCACCATGTAGATGCGCGCGCGGGCTTCGCTTTCGGGCAAGCCCTCCGTCTGCATGGCCACCACCACCTGCTCGGCAATGCCGCAACCGGCAGAGCCGCCGCCGACGAAAACCACCCGCTGATCAGCAATGGTTTGCCCGCGAGCCTGGCACGCCGCCAGGAGCGTCCCTACGACTACCGAGGCGGTACCCTGAACATCGTCATTAAAGCAGCACAGCTGGTCACGATACTGCTCCAGCAAAGGCATGGCGTTGGCCTGGGCAAAATCCTCAAACTGCAGCAATACGCTGGGCCAGCGACGTTTGACGGCAGCAATGAAGGTGGCCATGAACTCATTGTATTCCTCCTGACCGATCCGCTCGTGCCGCCAGCCCATGTACATCGGGTCATCCAGCAGCGACTTATTGTTGGTACCCACATCAAGCATGATCGGCAGCGTGTACGCGGGGCTGATGCCGCCACAGGCCGTATACAGGGCCAGCTTGCCAATGGGAATGCCCATCCCGCCGATGCCCTGGTCGCCCAGGCCGAGAATCCGCTCACCGTCAGTGACAACGATCACCTTGACGTTGTCCTTGGTGGCGCTGCGCAGGATGTCGTCCATGTGCTCGCGGTCAGGGTAGCTGATAAACAACCCGCGGTGGTTGCGGTAGATATTGGAAAACTCCTGACACGCCTTGCCCACCGTCGGCGTGTAGATGATTGGCAGCATTTCTTCGAGGTGCTGTGACACCAGGCGAAAATACAGTGTTTCGTTATCATCCTGGATGGCACGCAGGTGAATATGGCGCTCCAGGTCACTGTGGCACTGCTGATATTGCCGATAGGCGCGCTCAAGTTGTTCATCGATCGTCTCCACCTTCTGTGGCAAGAGACCGATCAGGTTGAACGCCAGCCGCTCCTCCTGAGTAAACGCACTGCCTTTATTCAATAGCGGCATTTCAAGTAGGGAAGGACCGGCATAAGGAAGGTATAAGGGGCGTTTGCTCGCGGTGGTCATAAGCAGTCTCGTTTTTTAGCAAATTTCTATTGCAATGCAGCAACATAGCGCGTCTGCAGCCGTTGAGCGTAATGTAACATGCCCACCCTACAAAGGTAGCAAACAGGCGTTTTAAAGCGACAAAAAAGCCCCAACCAACGTTGAGGCGTAAATAGAAAAGTAGCCTGAAAATGGCGCTAGCTAATGACTTCTTAGCATGTTTTGGCCGTCGGCTTACGCGCAGCTTCCCCGGTGAAAAATAACGGGCGCAGTTTGACGCCTGCCATATTGCCGACAAATGCCGCCACTAACCAAAGCCAGCCATGGAGGCTGCCGGACGCAATGCCACTGAAGTAGGCGCCGATATTGCAACCAAAGGCCAGTCGCGCCCCATAACCCAGCAAAAGGCCACCGATGATCGCCGCCAGTATTGAGCGTAGCGGAATCCTGAAGTTAGGCGCAAAGCGTCCGGCAAGGCTGGCCGCCGCTAACGCCCCCAGCATGATGCCCACATTCATGACAGTGGTCACGTCGCCCCAAACGCTTGCGGCAAGCGCTGCCTCATTGCCTGGCGACTGCCAATAGCCCCACTGGGATACATCGCCACCCATCAGCTCGAAGCCTTTAGCGCCCCACAGTGCGAACGCCGAGGTAATCCCCCACGGACGCCCAGCCAACGCCAGGGTGGCAAAGTTCAATACCGCAAGGCCAATTGCGCCTGCCACCAGCGGCCAGGGGCCCGCTAGCCAGCGCTGATAACCATGCTTGTCCACTGGCGTGGCTTGTTCGAGCCTGCCATGGCGGCCTTTTTCCATCACCACGGTAAACGCTGCAATGGCGGCAAACAGCACCAGGCTAATGGCGATACCGCCACCGGCGCCTGCCACCCTCACCAGGGAAACGGGCTGAAAGGCGGGCAGGCTTTGCCACCAGCTAAAGTGCGCGGTGCCGATCACCGACCCGACGATGAAAAAGATCAGCGTGATGACCATGCGGGCATTGCCGCCACCGGCCGTGAAGAGGGTCCCCGAGGCGCAGCCACCGCCTAGTTGCATACCCACGCCAAACAGAAAAGCGCCGACCAGCACCGAGATACCTATGGGCGCCACAAAGCCGTACACCTCTTGACCAAACAGCGTACCCGCGCCCAATGCGGGGAAAAACAGCACCACGGCTAGCGCCAGCATGATCATCTGTGCCCGCAGGCCGCGTCCACGCCGCTCTTTGATGAACACCCGCCACGCAGACGTAAAGCCAAACGCCGCATGATAAAGCACCATGCCAAATAGCCCACCGACGATCATCAGCAGACCGGTATTGGCCTCAAAGACCACACCAATGACCAGTGCGCCCAGCACAACCGCCGCTGTGGCGATAAGTGGCACACGATACGGGGCGGAGGGGGTTTCAGTCGTTGTCGACATACAGTCACCTTGGCAACACCAAAAGCGCCTGGCGGGGAAACCGGCGCTTTTGGTCGATATAGATAATAATGATGATGAGCCTACCGATTGCTCACGATAGCGTAAAATGCTTTATCGGGCATCTTCTATATCATTAAAGAATATAAACGCACCGTCCGGCGACAAGCACGCTTTTTTAGCCGATTCACCTTGAATCCGCGCCGATGCGGCTGCATATAAGGAGTCAAATTTCCTTATATCGCGAGTCCGTTTATGTCATCCATCATTGATCCTCGCACCGGTGAAGCATTAACCAGTCCTGAATCTGGCCAGGACGGCCAAGCCAGCGGCGACCAGCCACCGGTTCGCCCCGAAGACGTCATCATTGACCTCAACGCCGGTAATATCCAGCAAGTCCTGGAAGCCTCCATGAAAGTCCCGGTACTGATGGACTGCTGGACGCCTGACTCCGAGCCGTGCAAACAGCTCATGGCGGTATTGGAGCGGCTCGCGGTCGAGTACGGAGGGGCCTTCCTGCTCGCCAAACTGGATACTCAGGCCAACCCTGAGATTGCCAGTCAGTTGGGCGTGCAATCAGTACCCGATGTTAAACTGATCAGCCAGGGTGGTCTGGTCGATGGTTTCCAGGGCGCGCTACCTGAAAAACAGATTCGTGAGTGGCTCAATCGCTATTTCCCAGCCCCGGAAGACGCGCCACCCAGCCCCGAAGAGCAGGCTGAAGCGGCTCTCAACGAGGGCGATCCCGCTGGTGCACGGGACATTTACCAAAACCTGGTCAGCCAATACCCGGGCCACTACCCCTACCAGATCGGCCTTGCCCGGGCGCTGGTCAGCGAAGGGCGCCGCGATGAAGCCCGCAGCCTGTTGGACAACCTGCCCCCGGAAGAGCGCGACGCCCCGTCTGCTCGCGGCGTTCGGGCGAGCATCGAGTTCGGCGAACAGGCACTTTCCAGCGACGAAATTGCCGCCCTGGGTGACCGCACCGATAGCGAAGCGCAATACCAACGCGCCCTGCGTCAGGTAGCGGATGGCCAGTACGAAGCCGGACTGGAGGCGCTGCTGACGCTCATGAAGCAGGACCGCGCCTACAATGACGATGCCGCACGCAAGACACTGCTGCAGGTATTCGACGCCCTGGGAGCTGACCACCCGCTGACGGTCACCTATCGCCGTAAGCTGTTTGCCCTGCTCTACTGATCGTTCAACCGGCCAATAGCGTATCCATACGAGCTAACGCCGCCTCCAACTGCGAGGCGGTGGTGCCAAAGTTGAGCCGCACAAACCCCGGGTGGCCAAACGCCGCACCGTCTGAAAGAGCGACACCCGCCTGCTCAAGCAGTGACGCCTGCGGCGATTCACCCAGGCCTGCTTGGCGCATATCCAGCCACGCCAGGTAGGTTGACGCGGGTGGGCTCATCTCGACCCCCGGCCACGTCGCGACCCTCGCCTTGAGCGTCGCGCAATGCTCGCGTAGAACCCCTAGCAAGGCCTGACGCCAAGGATCTCCGTGGCGGTAAGCCGCTTCCGCTGCCACCAACCCCAGCACGTTGCCATCGGGCAACAAGCCTTTGGCGGCCTGGGCGAAGCGCTTGCGCAGGCTTTTGTCGGGGATCACCGCGCAGGCAGTGGTCAAGCCCGCCAGGTTGAACGTCTTCGACGGTGCCCAGAGCGTAATGGTGCGTTTGGCAAGTGCCGGGAAAGCCGCGACCAGCGGCTGGTGGTGCGCCCCTTCGTCAAGCAGCAAATCGCAATGCAGCTCATCGGACACCACCCAAAGATCATGGCGTTCGACAAATGCCGCCAGTGCAGCCAGCTCGCCATGCGACCAGACGCGGCCAGTGGGGTTATGCGGGTGACACCACAGTAGCAGGCGCGTTTGCGGGGTCACCGCAGCTTCCAGTGCGCCGATATCCAGCCGCCAGCTATCGTCGGCGCTGACCGGCGTGGCCAATGCCGCCTGCTGAGGCAACCGGCCGGTACGCTCGGCCACCGCCAGAAAAGGCGGGTAGATCGGGGTCACGGTCAACACGCCGTCATCCGGGGCCGTCAGCGCCAGGGCCGCCAGATGCAGCGCGGGCACCACGCCCGGCAGCCACTGTTGCCACTCGGGTTGTATAGGCCACAGATAGTGGTCAGCGCTCCACTCGCACAAGGTTTCTGTTAACGTATCAGGCACTTCACCGTAGCCATAAACACCGTGAGATACCCTGGCGTGTAGGGCCTCTATCACCGCGGGCGGTGAGTGAAAGTCCATGTCCGCGACCCATAGGGGAAGCACATCATCGGCGTACCGGTGCCATTTTTGCGATGCCCACCCCCCGTTGGGGTGGCGTCGTTCAATGGGCGTGGCAAAATCAAATGCCATTATGTCTCTCACTTATCTAATCGGGGGTGCTATAGAGCATGCCGCAAGATGACTTTTATACCAAGGTCCGCGCAGGATGCCCGGCGCTATTACGCCAATGGCGTTCGCTCGGCCAGGCTGATGCCGACCGCCTCGCACTGATTCTCGCCGAGACGGCGCGGGTCGCCAAGCTTGGCGAACCCAGCGAGACGCCGACAGGCGCCACGCTGGATGCCTGGAGCCATGCTCAGGACACCGACATTCCGCTATGGGCACCGCGCACAGCGGTGTTCCTGCTAAACCAGATGCCCGCACGGCCAGTCCCCAAGAGCGATGCAGAAGCCTGCGCCTGGGCATACTGCTGGCTGCGCAACCGGCATTTTGACCACCTGGAAGACGCGCATCTGGCACTTCCAACTCATTTGCAAGCCCCGCTGAAAAGCGCCTTGGCAGCCGCTTGGCGTGACCAGCAAGGGCTTCGCCTGGTGTGAACCAGCACCGCTGACACTTGACCAAGCGCTTGCTTGGGGTAATCCTGAAGCAGGTCGTCCATCGACTGTTTGATGCTCCGCGCCACTAACAACCTGTTACTACCAACAAGGATAGCGCCATGTTTACCCGCACCATCGAGCCGGCGTTTTACGACACTGATGCCCTGGGCCACATCAACAACACTCGCCTTCCCGCCTGGTTTGAGTTGGCCCGCAACGACCTATTCAGGTTATTCACCCCCGACCTGAACCCCAAAGCATGGCGGCTGATCATGGCGCGGATGGAGGTCGACTACCGTGCTGAACTGTTTTATGGTCACGATATCGAATTACGTACCTACCTGACGCGCCTGGGCAACAGCTCCTTTACTGTTACCCAGGAAGCGCGTCAGCATGGCAAGTTAACCAATGTCGGGCACACCATTCTCGTGCAGTACGATCATCAGGCTAAATGCACTGTGCCCATCGAAGGCGAGTTGCGGGAAGCGCTCTCCGCCCATCTCCAAGACGCGCCCGACCCCGCCTGAACCGCGACGCCCCGGCAACGGGGCGGCCAGGAGTGCCCCATGGCGATCCGCTATAACCTTTGGCTAGACCCGGACAACACCGCCCAACACCGCGCCGTCGAGGCCGACCTTGAGCGCTACTTTATGGAACGCTTTGCCGATTATCCGCATATTCGCTTGTTCGGCGCCGACCCCTACGATTATGATGCGCCGTTCAACCGCCTGTACGATGTACTGATGGCGCGAGCGGCTGAATATTGTGAGCGTACCTGGCATTATGTGGCCTCTCCGGAACAGCTCAATCGCTGCTTTTTTCGCGCCGTTGGCCGCTCCACCAAGTTTGTCCGGGATTAATCCTGCGCACTACTACCACTTCCCTTACACCCGATGACTGCCTGCAAGAGACTCGCCCATGGTGATTCGCACTGATCAAGCGCCCGACGAACGCCAACTGGCGATTATTACCCAGCAGCTCGGCCGCCCGCCAAAGGGCATTGAGGCCGTGACGGCTACCGACGGTAATGGCACCCCACTGGTGCTGCGCATGGCCCCGATTGTCGAGGGCAAACCTTTCCCGACGCTCTACTGGCTGTGCTCCGACGTGCTCAAAGTCGAGATATCGCGCATTGAAGCCGTCGGCGTTATCAAGTCGCTGGAACAGCAGCTACAGGACGACCCCGCTTTTCTCGCCGCCTACCAGCAAAGCCATCGTGACTATGTGGAGACTCGCTGGGCACTGATGAACGATGCTCAGCGTGCCGAGGTCGTTGAGCGCGGCTACACCGACGTACTCACCCAACGCGGTATTGGCGGCATCAGCAACTGGCAGCAGGTTCGCTGCCTGCACACCCAGTACGCCCACCACCTTTGCGGCAACAATGTGATTGGCCAATGGATGGATGCTCACTATCAGGTCGACGCCTGTCTGCCTTGAGCCTTCATCTCGGCCCCCATTAGTACAAGGAAGCAAGATGTCCCGAATCTGCGTTTATCTTGGCTCTCGGGAGGGCAATAGCCCTACCTTTCGTCACGCCACCCATGAACTGGGGCACACCCTGGCAGCTCGCGGTCATACACTGGTCTACGGCGGCGCCCGGGTCGGTTTGATGGGCGTACTGGCCAATGCGGCACTTGACGCCGGGGGCGAGGTGGTTGGCGTGATGCCGGATCATCTGGTCGAGCGCGAGCAGGCCCACTTTGGCCTTAGCGAGCTGATACGCGTGCCCAATATGCACGAGCGCAAGGCAACGATGGCCGCCAATGCCGATGCGTTCATTGCCCTGCCCGGCGGTATCGGTACCTTTGAAGAACTGTTTGAAATCTGGACCTGGGGGTATCTGGGCCTGCATGAAAAGCCGCTGGGACTCCTCAATGTCGACGGGTTCTACTCGCCGCTGCTGACGTTTTTGAACAGTACCGTCCAGCAGGGATTCATGGCACAAGCAACGCGAGACATGCTGCTCGACGCCGAAACACCCAAGGCAATGCTTGAGGCGCTTGAAAGATAAGGGGGATGGTTAAATAACGCCTACGCTTACTGACAAAGCTGCTGGGTGCGCTGGTAAGTCAGTTGCAGTAACCGCGCGTCTTCACCGGCACGATGGCGATGAATGCCGCGCTCGGCGATGACCGCTACCTTGGTATCGCTCCATAGCGCCTGCTGATCTTCACTCAGTAGAATTCTCAGCGCTTCCAGACGAAAGCCCGGCAGCATGCCCGCATGATGAAACAACAACGATAGCCAGGTATTGTCATATCCCCAGCTATCGCTATACGCCTTGCCCTCGTCACTTAATTCGTCGTTCAGCCAGCGTGCCACCTGACGTACCGGAAAGCCCTCGCGGCACAATCGATCGCGGGAGATGCCGTGCAGCAACTCAGCCTTCGGGTCCCAGTGGGTCCATTCATCAAGCGGTTGAATAAGGAACGCACAGGTGGACCCGTCGGCACGGGCAATGCCTACCTCGATCGGGTAGCTACCGCGCCCGAAACCGGACGCTTCAATATCCAACACCGTCGGTAGCGTCTCGGACACGGACGACCTCACTTGCGAAAAAAGGGACGGCACATCATGCCGCAACAGGGTCGGACGGCTCACTTACCAGGCTCTGCCAATAGGCAGCCTGGTCGGCATCCACCGCTAGGCCCAGCTCGCCGACCCGGTAAGCATGCGCCAGGCGTTCAGCCGCTAGTGAATGACCGGATTGTGCCGCACGTGCATACCAGGTCACCGCGTAATCATCGCGGCTCGGGTACTGCGCACAGCCGGTCTCATAAATTTTCGCCGCCTGATACTGCGACTTTACATCGCCTGCATGGGCGGCTTCCATGACATAGCGCGCCCCGCGTGCTTTATCGTGGGGCGACAGGCTTCGCTGTAACAGCATGTTGCCATAAACGGAAAGCGCGTCGGGATGGCCCGCCTCAGCGCAGCGCTTGAACAAGTTCAGCGTCAACCGCTGAGTACGCGGTGAGCGTGGCAACAGCCAACGATTTTGAAACAGCCTTTCGGCCAGACGAAACTCAAGCCGAATGAACAAAGATGATGCCTGTGGCATGGCCAACCACCCTGCCTGTTTGTGAAACCTTGGGCCAGCCGTCACTCTCTATGAGACAACCAACCACGCGACAAACCGGCCCTTGGCCGGTCAATGGGCTGGCAAGCATACGCCTGCCATGGCGACGACTCAACCCCTCTTATTTGCTGCCTGGCGAACGCCTCGCTAACATGCCCAACAACCCCGACGCGATGCGCTGGAAATACCGCGCATTCCGCAGGTCATTGTGTTCATACTAGGAGACCCATCATGCAAACGCGACCACTGGGCAGAACCGGGATGCAAGTCAGCCGACTTTGCCTGGGCACCATGACATTTGGCGAACAGAACAGCGAAGCCGAGGCCCACGAGCAGCTTGATCGAGCTGTCGCTTTTGGGATCAACTTTATTGATACCGCCGAAATGTACCCGGTACCGCCCAAGGCCGACACCCAGGGGCTGACAGAGCGCTACGTGGGTAGCTGGCTCAAGCAGCGTGGCGAACGCGACGATGTCATCCTGGCCACCAAAGCTGCAGGCCCTGGGCTTGACCACATACGCGGCGGGCCACGCCTGACCCGCGAACACCTCTTCAAGGCGATCGACGCAAGCCTTGAGCGCCTACAGACCGACTATGTGGATCTTTACCAGTTGCACTGGCCCGATCGCAGCACCAACTTTTTCGGCAAGCTCGGCTATACGCACAACGAAGAAGAAGATGCCACACCGCTCGAGGAAACCTTGAGCGCGCTGAAAGAGTTGGTCGACGCCGGTAAAATCCGCGCCATCGGCCTATCGAACGACACCCCTTGGGGCACCATGCGCGCCCTGCAGCTCGCCGACCAGCTTGACCTGCCGCGCGTGGCTTCGATCCAAAACCCCTACAACCTGCTGAATCGCTCCTTTGAGGTCGGCCTGGCGGAAATTGCCCACCGCGAAGACGTCGGGCTGCTAGCCTACTCGCCGCTGGGCTTTGGCGTACTCTCGGGCAAATACCTGAATGGTGCCAAACCGCCCAAGGGCCGCCTTACCCTGTTTGAACGCTTCAAGCGCTACACTTCGCCGGAAGCCGACGCCGCTACCCACGCCTATGTGGCGCTGGCCCGCGATTACGGTCTCGACCCCGCGCAGATGGCACTGGCCTTCGTCAATTCGCGCAGTTTTCTGACCAGTAACATCATCGGTGCCACCACCATGGAACAGTTGGAAAGCAACCTGGCCAGCGAAAGCCTGAAGCTCGACGACGAACTGCTGGAGGCGATCGACGATATCCATCGCCGCATGCCCAACCCCTGCCCTTGATGGCAGACAACGCTATCGACCTTATAGCCTCGGCCAACGCCGAGGCTTGGTATAATACGGATCATTATTTCTGCGACGTCCAAGGAATCTGCCATGTTGAGCGTTATTTCGCCGGCCAAAACACTGGATTTTGAAACCCCATCAACCACCCGAGACGTCAGCCAGCCGGATTTTCTGACCGACAGCCAAGCACTCATTGATATTCTGCGCGACTATTCGCCTCAGCAAATCAGTGACCTGATGGGCATCAGCGATAAACTGGCAGGGCTGAATGCGGCACGCTTTGCCGACTGGCAGCCGCCGTTTTCGCTGGAAAACGCCAAACCTGCCGCACAGGCTTTCCAGGGCGATGTCTATACCGGGCTTGAAGCCGATACCTTTAGCGACGCTGAAAATCGCTATGCCCAGCAGCACCTGCGCATTCTCTCGGGGCTTTATGGTCTGTTGCGCCCGTTGGATTTGATTCAGCCCTACCGGCTGGAGATGGGCACCAAACTGCCCAACCCGGCGGGCAAGGACCTGTATGCCTATTGGAAGCCCACGCTGACAACAGCGCTGGACGCGGCGATTACCGAGAGCGGTTCCAAGGTACTGGTGAATCTTGCTTCCAACGAGTATTTCAAAGCCGTGGATGCCAGGAAGCTGGATGCCCGAGTCATTACGCCGGTGTTTAAAGACGAGAAAAACGGCGCCTTCAAAATCATCAGCTTCTACGCTAAAAAAGCGCGCGGCCTGATGAGTGCCTGGATCATTAGACAGCAGGTCAATGACCCAGACGCGCTAAAAGACTTTGATGTCGCGGGATATCGCTTCGATGCCGCTGCGTCCCAGGGCGACACCTTTGTCTTCACCCGCCGCGAATCGGATCGTTAAGGGTTCCCGCTAGAAAAACCGGACGACCCTATCGGCACGCGGTTTCAGGAACTGGCGATGCACGGCGCTGAAAGACGTGGTATCGCAGCGATGAAGCCACTCATAAACCACCATATCCGCCGAGACCGCCTGCGCCCCCAGGGCGCAGGCCCGCTCGCGCGCCAAGACGGCCTCCTCGACCCGGCGGCTGGCCGTTGCTTCCGTCAGCCAATAGACCGCATAGCCTTCGTCCAGCAGCCCCATCGCCGTTTGCAAGACACAGATATGCGCCTCGGTGCCACACAGAACCACCTGCTGCCTGCCCGAGGCGCTCAGCGCTTCACGAAACGCCGTCTCTTCCATCGCCCCGAAGTGCTGCTTCTGCCAAATCGTTGGCGCTTGCCGCGCTTCCAGCAGCGCCGGTGCCGTGCCGCCCAGCTTTTCAGGCATCTGTTCGGTCAACCATACGGGGACTTCAAGCGCATCCGCCACGCCATACAGCCAATGGGCCTCGGCAATGGCCTGGCTACCGCCATCAATCACCGGCACTAAACCAGCTTGAAAATCGACCATCAGCAGTAAGCTTTTATCGCGTTGCAGGCGCACGTCATCACCTCGTTTTAGTGGAAACGGCCGAGCCCCACGGCGGCTCGCAGTCTATCCATGGTCACCGCCGTTTCTTCCCGCGCTCTTTCAGCCCCTTTCTGCAGAACCGCTTCAATATGACCCGGGTCTTCCATGAGTGCGTTATAGCGCTCGCGGGGTTTTTCCAGGTGGGCGTTGAGATACTCAAACACCTGGTTCTTGGCATCCCCCCAGCCAATGCCGTCGGCATACTGCTGGCGCATGGTCGCTGTTTCCTCGGTTGAGGCAAAGGCGGCGTAGATCTGGAACAGCGTGCAGGCATCCGGGTCTTTAGGCTCGCCGGGTTCCAGCGAGTTGGTCTTGATCTTGCGCACCAGCTTCTGCAGCTTTTTCTCGGCGACAAAGAGCGGAATGGTGTTGTTGTAACTCTTGGACATCTTGCGTCCGTCCAGCCCACCGAGCACCTGGCTCTTTTCGTCCACCACCGCATTGGGCAGCGTGAAATAGTCGCCTTTGTACAGATGGTTGAAACGACCCGCGATATCCCGCGCCATCTCGATATGCTGGATCTGGTCGCGCCCGACCGGTACCTTGTTGGCGTTGAACATCAGGATATCCGCCGCCATCAACACGGGGTAGCCGAACAGCCCCATGGTGATGCCTTTATCCGGATCCTGGTTGCCCGCTTCTTCGTTCTCGGCCACAGCGGCCTTGTAGGCATGGGCACGGTTCATCAGTCCCTTGGCACACACGCAGGAAAGCATCCAGGTAAGCTCAGGGATTTCAGGAATATCCGATTGGCGATAGAAAATGGCGTTGTCGGTATCCAGTCCCAGCGCCAGCCAGGTCGCGGCAATTTCCAGTCGCGACTGCTGCACGCGCTTGGGGTCCTGGCACTTGATCAGCGAGTGGTAGTCGGCCAGAAAGTAGAACGACTGTACGTTGGGGTCCTGGCTCGCCTCAATGGCGGGTTTGATCGCCCCGACGTAGTTGCCCAGATGGGGCGTCCCGGACGTGGTGATACCGGTAAGAACACGGGTTTTGGGTGACTGACTCATGGTTTTTGGGCTCATCATTGAACGTACATAGCAATATGATACGTGCATAATCATAGGGATGCGACAAACGTGGTTTAGTTTTATCACCAATATCAAGGCAAGCGCCAGTATTGATAAAATAAACAACCTCAAGATTACTTAAAAATACTTATTCTAGAAACATGAAGTAAGGGTCACTGACAGCGACACGTTCTTCTCGGTCATTATATAAAGCCCCGAAAGCTACCAAGCAATTGCGACCATCCACAACCAAAGGAAAATAAAAACACTCCGATTCTTCTGTCGCACACCGGTCAACGACTTCCCCAAGCTGATTGATCTGCTCCCATTTCATTTCTTCTATTGCTTCTCTCTCATATTCATCCCCCCAAATAATCGCCCCTATACCTTCATTGACAACGTGTGAGTAAGCAGATTCAGCATTCATATTAGCTTGCACAACTGCTCGATAGTTACCTGACATGTACTCACCAACTACTGCAGTCTGCATAGCAGTCAGCCCTAGCAAGCTAGCTCCAGTCAGCAATGCCATTACAATTATCAAAGCAGCGCCATTTTGTTTTTGACATAAAAGCTTCATTCGTCACCAAAATTTATATTTTCAGACAGTCGCTCTAGCTGTCGGCGCATTGAAAATTCGTAGCCATAGATCGAAAGCAAATCCCAAACACTAAAATCTGCATTAATACCGCTAACATTATTAAATGCAACCGAGCCACTAGAAATAATGCTTCCGACAAAACTAACGCCTGAAACACTTATATTGGCGCTTCCACCGCTCCATATGAGGCCTCTAAATAGAGCATTGGAATTACCACTTCCATTAAAATTAACTACCCCACCTGCGACAATCGCAACATCAAATACTGATTCGTTATTATTTTGCGACATTGAAATACCATTTTCAGCTACGATCACTTTCCCACTTAGCTTCGCTACATTTAAATTATTTATATTACCGTTACAGTAAAAAGCGTCACGAGATGAATTCATTATTTCGTCCGCTCTACATGTGGCCACAACGTTTTCCAGCTTACTAAACGCATTGATGTAATCCGTATAGAAATCATGCGAAGCGCCCTGTTGTGGAGAAGGCACACTAGCCAACCCCAGGTTTGAATTAGCCGTTGA
Source organism: Halomonas sp. CSM-2 (assembly GCF_002119345.1). NCBI lineage: Bacteria > Pseudomonadati > Pseudomonadota > Gammaproteobacteria > Oceanospirillales > Halomonadaceae > Halomonas > Halomonas sp. CSM-2. The sequence goes on along the minus strand of NZ_NBYR01000023.1, from coordinate 16,164 downwards.
TTCAGCAACAAGAATATTGTCTGCTCCACTTAACGCACCACCGGCAATCACAACATCCCCCTTGCCTTCTTGGCTCACCGGCGCCTCTGCAAACCACTTATAAACTTCAGGCCGATTCATAATATGAAAAACAATCGGTTCACCGTTATTTTCAATTGGTAGTGACACACGATAAAGCGCGCCGTTATCCGGTACAGGCTCTCCCAACTCGTGCTCTTCCACGGAACAATCCGACAAATCGTCACTGACAAGGTCTTTGCGGAAACTGACCAACGGCTGGTTGCCCTCATCAGTATCTGCCACGGTGCAGGTGCACTGACTTTTTTCCTGGACTAGCTCTGACTCGCATTCAAGCGTGTAGCGCCCAGGTCCATACTGTCGAATCTCGCGGGTAATGCGCTGGGCGATAAATACCAGGTTTTCCTGCTTTCGGCTGATCTTGTCGACGTTTTGAAAGGTTTGAAAAGTGGTCAGAAACAGTTGCCCCGCGCCCAGGATGATGATGGTGCCGATCACCATGGCGACCATCAGCTCTACAAGCGTGAACCCGCGTTGGCGCTGTTGCATCATTGCACCTCAAGCTCGGGAAGGCGGAAGGTGTAATCGAACTGGTCATTATCGTCTTCACTTAGCGCCAGGATCACCGTAAATCGGCACCTATCTTCACCGTTGCCGTTGGTAATGTGGCTGTCGCTTTTAATCACATTACGCAAAGGGGTGTTATCGTTATTCTGGAACCAGTGGTTTGCCCATGCCTGTTCGACTGCATCAACGTTGATATCCGCACAGGTTTCGCTAGGCTCAAGCATTGCCAACCGCCCCCAAAGCCGCTCCTGAGCGTCGACGGCGGCAACGCTGGCTACGGAGCGCTGATAACCTTGGGTCGCGCTTTGCAACGCTTTTAACTGCATGGCAGCGACGCCCACCAGACCCAACGACAACACCAGCAGTGCAATCAGCGCTTCTACCAGACTGAAGCCACGCTGCATCATTGAGCGGCCTCCTTATGCAGGCTGCCTGTTACGCGAACGGTGAGCGTCACCGGGTCGAGATTGTCTTCCGAGAGCGTAATCTCGCACTGGCCATCAACGTCATCGCAGTCGCTGATATCCGCATCACCCAGGCTTTCAAACACTAAAGAGAAGCTGCCTTCGGGCTGGGTAATATTGTCGGTTTGCCCTACGCGCATGACGTTCGCTTCTCCGTCGCCTTGAGCACTTTCGGCCCAGTAACACCACGGGGCGTCGTTGCATGCGTCAGGGCGGCGCGCAGCGTTGAGTTCGTTGGGCGGGGAAAATTCCACCGTGATGGGCTGACGCTGCTTGATCGCTTCGCTGCGGGCAAAGGTCAGCACCGATTGCATCTGGTTAACATCACCAGCCAGCTGTTGGCGAGCCATAAACGTGGAAAAGGCAGGCGCCGCGAGAAGCATCAACAACGCCGCGATGACCAGCACGATCATCAGTTCAATGAGGGTAAAACCGCGTTGAGGCATCGTCCTACCAGCACTCATCGGGTGCTTGCGTGCCCTTGGCATTCAGGGTCAACGGCGCATCGCAGCCATCATCCTGGCCATTCCTGGCCGTTGCCGTCAACGTATAACCGCCGTCTCCATCCTCACTGGAAAAACCAATGGTATAGTTTTGCTCAGGTGACTGTGTCGTTTCCAGACAGCTAGCGGCATAGGCAAAAGTGCGCGTGTAACACTGCTCCAACTCAGACGATGCCTGCATGAGCCCGGCGTGGGCGTCGGTGCGCAGCGATTTTTGCGCGTAGCGGGTATAGCTGGGGTAGGCAATGGCCGCCACGATCCCGATGATGGCCAGCACAATCATTAATTCAATAAGGGTAAAGCCGCGCTGGCCGTGGCGTAACGAGGGCGGATGAGAAACGTAATGCACGCGGCGTTACTCCTGTATTGGTTGGCTCATACCATTTCAGTATGTCGCAAACCCATACGCTTTGCATTACGTAGCCTTAGATTAGCTTCTAGGAATTAGCCGCTGGCGATCACCTGCTCGCGCAGCTCCCGAGGCATCGAGAAGGTGATCGTTTCTTCGCGGCCAAGCAGTTCCTGGGGCGCGGTGGCCCCCATGGTCTGCAGGCGTTCGATGACGCCCTTGACCAGCACTTCCGGCGCGCTCGCCCCGGCCGTTACGCCGATGCGGTTGATGCCATTCAACCACTGGGGCTCGATCTGCTCGGCGTTGTCGATCAGGTAAGCAGGCGTGCCCATACGCTCGGAAAGCTCGCGCAGGCGATTCGAGTTGGAGCTGTTAGGGCTACCCACCACCAGCAATAGATCGCTATCAGCGGCCAGTTCACGCACGGCATCCTGACGATTCTGCGTGGCGTAGCAAATGTCGTCCTTGCGTGGCCCCTGAATCTCGGGGAATTTATCGCGCAGCGCATCGATGACCTTGGCGGTGTCATCCATCGACAGGGTGGTTTGCGTCACAAAGGCCAACTGAGTCGGGTCTTTAACGTCCAGCTTAGCCACATCATGCTCGTCTTCCACCAGGTAAATGTGCCCGCCTCTGGCCGTATCGTAACGCCCCATGGTGCCCTCGACTTCCGGGTGACCCTGATGGCCGATCAGGATGCATTCCTGGCCGCGCTTGGCGTAGCGCAGCACTTCAAGATGCACTTTGGTGACCAGCGGGCAGGTGGCGTCAAAGACTTTCAAGCCGCGCTCTTCGGCTTCCTGCTGTACCGCACGAGAGACCCCGTGGGCAGAGAAAATCACGATCACGTCATCGGGCACTTCGTGCAGTTCCTCGACGAACACCGCGCCGCGCTCGCGCAGCGTTTCCACCACAAAGCGGTTATGGACCACTTCGTGGCGGACATAGATCGGTGGCCCAAACACATCCAGCGCCCGGTTGACGATATCGATTGCACGGTCGACCCCTGCGCAAAAACCGCGCGGGTTGGCCAGTTTGATCTCGATAGGGTGTGTTTGCTGCTGTGATTGCATAAGTCGCGCCTTGATGCTGAGCACCGTTGGATAAATATCGTCGCCTGTCAGTAGGTGGTCTCTCAGTGCGTCGTGACCGGCTTCACGTCGAGCACTTCCACCTCAAACGTAAGGGTACGCCCCGCAAGAGGATGATTAAAGTCGACCTCGATCCGGTCGCCCTCAATCGTTTTGACCACGCCAGGCAATTCCGTTCCCGCTTTATCGGCAAAAGACATCACCATACCAATCTCGGGTGTTTCATCACCGAAGTCGTCACGCTTCAGCGTTTGAATATTCTGTGGGTTGTGCTGGCCAAACGCATGTTCAGGGGTAATCTCGAAACTGCCCTCTTGCCCCGCGGCCATGCCCTTGATCGGGTGCTCGAAGCCGGGCGGCAGATTGCCATCGCCATACTGAAAGGTAGCGGGCACTTTCTCTTTGGTCGAATCGACCACCGTGCCGTCTTCCAGCTTGAGCGTGAAGTGCAAGGACACTTCCATACCGTCGTCAATTAAATAGTCGCTCATTGCGTTACTCGCTTTTGAAGGGAGGTTAGGACTGCTGGGCTTTTTTGCGTCGCCGCTCGCCCACCACCGACTCCCAGATTAGCCCGGCAGCCCCCAGGGTAATGCCGATATCCGCCACGTTAAATGCCGGGTAGTACCAGCCCGCCGCGTGAAAAGACAGAAAGTCGACCACATAGCCGTGGACGAGCCGATCAAAGAGATTGCCCAACGCCCCGCCGATAATCAGCGGCAGCGCCACGGCCAGCAGCTTTTCATCGGCCTTGATCCGCGACAGCCAAATGCTCAGCCCGATGCTTGCGCCAATCGCGATAATCGCAAAGAACCAGCGCTGCCAGCCGGGATGGTCAGCCAAAAAGCTGAACGCCGCCCCTGGGTTATGCAACAGAGTAAGGTTGAAAAACGGCAGCACTTCCACCGGCTGGGCGTAGCTCAACAAACTGCTGGCCAGATACTTGGTCGCCAGGTCCAGCACGACCACCGCTGCCGCCAGCCACAGCCAGCGCAGCGGCCGATGCATCGGCGGCCGCTGTGGACGCGTATTGGTCGCGTTAGGCATAGTAACGAATCTCGCCGTTGCCTTCGGGAAGGTTGCTGATGCAGCGGCCGCATAAATCGGGATACGCCGCATGAGTACCTACGTCGGGGCGATGGTGCCAGCAGCGCTCGCACTTGGTGTTCTCGCTTTGCGCCACCGCCACCTTCAGACTTTCAAGCTCGGTGGTTTCAGCATTCTGGGCCTCAGCCAGCGGTTTAAGCGTTACCTCACTGGTCAGCATCACAAAGCGCAGTTCATCGCCCAGCTTGGTCAGCGTCGCGTTGAGCTCGTCGCTCACGTAAAGCGTCACCTCGGCGGCCAGGCTTCCCTTGATCACCTTGGCATTACGGGCATCTTCCAGGCACTTGTTCACTGCGTGCTTGACCTCCAGCACCTGCTCCCAGAAATCACGCCCCATCGCGGCGTTATCATCCAGCGTTTCAAGGCCGGTGTAATAGGTTTCCAGCAGGACGCTGTCGCCACGCTCACCGGGAATGTGCTCAAAAATCTCTTCGGCGGTGAACGACAGGATCGGCGCGACCCAGCGGGATAGCGCTTCCACCACGTGGTAAAGCGCGGTTTGCGCGCTGCGCCGGGCCAGCGAATCCACCTGAGTGGTGTACTGGCGATCCTTGATCACATCCAGATAGAAGCCGCCCAGCTCACGGGCACAGAAACCATGCACCTGCTGGTAGACATCCAGGAAACGGTACTCGTCATAGGCGGTGTCGATACGCCCCTGCAACTGCGCGGCGCGATCGACTACCCACTGATCCAAGGCCAGCATGTCACCAAAGGCCACCTTATCCGTCGCCGGGTCAAAGCCGTTGAGGTTGGAAAGCAGGAAGCGCGCAGTGTTGCGAATACGCCGGTAGACGTCCGCGGTGCGCTTGAGGATCTCGTCCGAGACCGCCATTTCACCGGAGTAATCGGTCGAAGCTACCCAGAGGCGCAGAATGTCAGCGCCCAGCTTGTCCATGACCGTTTGCGGAACGACCACGTTGCCAATCGACTTGGACATCTTGCGGCCCTGGGCATCCACGGTGAAGCCGTGGGTCAGCAACTGGCGATACGGCGCGTGGCCGTCAATGGCTGAACCGGTCAGCAGCGACGAATGGAACCAGCCACGGTGCTGGTCGGAACCTTCCAGATACAGATCCGCCCGCGGGCCGCTTTCATGGCCGTGAGGATGCGATCCACGCAGCACGTGGCGGTGGGTGGTGCCAGAGTCGAACCATACGTCCAGCGTGTCGGTCACCTTGTCGTAATCAGCGGCTTCGGCACCCAGCAGCTCCGCCGGGTCGAGCTTGAACCAGGCATCGATACCTTCCTGCTCGACGCGCTTGGCCGCTTCTTCCATCAGCTCAACGGTGCGCGGGTGCAGCTCGCCGGTCTGCTTGTGCAGGAAGAACGGAATCGGCACGCCCCAGTTGCGCTGGCGGGAAATACACCAGTCCGGGCGATTGGCGATCATGCTGTGCAGGCGCGCCTGACCCCAGGCAGGGGTAAACTTGGTCGCTTCAATGCCTTCCAGGGCACGCTCGCGCAGGGTTTTGCCATCTTTGCCCTTGATATCCATGCCCACAAACCACTGGGCGGTGGCACGGTAGATCACCGGCGTTTTATGCCGCCAGCAGTGCATGTAGCTGTGGGTGATCGGCGTGTGGGCCATCAGCGCATTCACCTCGCGCAACTTTTCGACGATATGCGGATTGGCCTTCCAGATCATCTGGCCGCCGAAGAACGGCAGGTCGTCCGCATAAACGCCGTTGCCCTGCACCGGGTTGAGCATGTCGTCAAATTCCATACCGTGCTCGCGGCAGGTAATGAAGTCATCCATGCCGTAGGACGGTGCGGAGTGGACAATACCCGTGCTGCCGACTTCCGCCTCGACGTAATCGGCAAGGTACACCGGCGACAGGCGGTCATAGAACGGGTGACGGAAATTGATCAGATCCAGCGCCGCGCCCTTGGCGGTGGCAATCACCTCGCCGGTTAGGGCATAGCGCTCCAGACAGCTTTCGACCAGATCTTCCACCAGCAGCAACAGGCGCTCGCCGGTATCGACCAGCGCGTAGGTGAACTCGGGATGGACGTTCAACGCCTGGTTGGCGGGGATGGTCCAGGGGGTGGTGGTCCAGATCACCACGGCGGCGGGCTTGGGCAGCGCGTTCAAGCCAAAGGCTGCCGCCAGCTTGTCAGCGTCTTCCACGGGGAAGGCGACGTCGATGGCATCCGACTTCTTGTCGGCGTACTCGACTTCCGCTTCAGCCAGTGCCGAGCCGCAGTCAAAGCACCAGTTCACCGGCTTCAAGCCCTTGAACACATAGCCCGCGTCGACCATCTCCGCCAGCGCGCGCATTTCGCCCGCTTCGTTGGCGAAATCCATCGAGCGGTAGGGGTGATCCCAATCACCGATCACGCCCAGACGCACAAAGTCGGTCAGCTGGGTTTCAATCTGCGCCCCGGCATACTCGCGGCAAAGCTCGCGGGCGTGATCAGGTGCCAGGTGCTTGCCGTGGGTAGTTTCCACCTTGTGCTCAATGGGCAGACCGTGGCAGTCCCAGCCCGGCACATAGGGCGCGTCAAAGCCTGCCAGGTTCTTCGACTTGACGATAATATCTTTAAGGATCTTGTTGACGGCGTGGCCGATATGAATGCTGCCGTTGGCGTAGGGAGGGCCATCGTGGAGCACGAACAGCGGCGCCCCCGCGCGTTCTTCGCGCAGGCGCTGATAGAGGTTCATATCCTGCCATGTCGACACCCGCCCTGGCTCCTGCTTGGGCAGCATGCCGCGCATGGGAAAGTCGGTTTCTGGCAAGTTTAGCGTGTGCTTATAATCCATAGTCCGGTCAGCCGTCGTTATCTTCGGCGGAATCGCCCGCCAAGGAGGAATCAGAAGATGCGGTCTCTCGCCCGAGCGGGGCCGAGGCCAGCGGGAATGTTGCGTTGTTGCCAGCAGCGGCGGTCGCAAAGTAGCGCCGCGCCTGACGCTGATCGCGCCCAATCTGCGCTTTCAGCGCCTCGATATCGTCAAACTTGACCTCGCCCCGCAGCCTCGCACAGGGCACCACCGTCATGCGCTGGCCATACAGATCACCTGAGAAGTCGAACAGGTGAACCTCCAGGGTCGGCCGCGTGGCACCCACCGTGGGCCGAAAGCCGACATTGGCCACGCCCAAATGGCGCTCGCCGTTTTCCAGCTCGCCAACAACGGCGTACACCCCGCGCAGCGTGAGCGGCTGGGGCAACATCGGCAGATTGGCAGTGGGTACGCCAATGGTGCGGCCCAGTTGCTGGTCACGCACCACCCGACCGTCCACCGAATAGGGGCGACCCAGCAGGCGGGCGGCGGCGGTGAAGTTGCCGCTGGCCAGCAGTGTACGCACCCGCGAGCTGGAAACGCGCTCGTCGTCTACCGTAAAGGTGCGGGTATGCTCAACGCCGAAGCCCTGTTCGCGGCCCACCTCCTCCAGCAGGGTAAAGTCGCCGCGCCGGTCGCAGCCGAAGCGAAAGTCGTCGCCGACCACCAGGTGCTTTACGTTCAGCCCGTCGATCAGTACCTGGTCAATAAACTCACGGCCGGTGAGGCTGCGCAGCGCATCGTTAAACGGCAGGCACAGCACCTGCTCGGCACCGTGGTGCCCCAGCAGGCGGACCTTTTCACGCAGCCGCGTCAGCCGGGGCGGCGCCTGGTCACCGGCAAAAAACTCGCGCGGCTGGGGTTCAAACACCACCACGGTCAGTGGGCCGCCCAAGCGCGCGGCGTGCTCGCGGCATTGCTGCAAGATCGCCTGATGGCCGCGGTGTACCCCATCGAAATTACCGATGGTCGCCACGCAGCCCCGCGAAGACGCCGTTAAATTGTGCAAACCTCGAATGACCCGCATGGCACCTCAGCCGTTGCTAGCCCGCTCACCCGCTCAAGAAGCAGGCAGCAAAGCCACCGATTATAACGAACCTGGCCGCTGTCGTGCAGCGTCAGGCGCGCATTTTCAAATGCCGCACCCGCAACCCCAGCGCGCCCAGCCAGGCAAAGTAAAGCCCTGCGCCCAGCGCCACCAGCCCCGACACCCAGGCGACCCGCTGCCACAGGCTCATGGCAAGCCAGGTTGTCCACTCGGGGGCAATGGCGTACAGCGCAATACTCATCAACGCGCAACCGCCTAAAAGCTGCACCGCAAAGCGCCCCCAGCCCGGCTGAAACACCAGCACGCCTTCCTTGCGCAGCAGGTAACCGAGCAGCCCGGCATTCAGGAACGCCGACAGCGCCGTGGCCAACGCTAACCCGGCGTGGGCCAGCGACCAAACCAGCATCAGGTTGAAGGCCATATTGGCGACCATGGCAAAGATGGCCACCTTCACTGGGGTCTTGGTGTTCTGGCGGGCAAAAAAGCCCGGCGCCAATACCTTGATCAGCATAAAGGCCACCAGCCCAACGGCGTAGGCGCGCAGGCTCATCGCCGCCATCTGGATATCGGTATCGGTCATCGCGCCGTAATGGAACAGCGTGATCAATAGCGGCTCCGCCAATACCACCAGCGCCAGCGCGGCGGGCAGCCCCAGCAGCAGCACCATGCGGATTGCCCAGTCGAGCATGGCGGCAAAGTGCGCGTTTGACTGGTCAGCGTGGCGCTTGGAAAGCGCGGGCAAGATCACCGTGCCAATCGCCACGCCAAACACACCCAGCGGGAGCTCCACCAGCCTATCGGAATAATACAACCACGACACGCTACCCGCGGCCAACAGCGAGGCCAGCACGGTATCCAGCAGCAGGTTGATCTGCGATACCGACACGCCAAACAGCGCCGGCCCCATGAGCTTCAATATTCGCCGGACGCCTTCATGGGCCAAGTTGGGCCATGGGGTGGGCATCAGCCCCAGGCGCAGCAAAAACGGCACCTGAAACACCAGTTGCGCCACCCCGGCGATCAAAACCCCCCATGCCAGTGCCATGGCGGGTTCTTGCATCAAGGGCGTGAGCAACAAGGCCGCGCCGATCAGCGACAGGTTCAACAGCACCGGGGTAAACGCCGGGACCGCAAAACGGTTCCAGGTGTTCAGCACGCTACCGGCAAAGGCGGTAAGCGAAATCAGCAGTAAATACGGGAAGGTCAAGCGCAGCATGTCCGCGGTCATGGCGAGCTTTTCCGGGTCGCGCCCAAATCCCGGTGCAAACAGCCAGATCAACCAGGGCGCACCCAGCATCGCAAGCGCGGTAATCAGTGCCAGAATCGCGGTTAAGCTCCCCGCCACGGCATTGAGCAGCTCGCGAATTTCCTGCTTGTTGCGCTGGGTCGAGTACTCGGAAAGCACCGGCACAAAGGCCTGGTTGAACGCACCTTCGGCAAACAGACGGCGCAGAAAATTGGGAATCTTGAAGGCCACGAAAAACGCATCGGCCCCGTCGCCCGCGCCCAGTAGCGCCGCCACCACCACGTCGCGCGCAAGCCCCATGACCCGCGACAGCATGGTCATGGCACTGACAATCAACCCCGAGCGCATCAACCCTCTTCCCGGGGGCTGCTCCTGACCTTCCTGCTGCGAATTCGTGGTCATCGCCTTCGCTATCCTTCCCTTGGCAATCCACAGACACAAAAAAACCGGCCGCAGCCGGTTTTTTTTAAGGCGCCTGCCGGCTTACGCCGCCAGTGCTTTAATACGCTTGTTCAAGCGGCTTTTCAGACGTGCGGCTTTCTTCTTGGAAAGGACGTCTTTATCAGCGATGCGGTCGATGACCGGCTGCGCCACCTTGAACTCTTCCATCGCCTTGCCATGGTCGCCAGTCTTAACCGCTTTGAGTACGCGCTTAATATAGGTACGGACCATGCTGCGTTGGCTGGCTTTCAGGACACGACGGTTCTCGGCCTGGCGGGCGCGCTTGCGAGCTTGCTTGCTGTTCGCCACTGGTATCTCCTTGGAGAATAAGGTTGCCACTAAAGGGCAACGGATTAACTATGTGTTCGTCGCGAGCCGAGACGGCCAATGCGACGCTTCCGTAACAACCAATTGTTTTGGCGACAAATTTTGTGCAATAAGCCGACCAAAATAGTGTAGCGAGCAGTTCAATTCAGCTGCCCGCTCACGGGTCTTGTCTGAGAGGATGGCATAGTCTATCACGCAGAATGCGGCCTTGCTAGCAGTAGTCACTCGGCACGATAGCGCAGCCGCCTTACGGCGCTGACTGTCCCATGGGCGCCAAAATCTTGCGCAGAAAGTGGCGCGTCCGTTCATCCCTTGGCGCGGTAAACAGTTCCTCGGGTGGAGCCTGCTCGACGATACCGCCCTCGTCCATGAACACAACCCGGTCGGCTACCTCCCGGGCGAACTGCATTTCATGGGTGACCACGATCATCGTCTGGCGCTCAACCGCCAACTGCTTCATCAGGCTCAAAACTTCCTCTACCCACTGAGGATCTAGCGACGACGTGGGTTCATCGAACAGGATCACGTCAGCGTTAGCCGCCATGGCTCGGCCAATGCCCACGCGTTGCTGCTGGCCGCCTGACAGCGACGCGGGGTAAGCATCCGCCTTATCAGCCAGGCCGATGCGCTCCAGTATTTCTCTGGCCCGCGCGTGCGCCTTGGCTTTCGGCAGCTTGTCCACCACGATCATCCCCTCACTGATATTATCCAGCGCGGTCTTATTGGCAAAAAGGCCGTAGTTCTGGAAGACAAACGCCGTGCGGCGACGCAGCGCCAGAATATCGGCCCGGCTGGCGCGTTGGGTATCAACGTTTAAATCGCCCACCTGCAAATGCCCGGCATCCGGTTTTTCCAGGAAGTTAATACAGCGCAGCAGCGTTGATTTGCCCGTTCCGGAAGGGCCGATAATCACGATAATCTCGCCCTGCGCGAGGCTCAGGTCAATGTCCTGGAAGACGGTATGTGCTCCAAAGCGCTTGGTAATCCCTTGCAGCGAAATCATCGTTGGTAGGCCTTATTAAGATAGCTTTCTAACCGACGCTGCCCCCAGGACAGCATTTCCACAATGACCCAGTAGATCACCGCGACCAGTAAAAACGCCTCTAAATAGAGAAAGCTGCCCGACGCTTCTTTTTGCGTGGCGCCCATCAATTCTGTCACCCCCAGCGTAAAGGCCAGTGAGGTCGCCTTGATCATGTCAATGAAGTAATTCATCAACGTCGGCGTCGCCACACGGGTTGCCTGGGGCAGAATAATGCGGCGCATCAGTTGTGACTGGGTCATGCCGATGGAAAGCGCGGCTTCGGTCTGGCTGCGATCAATGCCCACAATCGCCGCGCGAATCGACTCGGCCATATAGGCCGAGAAGTGCAGTGTCAGCCCCAACACGGCGGCAGCCACGCCGGTAATCGCGATCAACGAACTAAACAGCTGCGGCAAGCCATAGTAGAAAAGAAACAGCTGAACCAGCAGCGGTGTACCGCGGAAAAACGAGATAAACAGCAGCGAAAGCCCATTTAAAAACGGCACTTTCGACACGCGAATCACCGCCAGCAGACACGCCAACACCAAGGCAAACAGCATGGCAAGGGTCGCCATTTGAAGTGTGAGCGGCAGATAGCGCAGCAGAACCGGCAGCAATCCCCACATATACTCAAGGTCAAGCATAGCAATATCGCTTATAAGCAAACGGCCGTGGCAATGCCACGGCCGCGTTACACGGAGTCACCCGGCCGTTACGGCTGAGTGATATCAGTATCAAACCACTTTTCCGATATCTTGCGCAGCTCACCGCTCTCGCGTAGCTCTGCCAGGGCATCGTCTACCCGGTCGCGTTGCGCACGACCCACTTCGTCATCACGGAACGGCAACGCATTCTGGATGGTCGAGAAAGGCTGGCCCGCCAGCTCTAAAGGCAGGCCTTTCTCCTTGATGACCTGGGTCGCACTCACGCGATCCATCACAAATGCCTCTACCCGCCCCAAGGCCACATCCTGTTCAATGTTGGACTCATAGGTGCGAATATCGATTTCATCGGCATTGGGCTGTTCACGCAGCAGTTGCTCGTAGTTAGAACCCAGGTTCACCGCCACGCTTTTGCCGGATAAATCTTCGACACCTTCAATAGTGTCATTCCCGGCCTTTACCACTACCTGTGCACCGTCATACACATAGGGTTCCGTGAACACATACTTGGCTTCACGCTCTGGGGTAATGGTGATCTGGTTGGCGATCGTATCAATACGCCCCGACTCCAGCATGCCCGCCAGACCCGAGAAGCTAGCCGTCACGAACTCGATGTCATCACCGGTAATCTCGCCAACGGCGTTCATGACATCTACCTCAAAGCCCTTGAGCTCGTCCTGCTCCACAAAGGTAAAGGGGAAGTAACCGCCCGACATGCCAACGCGGAGCGTATCGGCCTGGGTCGTGGCGGCAAACACGCCACTGGCAATGCTCAGTGAGAGTGTGGCAAGGGTAATCGTCAGTTTGCGTGTCAGTCGCATGGTGGTAATTCCTGTTGGATAGCTAAAAGCACTAATGACGTTATCTTACCCTTGCATCAACAGCGAATAAAAGAATATAAAAGCTGTTTTTTATTCCCCAATAATCTTTTGTGATGGCAGGGAACGTCTTCGACAGTTCATCTAAAAAGCTTCCCACTCAGGTTCGTTTCTTTTCGTGTTGCGTTGGGGCGCCTGCTGAGAGGCAGGCGGCTTAGGTAGTGACGGCGACGCAGTGCCTGTGGCATCACCACTGAGCTTGAACGCATCCACCAGGCGGGTGAGACGGTTGGCTTCCTGCTGAAGCGACGCAGCCGAGCCGCTGGTTTGCGATACCAGCGTGACGTTCTGCTGCGTGGCGGAGTCCATCTGCGTCAGCGCCGTACCCACTTGCTGAATGCCGGACTCCTGCTCGCGCACGGCCAGTGAAATCTCGTTCATCAGCCCTGACACCTGGCGGATGGCCTCTACCGTATCCTGAATCCCCTCGCCGCTGCGTACCGCTTGCTCGGCACCGCTGGCGATACGCTGGCTGATATCCGTTATCATCTCACGAATCTTTTTGGAGGAATCCGCGCTGCGACTGGCGAGATTGCGCACCTCGCTGGCCACCACCGCAAAACCGCGGCCATGCTCACCCGCGCGCGCCGCCTCGACCGAGGCATTGAGCGCCAGAATGTTAGTCTGAAAGGCAATCGAGTCGATGACTTCGACAATTTCGCCCACCTTGCGCGAACTGGTCTCGAGTTCACGCATCAACTCCACCGAGTGCTGAACCTCTTTGACGCCTTTCTCGGCTTTTTCAGCCGCCTGGCTGGAAATGGTATCGGCATTGCTGGCCGACTCACTGTTCTGACGCACGATCGAAGACATCTCTTCCATGCTGGACGCCGTCTCTTGCAGGGCAGACGCCTGCTCCTCGGTTCTGGACGCAAGGTCCTCGCTGCCGGAGGCAATCTCGTCCGACGCCACATTGACATTGCGGGCACCGTCGCGCACCGCCTGGAAGCTTGTATCCATGCGCGCGATAAAGCCATCGAACTCCCGTGCCAGCTCACCAATCTCGTCACGCCGCTGACTATCAATACGCGCGGTGAGATCGCCCTCACCCTCGGTAATATCGCGAATGCGCCCGCTGACCTGGCGAAGCGCCCGGGACATCAGGTTCGGCCCCATCAAGGCAATCACCAGCGTGGCCAATAACACCAATGCCGTGAAACCCATTACCCAACGCTGCTGAACGGCGACTGCCGCCAGTGTTTCTTGCTCCAGCGCCAGGCCACGCGCATCGGCGCTTTCCCCGGCAATGTTGTAAAGCTCCCGCAACGAATTAAAGGCCGCTAACGAGTCGCCTTCCAGTTGCGCCTCAGCAGCGTCAAGCTCGCCGTCTGCATGCAGGTCGAAAACACGCTGAGACGCCGACTCCCATGCCGCGTAACGATCCTCGAACGGCTCAAGCCCCTCGCTTACCTGTGGATACGCCTCCAGTAGCCCGAGGAAGTCATGCATCCGGTCATACGCCTGCTCGGCATTTTCGCGGTAATCGTCGTACTGAGCGCTTGCCCCCTCACTGCCCGGCGCTTCACGCAGTACTTCAAGTTCGGCCACCCGTGCCTGGTAGAGGTCGCGGTCCGCATTGAGCACCGCTGAAACGGCCGGGTTAAAGGAGCCACTGAACGCCGTCATGCGTTCACGCATCGACTGGACAAGCAGACTATCGACCACCACGACGCCCAGCAGCGACAGGGCCACCAGGATAAACGCCAGGGTGTATTTCACATTGATCTTATGGAGTTTTTCCAGCATCGCATCAGCCTTTGAGTTGTCATCTTTATTATGGTGATAGCCAACCCTGGCAGAATGTTGCTGTGTCCTGTCTTTTTACTATCGGCTGCGAAGTGGTGGGCTTTAGGGCAGGTGGCAAGCAGTATAGGAGTGAAGAAAATCTGCTCGATTTAAGCATGAGGGTCGATGGCTAACTTATCAGAAGCTGGCTTTTTTGATGACTGACGGTCAGCATAACCACTGCGTACTGGGCGCCCAAGACGATAGCGTTGGAGGCTCGCTCAAACGCTACACTTTCGCCTTGCCGTCGATCACTGCTTGAAAACCGCTGGCGGTCACCGGCTGTTTGTCGGCATCCACGACCTTTCCCCCAATCCGCGCGAGCTCTTTCGCTAACTTTACCAAGCGCACCAGTTGAAGTTTGTTAGGCGTGGCATTGCGTGATTTTTTGATCATTTTCAAGGTCACGCCCTTCACAGGGAACTGGCCGTTATCCTGATTGAAGGAAGGCAGTGTGGCGGGTGGGTAGGCGTGGGCAATATAAATCGGGTTGCGGGGCGAATCTCCCGCCAGGGTGAAAGATTTACTGCTGCTTTCATACACCGCGCCCGAAGAAGAAAGCACAATGCTCAGGCGCTCATTACTGGCAACAGTGGGCTCATCAAATATCACAAACAGTCCCCATGCATCCGAATCTTTATTCACAAGCACCGGGGAATCGTCTGGCACTGCTGGGATGGATGAAGTCACGGGCACACGCTTAGCCGAGCGAAACTTTACTTCTAGCGCTCCCCCGCTCAAAAGCAAATATAACACCACCAAGCCACAGGTAAGGCTGAACCAGATCGACAAAATAGCGATCATGAGTATCAATTCTGTGGAATCCACTGCCAATTCTCTTCTAGTTAGTATGGTGAGCGCTGCCTTGCGAGCCATCTGAACTGCGCAGCCAGCAGGTATATATCAGATGAAAATCATACACCAAGTTACTTGCCCTCTGTCCAGCGGTACCGAAGGCCTGTGTACGAGGAGAAGCTGCGACTATTTTATGTCTAGAACATCAAGCGAGCCTGCTCACGCTACTGTTTGATCGCGTTATCCAGTATCACCCGTAGCTTATAGTAATCCTCTGGCCTTTTTTCATGCATGCCGGTGGCAGCAAATCGTTTGATTACTTGCTGCGTTTTGTCGATCACCTTTAGCATCTTATCGATAACGAGTTGATGTTCATCAGGGTCATGTATTATCGTTAAGAAGCATTACTTCCCGTCAAATATCGCACGCTCGCTTGGAATCTGTGATCCGCTTTCTTGATCTAACCAATATCGATGCCCGAGAGGAACAGGCCCACCGTCACCTTCTGGGCAAAGAAAACTTTTTAGCATCTACGAGACTTGCACCCCCCTGTTTCTTCAAGGCGCTTAATTAAATTTCTATCTGATGACTGAACCAACAACACACGCTCAATTAACGAAAGGAAAGCGTTCAGATATAACCGCAAATCCTTTGCGTTTCGGTTGGTGCCGTATTTACCCTTCGGCTCCGGCAAATCAAACTCCGGTTCGACTCCCTGAGCTAAATGCACTGCAGCTACCAACGGGTCCAAAACAGCACTTCTATAGCCCTGTCTTGATACTTGCTTTTTATTTCCGTAGCGATCACGCATGACGTTGGGAAAGTACAACCTGAATCCGTGAGACCGGCCCCCGGAAGCACTTCTAACCCACTGACCTGCATGGCAATATAGCCATTATCGCCATTCACCCAGACAGTGCCATGCCCAACATAAAGTTCCGCGCCAGTTGCCGCACCCTCACCAGCCACGCCGGGCTGTCCATCATCGGGCAATGCTTCGAGATCGCTGGCGTCGACAGCATCGACAGCCGCTTCCCMACCACGCTGGGCATGCGCACCAGTGACGTGATCAAG
>NZ_NBYR01000021.1:0-65551 GCF_002119345.1 Halomonas sp. CSM-2 | reverse complement strand
CCCCAAGGCCGCCCAGCGCCAGCGCGGTGCGCAGTTGCTCCTGGGCGGCCTTGGGGCCCACCGTCACGGCGACCACTTCCGTCGCAACGCCCTTCTCTTTCAGACGCACGGCTTCTTCCACGGCAATTTCGCAGAAAGGGTTCATGGCCATTTTGACGTTGGTAAGATCGACGTCAGAGTGGTCTGCTTTGACACGAATTTTGACGTTGTAGTCGATGACGCGTTTCACCGCGGCGAGAATTTTCATAAGACGGGCTCCAAATGCTTAGCTAATCAATTCAATTAATTCCGCATAGCAAAATATTATTTCACTTTATAAAATTTACATTAAAAAAACGCCGAACAAAGGTCAAGCGCTTCCTTGTGCTGGCACTCTCTTAAAAAGGAGACCAGAGAAACCATGCTGCTAACAGCGGAATCGAGGTTACCAAAAAGCGACCGTTCCAGCGGTAGCCAATCTTAGTGGCGGGTACGCCGGTAAATCGCGATAGGATCAACATTGATGCCGTCATCGGCGACGACATTAGCGCCAGCGCCCAACCTACCATCAGCGATGCCCCTATCAGCGCAGGGGTTAGCCCCTCAATGCCTAACTGTGGCAACAACCCCACCAGCAGCGTTACCGTCACAATAGGATTAACGCCTATCTGGGCAAGCCCAACGACCATTAGCATGGCAAGCACAGCATTAAAGGTGCCCAACTGGTTTAACACCGTTAATAGCGGTGCCAACTGCTGAGTATCGACTAGCCCAACGCATAAGTGCCCTAAATAACCCGCCGCCCCCAACACCACAATTTCATTTGCGCTGGGAGACAGCAGCCATGGTAACTGGCGATGCACAGCGCTTACAGCAGCGGGCAGCCCAAAATAACCTAGCCTACGCCGCTGCCAGGCAAGCCATAGAAGTGCCCCAGTAGGCCCCCCCAACAGCGCGGCAATCGGTAAGCGAAGCTCTAAGAGCCACGCAATACTAAACACCAGCGCAACAATACCGATAAGCAACACACTAAACTGCGCCAGCGGGCGTAACGAAGGGATAGTTGCCTGGGTTTTATTGGCAGGCGGATGCGGCCCCGTTAGGTAATCCACCGCCCAACCCGCTAGAAAAATCAGCGCTGCGGCGCCCAAAATATACGGTGCTAGCTCAAGCCAGGTAACTTGGGGCAGGCTCGATAGCACCACCGCCACCCCAATGCCCATGGGCGAAATCAGCGGCGCCAGGGAAAAACCACGCAGTAGCGCCAGCATCATCCGCCGCTGGCGCGCCTCACGCACCCAAGCACGGCCTTGAGCGGCACCTAGCGTGTTGCTCTTTTCGATCATGGCAGCGAACAGATTAAGCACGCCGATATTGAGAATAATGCCAAACAGCGCCGAGCCTGATGACAAAATCGGGTAACGGCGGCTGGGCGGTTGAAGCAGCATGCTCTGCCCGCTGCGGCGCACCAAACGGGAACGATAGGCAGGTAAGCGCAGCATACTCAGCGCCACCACAAAGGTGGCAAAAAAAGCAAAACGCCCGCTGGCCTCAAACAGCAGCGGGCCAGGGTTCGGCGAACGCCATAGCGCAAGTAAAGACAGTAACCCTGCGGCCAGCAATAACCCTTTGGCCATTCGGGTTAGCTGGCCGCCAAGCGTCGCTAAATAGAACAGCAGCGCGGCAACGCCAAAGGCCTGTGCAAACAGGCTGCCGATCACCAAATGAAATAGCGTTGCCAGGGTCACTAGCAGTAAAAGAGAAACCCGTAGGCGGGCTAGGCTCACTCAGAAGCATCCTCGGGAAGTCCTTCAGGCGATTCACTGCCGCTGCGACGACGAAACGACCCCTGACCCATCGCCACTAGATTGCCCTTTTCGTCGGTGATTTCACCGCTGGTCATATAGGTTTTTTGCCCACCACCGCGCAGGATTCCCGTTGCCCGCAGCACACCCTGCCGGGCGGGACCCACAAACGTGGTCGTCAGAGACAGCGTCATCCCCCGGCGAATATTGCCCGGCACCTCACAGTGCAGGCCTGCCAGACTCAGGGCACTATCCAGCATCGAGGTCAGCACGCCACCGTGCACATTGCCACTGCGGTTCAGGTGCTTGGGCTCAATGGTGAGTTCAACCACGGTGCGATCTTGGTGCCATTCAACCACCTGCATACCCAGCAGTTCGTGATAGCCCATCAGTGCGTGTTGCGAAGTATCCGGCTGGCTCATGAGGCGCTCTCCTGCTGCGCCAAGTCACGCAGCCGCCCCTTGAGAATTTTGCCACTGGCGGTGGAAGGCAGCGTATCCATTAAAACAATTTGAGTGGGTCGCTTGTAAGGCGCCAGTCGCTCAGCAATAAACGTTTTAAGCTCCGCCAGATCTACCTCAACGCCCGGCTCGCATTGCACAAATGCCACTACCTCTTCGTTTCCGGCGATCTGGCGCCCTACCACAGCGGTTAGCGTGACTGCCGGGTGCTCGTTGATCACCGCTTCCACGTCAGGTGGGTAGATGTTGAAGCCCGAGCGGATTATCAGCTCTTTGCTACGTCCAACGATATACAGTTGATCATCGTGATCGAGCTTGGCAATGTCGCCGGTATTGAGCCAACCATCTTCGGTCAGGGTGGCACGGGTAGCTTCCGGTTGGCGGAAGTAGCCTTTCATTATGTTAGGGCCGCGCACCCACAGTTCACCCACTTCTTCGCCAGGCTGCTCGGAAGTGCCACTATCGCTCAGAGGCTCCAGACGATACTCCAGCAGGGGGAGCACGCGGCCAACGGTGCTGTTGGCATGGCGATCATTAATACGGGTTTGGCTGATGGTGGGACTCGCCTCGGTTAATCCGTAGCCATTGTGTAGCGTCAGGCCAAAGGCTGCTTCCACACGCACTTTGGTATCGCTGTCTAACGGCGAACCACCCGCAGACATGTAAATCAGCTCAGGCGCTTCCAGGGTGCGCTGCTCGCGTTTCAAGAACTCTAACGCCCGGGCATACATAGCGGGCACGCCCTGGAGCACGGTAATACGCTCCTGCTTTAGCGTATCTAACATATGCGCGGCATCAAAACGCGGCACGGTATACAGGCAGGCACCGTTATACAGCGATCCCATGCACACAGAAGAGAGACCAAACACATGAGACATGGGCAGTACGCCATATACTCGCTGCCCTTCACTTAAATGGCGCATACCACCGGAGATCGAGGCAATATATAGAATGCCGCGATGGGTCAGCATGACGCCTTTAGGCGTGCCTGTGGTGCCCGAGGTGTAGATCATTGCTGCCACCTGCTCGGCACCACTTGCGTAGACCGGCTCGGGCTCACTGTCGTAAAGCGGTGAAATCGCCAACCCACCCAACTGAGGGTGCTGGTAGCGGTCGGCGGCGTGGCGCTCGGCGTGCTGGCACGCCTCTGGTGATGCATCGCAAGTGTAGAACACTCGCCGAGGCAGGCAGTTGCCCTGAATCAGATCGACTTCCTGGGCAGACAAACGCGAATTCACAATCGCCACCCAGACATTCATCTCGCTGGCGGCGAGCAGCAGCACGACCAGGGCGCGGCAGTTTTCGCTTACCGTCATAATCCGGTCGCCTGGGCGAATATCCAGAGCACTTAACCAATCACAGGCGGCGTGTATTTCTTCACCCAGCTCTGCATAGCTCAAGCGTATGTTGCCATCCACAATAGCGGGTCGATCGCCAAGGCGCTGAGCATTTTCAAGCACGCGGGTGCTGAGTCGTTCGGGAAGCTCAGCCACCAGCTCGCTGGCGAGGCGCCCAAAAATATTCTCGTCCGGTGCTTGGTAAGGTACCGACAAAGCCATTAGGACGCCTCCCGCACCATATTCCGGGCAATCACGATTTGCTGAATTTGGGTCGTGCCTTCGTAAATGCGGAATAGCCGCACATCACGGTAGAAGCGCTCAACGGCGTACTCAGACATATAGCCCGCGCCGCCGTGAACTTGCACCGCGCGATCGGCCACTCGCCCTACCATCTCAGCGCAGAACAGTTTGCAGCAGGAGGCCAGCGTCGAAACGTTTTCGTTATCATCTTTACGGCGCGCGGCATCCATCACCATGGTCTTGCCTGCATAGGCTTCGGTTTTACTATCTGCCAGCATGGCTTGAATCAATTGGTGTTCGGCAAGGGCAGCACCAAACTGTTTGCGTTCCATGGTGTAGCGCAATGACTCTTCGACCAAGCGCTCAGCCACGCCTACGCAGACCGCAGAAATGTGCAACCGCCCGCGATCCAGCACCTTCATGGCGGTTTTAAAGCCCTGCCCCTCTTTACCACCAATAATGTTTTCGGCGGGTACCCGGCAGTTATCGAAAATAATATCGCAGGTGTGGGCACCCTTCTGGCCCATCTTGTTATCTGCCGGGCCGCGCACTAAACCCGGGGTATCGCCTTCGACAATAAATGCTGATATACCACCTGCGCCTTTATTATTAGGATCAGTGCGCGCCATAACGGTAAAAAGATCAGCTTCGGGGCCGTTGGTGATATAGCGTTTGGTGCCATTCAAAATATAGTGATCACCGTCGCGCACCGCTGTCGTCCGCAGGCTGGCCGCATCGGAGCCTGAATCGGGCTCGGTCAAACAGAACGAGCTGAGGATCTCCCCCGTTGCCAAACGCGGCACATATTTAGCTTTCTGCTCGTCGGTGCCGTCAATCAAAATACCTTGGGCTCCAATACCGTTGTTGGTGCCAAATACCGAGCGAAAGGCGGGCGACGTTTTGCCAATCTCCATCGCCACCAACGCCTCCTCTTCCATCGTCAACCCCAGTCCGCCGTACTCTTCAGGAATCGATAGCCCAAAAAGCCCCATCTCTTTCATTTCCGATAGAATTTCCGGCGGCACAGCATCATCTTCTGCCAGTCTCGCCTCATTGGGAATTAGGCGCTCACGGACAAAACGGCCGATGGTATCGACAAGCTGATTGATTAATTCGGGATCTCGGATCATGACGGCTCCTGGTGGCAACGGTTTTTATGATTAGTGTTAGCGCTGGGCGTGGACAGTACGCATGTTCTGCATAGCAAAACCATAGTCCACTATTCTTGTCAGGCACTTTTGCATAGCCTAGGATGACAGTCAATAATTGGAATTCTATTTTGCAATGCAGAATCAAAACACCAAATAGCACCCATTTGCAGAGAGGACTTAGCGCATGGCTAGCGAATCAACACCTTCCCCTTTTAACACGCTTGGTATCGTCGGCACCGGCGCTATGGGGCGTGGCATCGCGCAGTTGGCTGCTCAGGCAGGTCTAGACGTCATGCTGTTCGACGTTAAAGAGGGTGCCGTACAAGAAGCTAAAACCTTTATTAATGGCCTATGGCAGAGAAGCGCCGAAAAGCAGCGCATTAGTGAGGACCAGGCTCAGCAGTACAGTGAACGGTTGATCGAAGCAAGCGAGCTCGCCGCGCTGGCCCCTTGCGACATAATCGTCGAAGCGATTGTTGAGAAGCTAGAGGCCAAGCAGGGTCTGTTCAGCGACTTAGAAGACATCATCAGCCAACAAGCGGTATTAGCGACCAATACATCATCGCTATCTGTCACAGCGATTGCCGCCGCCTGCCAGCACCCGGAGCGGGTTATCGGCTTTCACTTCTTTAACCCCGTACCGCTGATGAAAATTGCCGAGGTCATCCCTGGCCTACGTACCGCCGAAGAGGTGACCCAGCAGGTGAATGCCCTGGGCGATGCCATGGGCCACTTCACCGCTCAGGCGACCGATACGCCGGGATTCCTGGTCAACCACGCCGGGCGTGCCTTCGGCACCGAAGCGTTACGTATTTTAGGGGAAAGCGTGACTGACCCGGCGACCATCGATCGTATTATGGTTGATCAGGGTGGATTCAGGATGGGCCCCTTTACCCTGCTTGATCTGACCGGGCTCGATGTTTCCCATGCGGTGATGGAATCGGTGTATCACCAATATTATGAAGAGCCTCGCTTTCGCCCTTCACCGTTAACGCGGCAACGTTTGGCCGCGGGCTTGCTGGGGCGCAAAACCGGTGAAGGGTTCTACCGCTATATAGAAGGTAGGCAGCAAATGTCGGATGAGCCTGCCATTGCTGCTGTGCCGCCAAGACCTGTGTGGATTAGCCAAGACGATCACGAAAGTGCCTCTGCTCTCGCTGAGCTGGTCAACACGGCGGGCTGGCCATTAGAAACCGGCCCGCAGCCCACTGAACAAGCGCTCTGCCTGCTGACCCCCTTTGGCGAAGACGCCACCAGCTGCGCACTGCGCCAGAGATTAGACGCCCAACAGTGCGTGGCCGTGGATATGCTCGCGGGGCTCGATAACCGCCGCAGCCTAATGACGACACCGCTGACCCAAGACACGTTTATTCAAGCAGCACAGAGCCTTCTCAATCAAGACGGCACGGCGGTGAGCACCCTCCAGGACAGCAACGGTTTTGTTCTTCAGCGTATTACTGCCTGCATCGTTAATGTCGGCGCCGATATTGCCCAGCAGGGCGTCGCTGAACCCGCGACTATCGACCGTGCGGTTGAGCTTGGCCTGGGCTACCCGTTTGGCCCCTTGGGCATGGGCGACCACTACGGCGCTTCACGCATTATGACGATACTCAATAACTTGCTTGAGGCCACCGGCGACCCCCGTTATCGCCCCAGCCCGTGGCTGCGCCGCCGCGCCGCGCTACAAGTATCGCTAACCACCGCTTAACGTCTACACCAATAACAAGGAGCACCATCATGCAAGACGCCTATATTTACGACGGCATCCGTACCCCCTTTGGTCGCCACGGCGGCAACTTGGCGGCCATTCGGCCTGATGAACTGCTGGGCCTGACCCTCAAAACGTTGGTAGCCCGCAACCCTTTCGCGCCAGAGAGTTACGAAGAGGTGCTGGCAGGCTGTACCAACCAGGCAGGCGAGGACTCTCGTAACGTGGCCCGCCACGGGGCGCTACTCGCTGGCCTTCCCATTGAAGTCGCCGGGCAAACCGTCAACCGTCTCTGCGGCAGTGGCTTGGCAGCGATGATGGACGCCGCCCGTGCAGCACGGTTGGGCGAAGGCGAGCTGTTTTTAGCCGGTGGCGTAGAATCGATGTCCCGTGCACCCTACGTACTTGGCAAAGCGGACTCTCCGTTCGCCCGTAATCAGCCGATGTACGATACGGTGATCGGCTCACGCTTTCCCAACCCCTGGATTGCCAAGGAGTACGGCAGCCATAGCATGCCGGAAACCGCCGATAACATCGCCCACGACCTCAACATTGGCCGTGATGCCAGCGATGCGTTTGCCGCTCGCTCCCAGGCGCGTTATGCGAAATCGCTTGCCGCCGGTTTCTACGACGGCGAAATATTTGGCGTTGAGGTTCCTCAAGGGCGCAAACAGCCGCCACTGCTAGTGGATAAAGACGAGCATCCACGCCCACAAAGCACTGAAGATAAGCTTGCCAAGCTAGGTACACTGTTTGAAGGTGGCGTGGTGACCGCTGGCAACGCCTCAGGCCTTAACGACGGCGCCGCTGCAATGATTGTCGGCACCCAGGCTGCCGGTGAGCGTGTGGGGCTAACGCCGCGTGCTCGAATCGTGGCGAGTGCCGTAGCCGGGGTTGCACCACGAGTGATGGGCTTGGGCCCGGTACCCGCTTCGCAAAAGGCGCTTGCGCGTGCAGGACTGACCCTTGAACAAATGGACGTGATCGAAATTAATGAAGCGTTTGCAGTGCAGGTTCTCGGCTGCGTGCAGCAGTTGGGGCTTTCCTCTGACGACTCGCGTTTAAACGTTAATGGCGGCGCGATTGCCATCGGCCACCCCTTAGGGGCCTCCGGCGCACGCTTGGCGCT
This sequence comes from Halomonas sp. CSM-2, assembly GCF_002119345.1. Taxonomy (NCBI): domain Bacteria; kingdom Pseudomonadati; phylum Pseudomonadota; class Gammaproteobacteria; order Oceanospirillales; family Halomonadaceae; genus Halomonas; species Halomonas sp. CSM-2. The sequence goes on along the minus strand of NZ_NBYR01000021.1, from coordinate 57,738 downwards.
GACGGCCCTACGCCAACTTGAAGCCAGTGGTGGCCGCTATGCGCTGGTTACTATGTGCATTGGGGTTGGTCAGGGTATCGCGACGGTGATTGAGCGCCTAGATCAATAAGCAACGTTCGTCGCACATGCGACTTTCTAATATGCGTGCGCGGCAGGCTATTAAAGAGTTACCAAAGCGTTAATGAGGGCTTGTATCGTACTGAAGTAAATATGCGATACTTGCTCTATTGTTTATTAAATAATCGAGACGCTTGATGGAACCTAACGACATCGCTGACGAAGGATCACTTCCAAGTAAGGATCGAAATTTTGTCACCGCTCTCGCTCGAGGGTTGGAATTATTACGTGCCTTTGGCAATGGCGAAGAATATTTAGGGAATGCAGAGCTCTCCAACAGAACCGGGGTTCCTCGTCCCACTGTGTCACGGTTAACGTACACGCTTACGCAATTGGGCTACTTGCAGCATAATACCCACCTAGAAAAATACCGCCTCGGCCCCGGCATACTCGCTTTGGGATATCGATATCTTGCTAATATGGGAATTCGTGAAATTGCTCGTCCCCATCTGCAGAAACTAGCCGATGCCACTGACTGTAATGTAAGCCTAGGCAGTGCTGATCGAAATGATATGGTGTACTTGGAAACCTGCCACGGCCATGGACCACTAGTTATTCGTCTGGATATCGGTTCACGATTACCTATCGCCACTTCCGCCATTGGCCGCGCATGGTTATGTGGTCTTTCTAGCGAACGGTGCCAGCAGGTATTACTTGAGCTGGAAGCATTTTATGGTTCAGAGTGGCCCCGATATAAAGCCGGTATCGATAAAAGCATGAAAGACTATGCAGAGTATGGTTTTTGTCTTTCGGAACAAGATTGGCAGCGAGATATTAGTGCCGTAGCCATGCCTTTAATTTTAGAAAATGGTGGTGAAGTGATGGCAATTAACTGCGGTGGTGCCAGTGTACGCCTTGACCATTCAAGACTCGTTAACAATTTAGGTCCGAGGCTGAAAGAGGTTGCACTTAATATTAAAAACGAGCTGGAACCACGGCATCGTTAATCGATTGATTTTAAACATATTTTTTAACAAAAAACACTATCGATGTTATGCAGGACCCCTTACATAGCGTTGTGATGGAGCTACTCAATCGTCGCTAAGTGCTTCGTACGATCCTGTGATCGTTGTACTTTGGATAGGGTAGATCCAGTTTCCTAAACTAGTCCCGGCAACGTAGCCGTTCAGCAACTAAGAAGCCATACGCAAAAATGAAGGAGCTGGCGAGATGATAGAGCCTTGCCAGTTGCGACTCTCGTAGTGTTATATCTCAAAATTTAGAGAAATTGACTGCTTTAGACATTGTGTCGATTCTGTGATGCAGCGACTTTGCCAAATGAAAAAATAATATCGTCCGTATTTTTTGCAACTCGAATGACTTCAGGTAAACGATCAACAAGGCTATGCCATTTCAGACCAAGAGATGACAGGGCGCGCGCTCCATGGCGGCACCTACCTTCGATGCGAACTGCGAACTGCTGGGCGCCATAAATGTCAGCACCAACGCCGCACGCGTGGAACTGGAAACTCTGCTGCGCGACTACCTGCCGGTACTGCAGCGAAAAAGTTATCAAATCCGCTCCCTGTTGCATTAATAGCTTGGTCAAGGCACATTTAATCTATAATTAGGTGGCAAGAATTGCCTTTAGCGCCGCTTGGTATCCCTGCGTCCCAAGCCCCGCAATCACCCCGTCTGCCCGCAACGATACATAGGAGTGATGGCGGAAGCTTTCTCGCTTGTGGACATTTGAAATATGCACCTCGATCACCTTGCCTTCGAAAGCATTAAGCGCATCCAGGATAGCGACAGAGGTATGCGTATAGGCCGCAGGGTTGATGATGATGGCCAGCGTTTCATCCAGACGAGCCGCATGAATGGCGTCGATCAGCTCGCCTTCGTGATTGCTCTGAAAACAGTTAATAGCCCAGCCGGCGATGCGCGCTTTTTCACGCAGCGCGTTATTCACATCATCCAGTGTCTCGTACCCATAAACTTCTGGTTCACGCGCCCCTAATAGATTTAGGTTCGGCCCATGAAGCACCGTAACTTTTGGCTGGCTCATTCATTAATATCCTCTTTTAGCGACATACTGTCTCCCGCTCAACGCAATTGCGCAAGTGCCTGCTCAAGCGATGCCTGCTGACGTTGTGCGTAGAGCGCGACTTCATCGATCACCGGAACGCCCAGCGCCTGCTCGAACTGTCGCTGGTTGGCATCGCGGGCGTAGCCACCATGCCTTTTGTCACCCAGGTTCGACTGAAAAATGCCCGCCGCGCTGACCGGCAGAAAATCCTCGTAAATCATTGGGGTGGTCGTTAACACGCCCTGCTCCAGTAACGCTTCCACGACGCCTGCGTGTTTAGATTCAGGCACCTTCGCGCCCGGCGCGGCGTGGTAGTGAAAAAATGCCAAGCCTTCGCGGCGCAGGGTGGCCTCATCATCCGGGAAGGCTGCAAACACCGCCGATAAACGGGCTTGATGAGCATCGTTATCCGCTACCGTCGCGCTTTTTGCTTCGCCCAGCAAGCGGTCATACAGTGCCCGTCCTTTATGCGTCAGCGCAATACCGCGCTGCTCGATTTCGCCAAAGCGTGCGGTGTGATGCCCCTGAGCGGCATCGGCAAACGCAATCGGCTCTTCCAGCGCCTTGAAGCTGGTCTGGCGCAGCAGAATAGGGCACCGACGGCGCGGTGGCCCTTCGATAATCGCCTTGGGGTCGATGCCTACCTGTGGCATGCGCCGCTGCACTTCATCGATGTCCAGGGTGCGCGGGGTCAGGTGGTTGATATGCGGCCCCTTGAAGCAAACTACATCGGCAATCAGGCGGTGCTCCTGCTGCAGGCGCTGATAGGTGACCAGGTCGACCGTGGCCTGGTCGTGCCAGCGAAATGTTTCCAGCGCCTGATCGACAAACTGCGCCGCCTGATCGGCAGTCAGCCCGCCCTGGCGCTCGAAGGTTTCAATCAACGCCTCGGCCTGCGGGGTCACGATACGCCGTGCATCCAGAATCTCGCGAGCCTGCTGACGCAGCTCGGTATCCTCGATCAGTTCCAGGCGCAGCAGCGACGTGAAAATCCGAAAGGGATTGCGCGACAGCGCTGCATCGTCGACCGGGCGGAACGCCGTGGAGTGAACCGGCACGCCGGCAGGTGCCAGATCGTAGTAGCCGACGGGCAGCATGCCCATCACCGCGAACATGCGCCGCAGCAGCGCGAGCTCCTCGGGCGTGCCGACGCGAATCGCCCCGTGACGCTCCACGTCAAGGCGCTCCAGAGCATTATTGGCGGCGAGCGTCTCACGCAGCGCCGGCGACGCCGCCAGCACCTCTTCATTAACCGCCGCGACCAACGACAGCAGGGCACTGTATTGAGGCACTTCCTGCTGGTACATGGCCGACATGGCCTTGGAAAATTGGTCGCGAATATCATCGCTGCTGACGTGCGCTGCGCTCATCGTGCGCTCCTTGATCATAAAGCCTGGATAGATAGTAACGCGCCTGTTACGCCGACAATTGCATATTTTCTTCCCTTAGCTTCATCAAAATACCACCCGCACCTGCCAGGCGCTCCAACTAGCATTGGCAGCGTCACTTGTCCGGCTGTTACATTAATGGCCATATTTCTTGAGGTTAACGCCACGCCATGACGTGCCCGCTCTATATCGGCTTGCCCATGTGGTCCAATCAGGATTGGTCGGGCACGCTCTATCCGCGTTACGCCAAAACCGACCTGCTCAGCGATTATGCGGCGGTGTTTTCCAGCGTCGAGGGCAATACCACGTTTTACAGCGGTGCGCCGAAACCGGAAACAGTCGCGGGCTGGGCACGCCAGGCGCCTGCCCATTTCCGTTTTTGCTTCAAACTCCCTGCAAGCGTTACTCACGACCAGCGCCTGACACGCCTGGACGAGGCCTGGGCCTTTTTAGATGCCCTCGCCCCACTTCACCACCGATTGGGGCCCACCATGGTCCAGTTGCCTCGCGATTTTGGCCCTGATGAACTCCCCCGGTTGGAAACCTTGCTGGCAGGCTGGCCCACGCATTTACCCTGCGCGGTTGAAGTGCGTCACCATGACTTTTTCCACAAGGGCGCGGCCGAGAAGGCCCTTAACCGGTTGTTGATAACTTATCGGGCAAACCGTGTGATGCTCGATGTGCGCCCGCTGTTCTCGACCCCGGCAAATGACCACCCAGGCCTGGCCCACGCCCAGCAAGAAAAGCCGAAACTCCCATTACACGTGCTTTCAACAGCGAATCATCCTGTCATTCGCTTTATTGGCCATGTTGACAAAGCCATTAATATTGACTATTTCAGTGCCTGGAAGTCACGCCTAGCCCTGTGGATAAATCAGGGGAAAACCCCTTTCTTATTTGTGCATACCGCGGATAATCGGGAGTCCCCGATGCTCGCCCGCATGTTCTATAACGACCTTCAAAATATGACGGCACTACCGCCGCTTGGTCCGTTTGCCAATGAAAAGCAGAGCCAACTGTTTTAACCTGGTTTTTTAGCGGTGCTGACTGGCATGCAGGTCACTGATCGGATAAATTGCGCATACTTTCGAAAAACGACGCTGGCAATCTTCTGTCAGTCCTTTTTCGAATAACGGTGCAACGCGCCGACAACGACTTATTACAATCAATTAATCAACAGGTGATGTATGGCAAAACTTGCACATGCACAGTGGTCATCGAAAATGGCCTTTGTGCTGGCAGCCGCCGGCTCGGCAGTAGGCCTGGGTAATATTTGGCGCTTCTCATATCTGGTCGGCGAAAGCGGTGGTGCGGCCTTCGTGCTGGTCTACCTTGCCTGCGTGGCATTGGTCGGCGTGCCCATTCTACTTTCCGAGTGGATGATCGGCCGACGCGGGCAGAAAAATCCCATCGACAGCATGAAAGAATTGGCCAGCCAAAGCGGCAAGTCCAAGGGATGGGCACTGGTGGGTATCAGCGGTGTCCTGGCAGGCTTCCTGATCCTGTCGTTCTATAGCGTGATTGGCGGCTGGTCGCTCAACTATACGCTGAGTTCAGTGATTGGCACCTTCAGCGGTCAGAATGCCGACAGCATTGGCGCGATCTTTAATGGCATGCTGGCCAGCCCCGGCACGCTACTGCTCTGGCACAGCGCCTTTATGCTGCTGGTCATCGGCATCGTGGCCCGCGGCGTGACCAAAGGGCTTGAGAGCGCCGTGCGCTCGCTGATGCCCGCGCTGGTCATTTTAATGCTGATTCTGGTGGGTTATGGGATGACCACCGGCCACTTCGGCGAAACCCTGGCGTTCATGTTCAGCCCGGACTGGAGTGCGTTGAATGGCGGTGTGGTGCTGGCCGCCATGGGCCAGGCGTTCTTCACGCTGTCGTTGGGCATGGGCATCATGATGGCCTACGGCTCCTACCTGGGCGAAGACGTCAACCTGCTGAGCACAGCGCGCACGGTCATCATTATTGATACCGCCATTGCGTTGCTGGCCGGTTTGGCCATTTTCCCCATCGTGTTTGCCAATGGCTTGAGCGCTGGCGAAGGGCCGGGGCTGATCTTCGTTACCCTGCCTATTGCGTTCGGCAACATGACCGGCGGTGTCATTCTGGGGCTGATGTTCTTCCTGTTGCTGACCTTTGCCGCGCTGACCTCGGCAATTTCGTTGCTCGAACCCACTGTGGAGATGCTTGAAGAACGCACCTCGCTGTCACGGGTCCCCGCGACGCTGGTCAGCGGTATTGTGGTTTGGCTATTGGGTGTCGCAGCGCTGCTGTCGTTCAACCTGTGGTCGGATGTCTTGTTCTTCGGGCTGAATATCTTCGACTTGCTTGACACCTTCACCGCGAAGATTCTGCTGCCGCTCACCGGCCTCGGTGCCGTCGTGTTTGTCGCGTGGTGCCTGGATCGCAAGAGCGTCGAGCAGGAGCTGGCGCTGTCCGGCACAGGGCTCAGCGTGTGGAACATCATCGCGCGCTTTATCGCGCCGATTGGCGTTATTGTGGTGTTCCTCGCGGGTATCCTTTAAGTCGGGTCAAGTTGGCTCTGCGCTTAGCAGAGCCAAACGCCCATGACCGTGCTTTATACGGCGAGACTCACGTCAAGCATCGCCGTTGAGCACCTCTCCTGGTGAAATTAGCTTCTCAGTGCAGTTCGCTCTCTTGCCGTTCGTCTTCGTCCGGTAAGGGAGCAATATCCCGCGATAACGCTTGAAATTCCCGATGCAGTTCGATTCCCCGCCGTGCTCGTAGGTTGCGTTGCGCGGCACTACGCCGACGCTGGACATGTTCATCCACTTCCATGCTCATGAAGATATCGAGCAATTCGCTCTTGACCGAGGTGATGCGTTCGACATTACGCATGATCGACGTTCCTCCAGGTGAATATGCCTACGTCCACCTGCATCCGTGACGACTGATAGATGATGCAGTGCGGCACTTCAGTTTTTACTATAACCTACTTGACAAAATGATGACCACTTAGAAAAAAGAACCGTCTAACGTCACCCCAACGGTGGCCGCATGCTTTGCTTGCCCATATAGTGAGCTACTCGGCTTTATTTTAAGGAGCTAAACGTGAGTCGCGCCCTGTTCGATGAAATGAGACGCCGCATGGAGCACTTTCGCCGCTCCGAGCAGAAAGTGGCGCGGTTTGTACTGCGCAATCCCGAGGAAGTCATCCATATGCGGATCGTCGACCTTGCCACCGAGGCAAAGGTCAGCGAGCCCACCGTGGTGCGCTTCTGCCGCGCTCTGGGCTGCAATGGCTTCCAGGACTTTAAACTCCAGCTCGCCCAGATGCTGGCCACCGGCAGCCAGTTTGCCCAGTTCTCGATGAACGATAGCGATTCCGTCGCCGAGTTCTCGCACAGCATTTTCGATTCGACGGTGGGCACCTTGCTATCGGTACGGGATCGCCTGGATAACGATGCCCTGGGCCGCGCAGTCAATGCCCTGGCGATGGCCAATCGGGTCGAGTTTTACGGTTTCGGCGCGTCAGGGGCCGTGGCTTTCGACGCCCAGCACAAGTTTTTTCGTTTGCAGATTTCCACCTCCGCCTATGCCGACCCCCACATGCAGAACATGTCCGCGGTGACGCTAAAGGAAGGCGATGTGGTAGTAGCGATTTCGCAAACCGGGCGCACCAAGGCGCTGGTCGCCAGCGTCCGCCTGGCCCGGGAGGCGGGTGCAACGGTGATTGGCCTGTGCCCCAGCGACTCACCGCTGGCAGAAGAGGTGACACTGCCGCTGTATATCGATGTGCACGAAGACACCGAAATCTACACGCCAATGAGTTCGCGCATCGCCCACCTGGTACTGGTCGACGTGCTGGCGGTGGGCGTCGCCAAGACCCGTGGCCCGAAACTCGCCGAGCAGCTCAAGTCGGTGAAGAAGAGCCTTAACTCACTGCGTTTCCCGGAAGACTCGTGAACGCCAAGTTATCGTTGTGGCTGTGCTAAACTGACGGCCCATTTTTCGACCCGGCAGCGGCTTATATGGACGACGTCACGGCGATACTCGATCAGCTTAACTCCGACCAGCGCGAAGCGGTCAGCGCCCCTCAAGGCAATCTGTTGGTACTGGCGGGTGCCGGCTCGGGCAAAACCCGCGTGCTGGTGCACCGCATTGCCTGGCTGATGCAGGCCGAGGGCCTGTCCCCCTATGCGCTGCTGGCCGTGACCTTTACCAACAAGGCCGCGCGAGAAATGCGCACCCGTCTGGAAGCGCTGCTGGGGCTGTCGTTGCGCCATGTCTGGGTGGGCACCTTCCACTCGATCTCCCATCGCCTTCTGCGCACCCACTGGCAGGATGCGCGGCTGCCACAGCACTTTCAGATCATTGACGCCGACGACCAGCTACGGCTTGTAAAACGCCTGCTGAAAGACTACTCCATCGACGACGAACGCTACCCACCCCGCCAGGTACAGCATTTCATTTCCGGCTGTAAGGAAGAAGGCCTACGCCCGCATCAGGTCAACGTGGACGGCGATGCCTATATGGGGCAGATGGTCGAGCTCTACGAACGCTACCAGTTGACCTGTGAACGCGGCGGGCTGGTCGATTTCGGCGAGCTCCTGCTCAGAAGCCTTGAACTGCTGCGCGACAACCCCGCACTGCTGGCCCATTACCGCGAGCGCTTCGGCCACCTGTTGGTCGACGAATTTCAGGACACCAACACGCTCCAGTACGCCTGGCTGAAGCTGCTCACCGGCATGCAGACGCCCATGACCGTGGTCGGCGACGACGACCAGTCGATCTACGGCTGGCGCGGGGCCAAGGTCGAAAACATCCGCCGTTTCGAGCAGGAGTTCCCCCAGACGCACACAGTCCGCCTTGAGCAGAACTACCGCTCCACCAGCGCGATTCTCGATGCGGCCAACGCCTTGATCAGCCACAACAGCGAACGCATGGGCAAACAGCTGTGGACCGACGGCGTCGAGGGTGACCCTATATCCGTCTACGCAGGTTTTAACGACCTCGAAGAAGCGCGCTTTATCGTCGACACCATCAAGGAAAAAGTCGATGAAGGCCTCAACCGCCGCGATATGGCGATTCTCTACCGTTCCAACGCGCAATCGCGTCTGCTGGAAGAGACGTTGATCCGCCAGGGAATGCCCTACCGTATCTACGGCGGCCACCGCTTCTACGAACGGCTGGAAATCAAGAACGCCCTGGCCTACCTGCGACTATTGCTCAACCGCGACGACGACGCTTCTCTGGAAAGGGTGATCAACGTGCCGACGCGGGGCATTGGCACCCGTACGGTGGAAATCGTTCGCCTGCGAGCCCGCGAGCAAAACATCCCGCTGTGGCAGGCACTGCACGACGCGATTCACGACAGCACGCTGAAAGGCCGCGCGGGCAACGCGGTGCAGGCCTTTGCCAACCTGATCGAGCAGTTGGATAACGACGCCTCCGGGCTCCCACTGCACGAGATCATCGACCACGTAACCGCCCACACGGGCCTGATCGAACACCACAAGAGCGAACGTGGCGAGAAAGGCCAGGCGCGGGTGGAAAACCTCGAGGAGCTGGTCAACGCCGCGCGGGCCTTCACCCACGGCGATGCCTTTGAAACCCCGGAAGCCGGCGAAGGCATGGCGGCACTGGAGGCGTTCCTGTCAGAAGCCGCCCTCAATGCCGGGGATCACGAGGCCGAAGAGTTCGAGGACAGCGTGCAGCTGATGACGCTGCACTCGGCGAAGGGCCTGGAATTCCCCGTGGTATTTATTGCGGGCGTCGAAGAAGGCCTGTTCCCCCACAAGATGTCACTGGAGGAGCCGGGAAGGCTCGAGGAAGAACGTCGCCTGTGTTACGTCGGCGTGACCCGCGCGATGCAGAAACTTTACCTCACCCACGCCGAAACCCGCCGCCTGCATGGCAAAGAGGTGTTTCCACGCCCGTCGCGCTTTCTGCGCGAACTGCCGCCGCACCTGCTCGAAGAAGTGCGCCTCCGCGGACATATTTCCCGCCCGGTCACCGCCTCGCGCACGTCCTTCGCACAACAAAGTGTCGAGGCCAGCGACGACCTGCCCAGCCTGCATGTTGGCCAGGGGGTAGAACACCCGGTCTTCGGTGAAGGGATAATCCTTAACGCGGAAGGTGAAGGCGCCCGCGCCCGGGTCCAGGTCAGCTTTGAAGGCGAGGGTGTTAAATGGCTGGTGTTAGGTTTCGCCAAGCTGACACCGCTTTAAACGACTCGCGACGCATTACTGACGCATCTTTGCGTGCGCGCACCGACTGCCCCACAGAGAACCTTATGAAACAACGCTTGAAACGCCTATTTCCCGAAGTGTGCAACGGCTGGTCAGCCTTGAGCGGCTACCACCGTTTTGAACGCATCATCTCGTTGATACTGACCCTGGCCATCGCCGGGGCCGTGCTGGTTGCCATGTACTACCTGGTCATTCACGTAGTCCAGCTGTTATTCATTCAAAGCCGTGACCCCTTTGACTACCGCGTGTTTCAAGCGCTATTCGACATGATTCTTACCGTGCTGATTGCCATGGAGTTCAACAACTCCATTGTACGGACGATGACCAGTGGCAAAGGCTTTATTCATGTCGAGATTGTCGTGCTGATTGCGATCATGGCACTGGTGCGCAAGTTCATGGTGCTGGACATGGAAACCATCGATCCCTGGCAGATTGCCTCGCTGGCCGCGGCAGTGCTGGCGCTTGGGGGCTGCTACTGGCTGGTTCGCCATGCCAACCGCATGAAAGATGCCAGCGACGATTGATCGGAAAACTTGCGGGCAAAATTCGCCCTCACGCATACTGACGGGCGGAATCGGTGCCCGTGCGCCCCATAAAAAATAGCAACATTACGTTTGGAGTCTTGCTCATCATGCAACGCCGTCACTTTCTCAAAACCGCCAGCCTTGGCGTCGCAGGGGCCGCCGCCGCCCCTTTCGTGTCCACCTCCCAGGCCCACGCCAACGAAACTTACAACTGGGACATGGTCACCTCCTGGCCGAAAAACTTTCCTGCGCTTGGCACCGGTGCCAATGACTTCGCCCGTCGGGTGGAGCAGCTTTCCAACGGCCGCATGACAATTACCGTCCACGGCGCGGGCGAGTTGGTACCTGCGCTTGAAGTCTTCGATGCTGTGGCGGCGGGCACTGCGGAAATGGGCCACTCGGCGTCATATTACTGGCGTGGAAAAGTCGCCGCTTCGCAGTTTTTCACGGCCGTGCCCTTCGGCATGACGACCACCGAAATGAACGCCTGGCTTTACCACGGTGATGGCCAGGCGCTGTGGGATGAGATTTACGCTCAGCACAACCTGAAGCCCTTTGCTGTCGGCAATACCGGGCCGCAAATGGCGGGCTGGTTCAAGAAAGAGATCAACTCGCTGGACGATATGCAGGGCCTCAAGCTGCGTTTGCCGGGACTAGCTGGTGAAGCCATGAACGGCATCGGCGTGAGCACCGTCAACATGCCGGGGTCGGAGATCTTCACCTCGCTGCAAACCGGCGTACTGGATGCCGCCGACTGGGTCGGCCCCTATAACGACCTGGCCTTCGGCCTGCATCAGGTGGCGGACTACTACTACACCTCGGTGTGGAATGAGCCAACAGCCGCGCTTGAGGGCACCATCAATCTCGACGCCTGGAACGCGCTGCCCGACGACCTGAAAGCCGTCGTCACCGAAGCCGCACGCGCCTCAAATCTGGCGATGTACAGCGAGTTTGCCTTTCGTAACGCCCAGGCCCTGGAAGCCCTGGTGGACGAACACGATGTACAGTTACGCACCTTCCCCGAGGAGGTCATGGCGGCGCTCTATGAAAGCTCTCAGAAAGCCATCCAGCGTCAGGTCGAAGACGACGAAGCATCACGCCGGGTGTATGAGTCCTATTCGGCGTTCCAGAAAATCGTCCGTCCCTTCAGCGATGTTGGCGAATACGCCTATTTGAAAAGCCGTGATAACGTAGGTTCATAGGCGTTTAGATCGCAGACAGGCATCAAGGGCGCTGACTCAAGCGCCCTTGATGTTTAGAGTCATGTTTCTAGAGTCGCTATAGGGCCTGTTTAGTCATGCACCGCGCGGATGCGGCCATTGTCGTCCAGCGCCACCATCACAAAGCGTGCCTCGGTCACCTTTTGGCGCTCGTCCAGATGCTGTTCGTGTAGGGCACGTACCCACACCTCCACATCGATCTTCATCGAGCTATGCCCCACCTCTTGAAGCTGGGTGTACACGCTCACCATCGACCCGACCCGCACCGGGCTTAAAAAATCCATTGCCTCAATGGCCACGGTGGCGGTTCGCCCGCCGGCTTCACGGCCAGCCGCCAGCTCGGCCGCCTGATCCATCTGGTTCACCAGCCATCCGCCGGAAATGTCACCGTAAACATTGGTATCCTGGCGCGAAGCCAGTAATTTGAGGGTCAATTGCCCTTGGGGGGCAGGCACATCGTCCAAATCGGTATCCAGCAGTGTCATGTGTCGGTCGCTTTGTCGGTTTATTATTGTGAAAATCAGGTCGCCATCTGAGGCGCGCCTTGCTGCATTGCAATAAATAACGAGTTAATCACAAGAGAGCTTCCGATTGAATAGTAACGGTTTCGCTTTTCGCATGAAATATCGCGCGGCACTGGGCCTGGCCTGGCTGCTCTTGAGTTTGCCGCTTGTTGGCTGGGCACAGCCCCAGCAGCCTTCCGTGAGCGGCACCCTGGGCGCCGTTGGGTCCGACACCATGGCCGGATTGATGCTGCGCTGGGGCGAAGCGCTTACCACTCAATATCCGGAAATCAACGTGCAATTTCAAGCCAGCGGCTCTGCCAGCGCACCACCGGCTTTGTTGGCGGGCACTACCCGCATCGGCCCCATGTCCCGGCGCATGACCCACGAGGAACGCAACGCCTTTATCGAGCGTTATGGCTACCCACCGCTGGAACTGCGCGTGGCACGCGATGCGCTTATCGTGATTGTACATCGTCACAACCCTCTGTCGGCGATCTCACGTCAGGACGTGGATGCGGTTTTTTCGACCACCCAGGCCTGTGGTGGCGAACAATCGATCACTCGCTGGGAAACATTGACCCAGGACGCGACGGCGCCAAGCGGTCGCATCGCCTTGCACGGACGGAATATGGCCTCGGGCACCTACGGCCTGTTTCGTCAACGCGCGCTGTGCGACGGTGAGTTCCGCCCCGATATCAGCGAGTACATGGGCGCATCGGCGGTCGTCGCGGCCGTGGGCGAGTCCTATAGAGCAATGGGCTATTCTGGTCATAACCACTTGACGCCATCGGTAAAGGCACTCTCACTGACCACTACGCAGGGTAACGCCGTGCCGCCCAGCGAAACCGCCATTCAAAGCGGCGACTATCCGCTTTCCCGCTACCTGTATATCTACGTCAACCTGCCGCCTGACGAATCGCTACCTGCCGCCGAGCGGGCGTTTCTGGATCTCATCATGTCGACTGAAGGTCAGAAAATTACCCGGGCGTCGGGTTTCGTTCCCCTGCCCCTGGACGATCTGGAGGCTCAGCGGGCATGGTAGCCGGAATCTGTCATTTAATTGTCACATTGGTCACGTAACGTAAGGAGCATGCATGTACCCCCAAACGCTGACCCTACCGCTGACTTGCCCATGATAGTCAAATGACTCGCGCTCGGCTCTTTCATCAGCCGCTTCGCCACTTGCAGGACCGCATCGCCACCGGACTCATCACCGCCGGTGGTATCGGTGTGTTGCTGGCGATATTGGGTATTGGGGTATTTTTGGTCTGGGAAGCAGCCCCCTTGTTGCTGGATGGCGACAACGCCTCGCTTGCCATGCTCTCGCCGCTGGCGTGGGGAACGCTGAAAGCCGCCCTGATGGCATTACTGTTTGCGTTGCCGCTCGCACTGGGGGCGGCCGCCTATTCAGCGTTTTTCATGTCGACCCGACTACGCAGCCGCATCAAACCAACCCTGGAAATGATGGAAGCCATCCCTGGGGTGGTCATCGGCTTTATCGCCGGTATGCTGCTCGCCCCTTGGGTCGAGCGCCACTTGGCCAGCACCCTGGTGGTCATCGTCTGGCTGCCGCTTAGTGCCGGGCTCGCCGGTCTGGTCTGGCACCTGGCAAGCCGCCGCTGGCAGCGTCGTCTGCCGCTTTCGTGGGCAGCTCTGTGGCTGATTCCGTGGCTCATTGTCATGTTCATCCTCGCCCTGTGGTTAACGCCACTGGTGGAGCAGACCTTTTGGGATGGCGACCTTCGCCAGCATCTTTATGCCGTGTTTGGACTCGATTACGTCACCCGTAATGCCCTGATTGTCGGCCTGGCAATGGGCTTCGCCGTGATTCCCAGCGTCTATTCGCTGGCCGAAGATGCGCTCACCGAGGTGCCTCGCCCGCTGATGGAAGGCGCTCAGGCGCTCGGCGCCAGCCGCTGGCAAGCGGTCGTTAAAGTCGCGCTTTCCGCAGCTGGGCCGGGGCTGTTTTCCGCCATTATGATCGGCGCAGGCCGAGCGGTGGGGGAAACCATGATCGTACTGATGGCCAGCAGCAATACGGCACTGCTCAGCGCCAGTCCCTTCGAAGGCATGCGTACCATGGCCGCCGCTATCGCCATTGAGCTGCCCGAAGCCACTGCGGGGAGTACTCCATATCGCATGCTGGTGCTCGCAGCCCTGTTGCTGTTCCTGTTCACCTTTTTAGTCAACACCCTGGCCGAGCTGGTTCGCCAACGGCTGCGCCGTCGCTACCAGCGACTGGGGGGGGCTTCGTGAAGTGGCTGAAAAGTGCCGTACAGCAGGGCATCTGGCCGTGGCTGTGCGCGGGCTGTGTAGCCCTCTCCTTGCTCATGCTGGGCGCCTTGCTGGCGTTACTGCTGACACGTGGCCTGGGCCATTTCTGGCCGGCAACACTGGACGAAATCACCCTGCACAATGGCGATGTGGTGGCAGGCGAGGCAGTCCGCGATATGCCGCTTCCCAACCGGGCAGGTAGCGAACGCCTCTACTTTACGGGCAATCGTGACATCGACGACGCCCGCTGGCGCTGGGTGGCGATTGACACCATTGCACAACAGACCCAGCCCGCGGCACTGCTGCGTCTGAAACGGCGCACCTGGGGCGACTTTATCGGCTATCTGGAAGCCATTGAGGTAAACGGCGAGCGCTTTAGCGGCCATACTGCCCTGCAGCAAGCAAAGCAGGCGCTCCAGCTGTCAGCGCCCGAGCGCGCTCGCTATCAGCTCACCTTGCGTACGCCCCAGGGGCAAACCCTGCGCCAGCCGCTTGCCACCGTGCTGAGCATTGAAGCGCCCAATGCCATGCACGTTGGCCAAAAAGTGCAGCGCTGGGCAACGGACGTCTGGCAGTTTTTAAGCCAGGGACCGCGTGCCGCCAATACCGATGGGGGGGTGTGGCCGGCTATTTTCGGTACCATGCTGATGGTGATTCTAATGTCGGTGATCGTCACGCCTTTTGGCGTGCTGGCCGCCATCTATCTCAATGAGATTGCCCATCAGGGGCCCCTCACCCGCCTGGTACGCATTGGCGTCCGCAACCTCGCGGGGGTACCATCGATTGTCTACGGTGTCTTCGGGCTGGGCGTGTTTGTCTATGGCATTGGTGGCACGCTGGATGCGTGGTTCTTCGACGACGCCCTGCCGTCGCCCACCTTTGGTACCGGTGGCCTGTTATGGGCATCGCTGACCCTTGCCCTGCTGACGCTGCCGGTCGTGATTGTCGCGACCGAAGAAGGGCTGGCGCGCATTCCCGATGCCCAACGTGAAGGCGCGGTGGCCCTTGGCGCCACCCGGTTTGAAATGTTGACGCGTATCGTATTACCCATGGCCACCCCGGCGATGTTGACCGGGGTCATTTTGGCCGTGGCCCGGGCCGCTGGTGAAGTCGCGCCGTTGATGCTGGTCGGGGTCGCCAAGCTCGCACCACAGATGCCCCTCGACGGAGAATTCCCCTACCTGCATCTGGAACGCAAGTTTATGCACCTTGGCTATCATCTGTTTGACACCGCCTTTCACGGCGAGGACGTCCAGGCGGCGATCCCGTTGGTCTATGCCACAGCGCTGTTATTGGTGCTGATTGTGTTGGTGCTTAACCTAACTGCCATATTATTGCGTCATCATCTACGTCGTCAGCGAGGAAGCGAATGCTAGCATCTCGACACGTCGACCACGCCACGCAAGCACATGTGGCGCATTTCCCAGCAGATCAGTGCTGTCTGGACATCAACCAGTTCAGCCTGGCCTACGCAGGGAAACCAGCCTTGCAGCAGCTCACGCTGCAGGTGCCGCGCCATCGGGTCACGGCCTTCATTGGCCCTTCCGGGTGTGGCAAGTCGACCTTCTTGAGAGCGATCAATCGCTTGCATGACCTTAATGAATCGGTCAGCCACAGCGGTGAGATCAGCCTTGAGGGACATAACATTCATGCGCCGGAAATGAACGTAACCGAGCTGCGCCGTCGGGTGGGCATGGTATTCCAGACACCTAACCCCTTTCCGATGTCGATCTACGAAAATGTCGCTTTTGGCCTGCGCTTGCAGAAGCGGCTCGCCAAGCGCCAGCGGGATGACATCATCGAGTGGGCGCTCACTTCGGCGGCCCTGTGGGATGAAGTCAAGGACCGCTTGCATCGCTCCGCCTGGCAGCTGTCAGGCGGGCAACAGCAACGCCTGGTGATTGCACGAACGTTGGCGGTACAGCCCGACGTGCTGTTGCTCGACGAGCCGGCATCGGCGCTCGACCCGATTTCGACGCTCAAGATCGAAGAATTGATTCGTAACCTGAAATCTCAGCTAACGTTAGTGTTGGTGACTCACAATATGCAGCAGGCGGCCCGGGTGTCCGATTACACCGCCTTCTTGCAGCAGGGTGAGCTTGTGGAGTACGGCCCCACCGACCACGTTTTCACTAACCCTCGTTTACAACGAACCGAAAACTATATAACCGGCCGTATGGCCTAGGTTGAAGCAACCCCGTCAGGAGGGCTCCATGGACATTACCAGCGATACCCACAGCCAGCATATCTCGCGCCAATTCAACCATGAGTTGGAAGAACTCAAAACCCACCTGATGGCCATGGGCGGCATGGTGGAAAAACAGGTGCAGGACGCCGTCTTTGCGCTACTGGAAAGTGACTCGCGGCTGGCCGAGAAAGTCCGCGATAACGACCGTCAGGTGAATGATCTTCAACTGCAGATTGATGACGAGTGCACGCGTATTCTAGCGCGTCGTCAACCGGCCGCTTCGGATTTGCGTCTGGTGCTCGCCGTCATCCGCGCCACCTCCGACCTGGAGCGGATTGGCGATGAAGCCAGCAAAATTGCCCGCAATGCGCTAAGCCTGAGCGAGAGCAGCAACCCCCTTCGCGGGCTGGTGGAAGTGCGCCACATCAGCGAGCACGTGCGTAAAATGTTGCGCGATTCACTGACCGCCTTTGCCCGCTTCGACACCGAACTTGCCATGCAGGTCGTGCGTGAGGATGAGTATGTCGATAGTGAATACGGCAGCGCCATGCGCTCCCTGATGACGTTCATGATGGAAGATTCGCGCTCGATCACCTCGGTACTCAGCATCATGTGGGTTCTGCGCGCGCTGGAGCGGGTGGGTGACCACGCCAATAACCTGGCCGAGCACGTCGTCTACCTTGTCAAGGGGCTGGATATTCGCCATACCGACCCTGAGACACTGGACCAGCAGGCAGCACCGAAAAAGTCTTGACCTGCCCCCCGATTCCTCATGCAATACGCCCTGGCTGCACGGCAGCCAGGGCATTGTCATCTTTGAGGAGTCACATGTTTTCATGCTAGATGCATTCACTGCCATCAGCCGGGGTACACGTTGTGTCTATAAGCCTGGACTGAGGCGTTATGTCTTTTTACCCATTCTGGTCAACCTGCTGGTCTACGTCAGCATGTTCAGCTTTGTGCTAAACCGCTTTGATGGCTGGTTGGCTCACTGGATGGGCATGATACCCAACTGGCTTGATTGGCTGTCGTGGCTTATCTGGCCCCTTTTCGTGCTTAGCCTGTTGGTCGTGGTGTTTTTTACCTTCACGCTGGTGACCAGCTTGATTGCAGCCCCCTTTTACGGTTTCTTGGCCGCTAAAGTTGAAGTTCAAGTCACCGGTCGCGAACCCCAGGATGACCGGGGGCTGGCAAAAACGACCATTGATGCGCTGGGTCGCGAAATGGTCAAGCTGGGTTATATCCTGCCCCGTGCCGCGCTGCTGTTCGTGATTGGCTGGATTCCAGGGCTTAACCTGTTGGCACCCCTGCTATGGGCGCTGTTTTCCGCCTGGGTGATGGCCATCACCTATCTGGATTACCCGATGGATAACAATAAGGTAGCGTTTCGCGATATGCGTGGCCGCCTATCGGCTCGCTGGTGGCAAAGCTTAAGCTACGGCGGCCTGGTCACGCTGTTGACGTGGATTCCGCTGGCCAACCTGTTCCTGATCCCGGGCGCTGTGGCAGGTGCCGTACTGATGTGGGATTACCATTATCGCCATGTTCAGTCAGTGACCCAGCGCTCTTGAAGTATACGCAAGGCCAGTATATGAAGGCTGGAAGAAGGGAAAGCTGACGTTGTTGAAAGGCTAACAAAAACAAGACCCTGCCTTGGCAGGGTCTTCGACAGTGATCATTTTAGGCGGTGGTACTTATCAGCTTCCAATCCTTTTGCGGGACTCCAACCGTGGACGTTACCCTGACTGACAGTGTGACCGCCTTCTAGACTCATCCAATGAATCTCTAATCATCCCTGCTAATGCAGGACATCCTTGCCCTGCATTGGGCTACTGTCTAAGCATAGTTACTTTTCTTCATTTCGTAAAGAAAAGTATCAACAGTTTTCTGCACCTTACAGTGTCAGATACTGTCTTGTCTATAGAGGGGCATCCTCTATGCCAGCTTTTCGCTATTTCACTTATTAGCCATTAATAACAATGAGTTAAATTACACTCACTATGCCAATTGATCGCCAGGAGGTATCATTTGGATACGCTGGACATGTGTCGCAATGGCACATGTGACGCCGTTACTCAGTGACACAGCCAGCTATGTAACCGAAGAGACACTACGCGGGGGCGTGGAAGGCGTGCTAAGGCGGGCCGCCGGGAAAACACAGCGGAAACGGGCACCTTCACCCGGATGCGAGTCGATTTGCAACTGAGCATCGTGGCGCAACAGCACATGCTTAACAATCGCAAGGCCCAGCCCGGTGCCCCCGGTAGCGGTACTGCGGCCTTTATCGACGCGATAAAACCGTTCAGTGAGGCGGGGAATGTGCACAGGGTCTATCCCTTCACCATCGTCACACACTTCGATACAGGCACCTTGGCCAAACGCTTTCCAGCGCAGCGTAATCTCGCTGCCAGCAGACGTATAGCGCACCGCATTGAAAGCCAGATTAGAAATGGCACTGCGGATTTCCTGCTCGCTGCCCACCAACTGCGCGGGGTAGTCGCCTTCAATGGTGAGCGTGTGCTGATGCTCGGAAAGCGCCAGCGCATCGGCCCCGACACTGTTTAGCAGGGACGTCACGTCCATTGGCTGATGATCCTGTCCGCCCTGATCAATTTCCAATCGCGACAGCAGCAACAGGTCGTTGACCAGATTTTGCATGCGCTGTGTCTGAGCCTGCATCTGCCCAATGCTGCGCCCCAATCGGGGTGGAAGCTGGTCCGCCATTTCGCCATAGGTTTCGAGATAGCCCGATAACACGGTTAACGGTGTGCGCAGCTCATGGGAGACGTTGGCAACGAAGTCGCGGCGCATCTGCTCTAG
This sequence comes from Halomonas sp. CSM-2, assembly GCF_002119345.1. Taxonomy (NCBI): domain Bacteria; kingdom Pseudomonadati; phylum Pseudomonadota; class Gammaproteobacteria; order Oceanospirillales; family Halomonadaceae; genus Halomonas; species Halomonas sp. CSM-2. The sequence continues at coordinate 38,457 of NZ_NBYR01000021.1, read as the reverse complement.
CTGATGCAAGCGCGTAATATCGCGCGCCATGACCAGGCGCTCGTCGTCACCATAAAGGGTAATCTGGTACTGCAAAATGCGACGCTCATCGATCGGCGACGTGAGCGTCAACGGCTCACTGTAGTCACGGGCATTGAAATAGCTGATAAAACGCGGATCGCGAAGCAGATTGGTAATATGTTGTCCACGGTCGTGAGCGGTTTGTAGCCCCAGCATATTGCTGGCAGCGCTGTTCCACCACTCCAGGTCGCCGTGACGGTCGAGCATCACCACGCTATCGCGCATGGCTTCCGAGGATTCTTGAATGCGGGCAAGCGTCGAGCGGAGACGGCCCTGGGTAATCCGTTGGCTTTTCTGATATCGGTACAAACGATCAAACAATTCGCCCCACAGTCCTCCTGCGGCCGGCGGTTCATCCTGCGGGCGTTGCGTCAGCCAGCGGTAAGCGGCGCGCAATTGCCGCAAGTGGTAGACCAGACACATCGCGAAGCCACCGGCCAACCCCAGGCCCGGCAGGCCAAGTAGCCATCCCAGGCAGATGCCGAGTGCCGCCCAACCTAGCAAACGCCAAAGCTCACGGCTCCACAAACGCACGGTTAAGCTCGAGCGGAGAAGCGGTAGCCCGTACCGCGTACCGTTTGGATCAAGTTCTGATGTCCGTCGCCCAGGGCTTTGCGTAGCCGACGAATATGAACATCCACGGTGCGCTCTTCCACGTACACATTACCGCCCCACACCTGGTCGAGTAACTGGCTACGTGTGTAGGCCCTTTCCTGATGGGTCATGAAGAATTGCAACAGCCGGTATTCGGTCGGCCCCATATCCAGCGCTTTACCGTAGGCACTTACCCGGTGGCCCACCGGATCAAGCAGCAACCCATTAATTTCGATGGGATCTTCCACGCCACGTGGGGTCGCACGACGCAGCACGGCCTTGAGGCGTGCCACGAGTTCACGGGGCGAAAACGGCTTGGTGATGTAATCGTCGGCCCCCGCTTCAAGCCCCTGTATCTTATTGTCTTCTTCACCCTTGGCGGTGAGCATGATGATCGGCAGTTCGGCGGTGGTTTCCTCGCGCTTGAGGCGCCGAGCCAACTCGATGCCGCTGGTACCGGGCATCATCCAGTCGAGCAATAGCAGGTCAGGCTGATGATCAACGACCATGGCGTGGGCATCCTGAGCGTTGTCCGCTTCAAGAACACGGTAGTCGGCCATTTCCAGCGCCACCGCGATCATCTCGCGAATGGATGCTTCATCATCGACGATCAAGACGGTCTTGGCGGTCATTCCAGAGCCTCACGGTGTCCGATAGAAAGTAATCCAGTGACAGGTACATGACGATCACACCATGACTTGATGACAATTCTATGACATTGACAGAGATTCGCCAGCCGCTGGCCACCAACTCAGCGCAATACCGGCAAACACCAGCAGGCCCGACCAGTGATTATTCAGAAACGCCTGAAAACAAGCATCCCGCTCACGGTGACGGATCAAGCGCTGCTGGTGAATAAACGTCGCCGCCATCCCCGCCAGGCCGAGCCAGAAAAAACCGCCCAGCCCGAGGCGCGCGCCCACCCAGGCCAGCAATGCCAGCGTGGCCAGCTGAAGCAGCCCGATCACCAGCCGGTCGGCATTACCCAGCAACACGGCCGTCGATTTAATGCCAATCTTGATATCGTCGTCACGATCAACCATGGCGTACTGGGTATCATAGCCAACCGTCCACAGCACATTGGCAAAGAACAGCAGCCATGCCTCTACCGGCACATGGCCAAGGACCGCACCGAACGCCATCGGAATCGCCCAGGAAAACGCCGCCCCTAGCACTACCTGGGGAAAATGCGTGTAGCGCTTCATGAACGGGTAGATAAACGCCAATACCACGCCGCCCACCGACAGCAACACGGTAAACCAATTGGTCAACAGCACCAGCATGAAGGCCGCCGTCACCAGCCCGATAAACAGCAGTTGGGCCTCGGTTTCACTGATCCGCCCGGTAGCCAGCGGGCGCTGTCGGGTACGTTTGACGTGTCCATCGACGTGACGATCGGCATAATCATTGACCACGCAGCCCGCTGCGCGCATGACGTATACCCCGGCGATAAAGATGAGCAGTACGTTGCGCCCGGGTACCCCTTCGCCGGCGACCCATAAGGACCACAGCGTTGGCCACATCAGCAGCCAGGTACCGATCGGCCGATCCAGACGCATCAGCTGTATAAAATCCGCCAGCCGACTCAACCCGGTTGGCCGTAATAAAGAACGATCCATGCTTACCTCACCCATCCAAGAGACGCAGCGTTAGCCTAGCGCGAAGGCAGCGCAAGATCATCCGCCATGGTCGATAAAAAGTATTCCTGTACCAGCAGCGATAACCCGCCGTGCTGACAGCCGTGCTGAAATACCGAGCGGCGCCCCCACAGGCTGCTGGCATCGCCAGGGAAGGTAAAACCAGGCGCATGACGCGTGGCGTACAGCGGGCCACGCACCAGGTCCGGCTGAAGAAACAGCCAGCTGCCCAATGAACGCTCACCCAGGTTTTCCAGACACTGGCCTCTGAGCGCCTTGAGGGGAGCCACCGAACGCGCCACTACCCATGGTGTTTCATCCACACACAGGGCGACCTCCCGGCGCCACGCATAGCGCCGGGCGGCCATACCCAGCGCCAGGGCCTCATGCGGGTGTGGAAAGCCAACCCCCTGGCGTAACAGACGCACGCGGAAAGGCCGCTCGCCCCCTGCGGACACAATACGCGCCGTGAGTGAGTCCGTGGAGGCAACCCATTGCCACCACGGCGCGCTCATCGCCGGACGCAGCGCTCTAATGGGACGCCAACATGGCAAGTCAGGGGCAGTTTCAACACAGTGACGCGACACCAGAGCCTCCAGGCAATTAAACGATCACCTAGTGTAACATGTGGGCTTTACAGGCTTTTGTCCCACTGACCACTGGATACCCGGATGCCCTCATCACACGCTGAGCTCGTTATCGTTGGCACTGGCATGGCGGGCGTTGGTCTTGCCCGTGCGCTGCGCCGCAAAGGCGATACGCGCACCCTGCACTTGATCAGCGCCGATAGCGGCGACGATTATACCAAACCACTGCTGTCTACCGGCTTCGCCAAACGCCTCCCGCCCGAAAAGCTCGCACAGCGCAACGCCGCGGCGCTTGCCGAATCGCTTGACGCTCGAGTGATCACCCACACCCCTGTCCGCCAGATTGACGTGGCTAACCGCTCGCTGCGGCTGGAAGATGACCAAGCGCTTGGCTACGACCGCCTGGTGTTAGCCACCGGCGCCGAACCAAGGGTGCCCATGGCGATACCCGATCCCGTCAAAGCGCATTGCTTTACCGTCAACGATCTTGACGACTATCGCCGTTTTCATCATGCGCTGGGGACAGCGCCTGCTCGCGTGGCGGTGATCGGCGCAGGCCTCGTCGGCTGCGAGTTTACCAATGATCTGCACGCGGGCGGTCATGACGTCACCGTTATTGCCCCCGATGCCACACCGCTTTCCCGCCTGCTGCCTGCCCCCCTTGGCCGAGCACTCGGCAAGGCGTTTGTTGACGCAGGCATCCACCTTGCCCTGGGCAGAACCATCAAGACCATGGCCCTTAATGATGACCCCGGCGTGACGCTGACGCTGGATAACGACGACACGTTCAACGTCGATGTCATCTTGATGGCGACGGGGTTGACCCCGCGTACCGCTCTGGCTGAGACAGCAGGGCTCACGGTTTCCGCCAGCGGTATCCTGGTGAACCGGCAACTGCGCACCTCTCACCCGGATATCGATGCGCTGGGCGACGTTGCCTGCGTCGACGGCATCAACGCCATGTACGTTCAGCCCCTGCAAGCCAGCGCCCAGGCGCTCGCCGCCACCCTGGTCGGCACACCCACACAGGTCAGCTTCGGGGCCTGGCCGGTGATCGTCAAAACGCCCCTGCTACCGGTGGTTGCCTACCCACCGGTCGAGGCCCCTGAACGTTGGCGGATCGAAGGCGAAGGCGTTGATATGACGGCAATCGCTGAAGATAAAGACAGACGTTTGATTGGTTTTGCATTGACAGGCAACTGCGTGAGAAGGAAAGTGGAGCTTTCCAGAGCAGCCCCTACGCTGCTAGGCTGAATTCCGCGGCGCTCGCGGCTTGGCTGAAACGACGGCCGCGCCTACAGTGTCCTTACCAACAACACGACAGTGTATATTGCACGATCATTAAACAAAGGGAGTTTCCTTATGCGTAAACCTGAACTTGCAGCCGCCATTGCGGAAAATGCTGATCTGTCCAAAGATAAAGCGGGCCAAGTCCTCAACGTCATTCTTGATGAAATTACCAACAGCGTGTCCAAAGGCGAAGACGTTGCCCTGATCGGTTTTGGCACCTTTACCGTCCGCGAACGCGCTGCGCGTACCGGCAAAAACCCACAGACCGGTGCGCCGCTGCAGATTCCGGCCAGCAAAAATGTCGCCTTCAAGCCGGGTAAAGCGCTCAAGGACGCTGTTTCCTGATGAAGCTCAAACTGACGCTGTGGCTATTGGGCTTCTTGCTCAAACGTGCCCTGCGCCGCAAGCCGCGCTTTCGCGAACAGCTGGAACGCATGCGCGGCCTGGACTGGGGCATTGCCACAGAAGATTTGAGTACTGCCCGTTACTACCGGATGACGCCAACCAGCGTTACCAGTGGTAAAGGGTTGCCGGTCGACCTGGACCTTGAACTGCGCTTTCGCGACGACGAGGCCGCTTTACGCATCCTCAAGAAGCCCACGCAGCAAGCCTTCCTCGACGGCATGATCAACGGCGAGGTCCGCCTGGTAGGCGACTCTGCCGATATGAACAAGCTACAGAAACTGCTCAAGCATTTGTAGTTTGCGGCCCCGACAGCACTGCTAGCGCTCGAGGGGCCAGTCACGTCACCCTGTCCGGATACCGCCGGTGACTCGCCCACCCCGCTGCTAGGTTACCCCCTCGCCGGTCACTGATAGATCAGCGTTGCAGACAGGCGCTACCCAAACCCTCTATACTATGGTCTCGACTAAAGTCTAATAAAAGCGACCACCAAGAGACCCTATGCCCATTGCATTACCGCTGCGCCGCCTCTGGACGCTGGATAAGTTCGCCTACAGCGTGCGCGTGTTTATCGCCTTCAGCGGTGCGCTACTGCTCAGCGCGCTGCTGGGCGATGTCGCCTTGGTCATCCCGCTGTTTCTGGGCATTATCGCCTGCGCACTGTCGGAAACCGACGACAGCTGGGAGGGCCGTTTCCAGGCCCTGCTGGTCACACTTGCCTGCTTTGCCTCGGCGTCGTTCATCGTGCAGTGGCTGTTCCCGTGGCCGTGGCTGTTTGCCCTGGGGCTGGCGATTTCGACGTTTACCCTGATCATGCTCGGGGCCATTGGCCAACGCTACGCCACCATAGCCTCGGGTACGCTGATTCTGTCGATCTATTCGATGATCAACATTGAACAGCATGGCGGGGTGGATGAAGACGTCGCCTACCGCCAGCTTCTGCTCCTGGCGGGTGCTGCCTGGTACGGCGTCATTTCGGTCATCTGGTGCGCGCTTTTTTCGCGCCAGCCGGTCAAGCAGAGCATGGCGAGGGTATACAAGGCACTGGGCGAATTTCTGATCTTGAAGTCGGCCTTGTTCGAGCCGGTCCGGGGTGTGGATGTCGAAGCCCGCCGCGTGGCGCTGGCACGCCAGAACGGTAAGGTCGTTACCGCGCTTAATCAGGCCAAGGAGATGATCTTTCGCCGCCTGGAAGGCCAGCGGGGTGACCAGAAGCTCAACCGGTATCTACGCATCTACTTTATCGCCCAGGATATCCACGAACGGGCAAGCTCAACCCACTACCCGTATAGCGCCCTGACCGATGCGTTCTTTCACCATGACGTGCTATTTCGCTGCCAGCGGCTGCTCGATCAACAGGGTCGTGCCTGCCGTCAGTTAGCTAAGTCGCTGCTGCTCAACCGCCCGTTCGGCCACGAACAGAGCGAACAGGCACTGGCCGACTTGCGCGCCTCGATCGATAACCTGGGCGACCAAGGGAAACCCGAGTGGCAACCGCTTATGCGCCCGCTCAACGCCCTGGCGGATAACCTGACCACCCTGGAAGCGCAGATTGCCAGCGCCCACAATCCGGATACCGGCAGCGAACGCCGTGACAGTGCGCTTTACGACCGCTCACCCTCTAGCCTGCTGGAAGCCTGGAGACGAGTGCGGCTCAACTTTACCCTGGGCTCGCCCACCTTTCGCCACGCCGTCAGGCTGAGTACCGCGCTCGTGGCAGGCTATGGGCTACTGCACTGGCTTGATCCGGAGCAGGGCTTCTGGATCCTCTTGACCACGCTGTTTGTCTGCCGACCCAACTTTGCCACCACACGACGGTTTCTTTCTCAGCGGATCATCGGCACGGTGTTGGGGTTAGTCGTCGGCTGGGCATCCATCAGCCTGTTTCCCCACCCGCTGGTGCAAAGCATGATCGCGGTGGCGGCGGGGGTGTCGTTTTTTGCCAATCGTGAAAAGCACTACGTGATCGCCACCGCCTCGATCACCCTGCTGGTGCTGTGTAGTTTCAATCAGGTAGGTGACGGCTTCGATCTTATCTGGCCGCGCCTGTTCGATACGCTGATTGGCGCCCTGATAGCCGGCCTGGCGGTGTTCTTTATTCTGCCCGATTGGCAAGGGCGCCGGCTTAACCGTGAGGCTGCACATGCGCTGACCAACCATCGCCGCTACCTGGAAGAAATCATTCACCAGTACGAAGAAGGCAAGCAGGACGATTTAGCGTATCGCCTGGCACGACGCAATGCGCATAATGCCGATGCGGCGTTGTCCACGCTGCTGACCAACATGCTTCACGAGCCGGGGCATTACCGTAAGCAGGATGCCGACAACGGGCTGCGCTTTCTGGTGCTTTCCAACACCCTGCTGAGCCACCTTTCGGCCCTCGGCGCCCATCGCCACCAGCTAGCCGACGACGAGGACGACAGTGCGTCCGTGCCCGCCGCCAAGCGCATGTGCGAACTGCTCGACCAACTCGCCGAGCAGCTACAAAACCGCCAGCCAATAACCCCGCTGTCGGCCCAGGCCGAGGCGCTGATCGCGCAGCTCGATGAGCAAGGCCCGCCCAAAGAGGAAAACGCCGTCACACGTTACCGGCCGATCCAGAGCCAACTGCGCCTGATTGCGAACCAGTTGGCACCGCTGAGCGACGCGGCGAGTCGTCTTATCAGCACTAACGGAACTGACGACCCTGGCTTGAGTTAAACCTGCCCATAGCGCCCGGCGGCTTCGCCCAGCCAGCGGCGCACCAGCACGGTGGTGATGTCCTTGTTGCCTTGCAGCGCCTGGGCCAGCGCCGTGACCTGGTCCAGCAGGTCAGCATCGCGTTCCAGATCGGCAATTTTCATCTGCGCCAGGCCGGTCTGGCGGGTGCCGAGGACTTCGCCGGGGCCACGAATTTCCAGGTCTTTCTCGGCGATGCGGAAACCATCGGTGGTTTCGCGCATCACCGCCAAACGCTGACGGGAGGTTTTGGACAGCGGCGGGTGGTAGAGCAGCACGCAGAAACTCTCGGTACTGCCGCGCCCCACGCGGCCGCGCAGCTGGTGCAACTGGGAAAGCCCCAGGCGTTCGGGGTTTTCGATAATCATCAGGCTGGCGTTGGGGACGTCCACGCCCACCTCGATCACGGTCGTGGCGACCAGAAGGTCCAGCTCGCCTTCTTTAAACGCCGCCATCACCTCGGCTTTTTCGCTGGACTTCATGCGCCCGTGCACCAGGCCAATGGCAAGCTCCGGCAGCGCCTCGGTAAGCTCGTCGCGGGTGACTTCCGCCGCCTGGCACTGCAGCGCTTCGGACTCTTCGATCAGTGTGCACACCCAGTAGGCCTGGCGGCCTTCGCTGCAGGCGCGCCGGATACGCTCGACCACTTCCGGGCGGCGCTCGTCGGAGACCACCACGGTCTTTACCGGCGTGCGGCCGGGAGGCAGTTCGTCGATCACCGAGACATCCAGGTCCGCGTAGGCACTCATGGCCAGCGTGCGGGGAATGGGCGTGGCGGTCATGATCAACTGATGGGGTGTCAGCCCGCCCGCTTCGCCTTTTTCACGCAGCGCCAGGCGCTGGTGCACGCCAAAACGGTGCTGCTCGTCGATAATCGCCAGCCCCAGGCATTGGAAATGCACATCGTCCTGAAACAGCGCATGGGTACCCACCACCATGCGCGCACGGCCATCGGCAATCGCCGCCTTGGTATCCAGCCGCGCTTTGCCTTTGAGCTTTCCCGCCAGCCAGGCCACTTCGATGCCCAGTGGCTCAAACCAGGCTTTAAACGAGCGGTAGTGCTGCTCGGCGAGGATTTCAGTGGGTGCCATGATGGCCGCCTGGCAGTTCCCTGCCAACGCCGACAACGCCGCCATGGCGGCGACCACGGTCTTGCCCGAGCCCACATCGCCTTGTACCAATCGCAACATGGGGGCAGGACGGGCAAGGTCCAGAGCAATTTCTTCCAGCACCCGCCCCTGGGCACCCGTCAGGGCGAAAGGCAGTTGGGCAAGAAAACGCGCCTGAAGGCTTCGCCCGGAAGGTAACTCAGGGGCGCCATCTGACTGAATGCGCAAACGTACCTCGCGCAGGCTTAGCTGGTGAGCCAATAGCTCTTCCAACGCCAGACGCCGCGTCGCCGGGTGCTGGCCGTGGGTGAGTTGCTCCAGGTCGGCATCCGGCGGCGGCTGGTGGAGAAGCTTCAGGCTGGCGTGCAGTCTGGGTAGCTGAAAGCGCTGGCGCAGGGCGTCGGGAATAACGTCGGGCAGCGCCTTGGGCTGATTTTCCAGCAGTCCCAGCGCCTGCTGGGTCAACGCGCGCAGGCGCGTTTGATGCAACCCTTCGGTGGTGGGATAAATCGGCGTAAAGTACTCGTCGACCGGCGTTTCGCTGCCACCGCTCAGCCTATATTCGGGGTGATAGATTTCCAGACCCGTCGCCCCGGCGCGCGCTTCGCCAAAAGCTCGTACGGTGGCCCCGGGCCTAAGTTGTTGCTGCTGGGCGGGGGAGAAATGAAAAAAACGCAGGCTTAAAATGCCGCTATTATCGCGCAGCCTCACCAGAAAGCTGCGTCGGCGCCCTTTGACCACATCGCAGGCGGTGACCTCGCCCTCGATGACCGCCTCGCTGCCCGCGCGTAGCTCGCCGATAGGTGTCAGCCGGGTGCGGTCCTGGTAGCGCAATGGCAAATGAAACATCAAGTCGCTGACCTGCTCGATCCCCAGGCGGCCGAGCTTCAGCGCCAGTGCTTCACCAACGCCTTTAAGGGCGGTGACCGGTGCCGAAAGCGCCGTCATGAGGCAACCGTCGACGCCTGGGTTGGCTGACGACAATGATTGATGGCGTTGATCAACGCATCAATGGCTTTGGGGCGCGGAAAGCTGGCCCGCCAGGCAATCGCGACCGTTCGCGAAGGCGCGGGGCTGACAAAGGGGCGACTGACCAGCATGGCGTTTTCATACTGGTCGGTACCCAGCGCCGACTGAGGCAGTACGGTGATGCCCAGCTTGGAAGCCACCATATGACGGATTGTCTCCAGCGAGCCACCTTCGGCGATAAGCGTGTTATCGGGGTTATTGAGCTTTTGCGTGATCGCGGGACAGGCTTCCAACAGTTGGTCGCGGAAGCAGTGGCCCTCGCCCAGCAGCAATAGGCGCTCTTCCAATAGCTCTTCTTTATGGATCGCCTTCCGCGCTTCCCAGCGATGCTTGGCAGGCAGCAGGACTTCAAAGGTTTCATCGTAAATCGGCTTGGTCACCACGTCGGTCTCGGTGAACGGCAACGCCACGATGATGACATCCAGCTCACCGCTGCGCAGCTTGGTGCGTAGCCCGCCGGTCAACCCTTCTTCAATATACAGGGGCATTTGCGGCGCAGCCTTGGCAAGCTCGGGTACCAGGTGCGGAAACAGATAGGGGCCGATGGTGTAAATGGCCCCGATCCGCAGTGGATTGGCAAGCTGGTCTTTACCCGCACTGGCCATATCAAAGATAAGGCTACTCTGCTCAAGCACACGCTGTGCCTGGGCAATGATCTTTTCACCTAACGGCGTTACCTGGACCGTCGCCTTGGAACGCTCGAACAACGGCGTTTCCAGTTCATCCTCGAGCTTTTTGACGGCCACCGACAAGGTGGGTTGGGAAACATGGCAGCGCTCGGCGGCACGGCCAAAGTGGCGCTCCTGGGCAAGGGTTACGATGTAGCGAAGTTCTGTTAAAGTCATAGTGGTGCCAGTGGCATCCTCTCGTAGCAGCTTGTGACTAGCGATCGCGACAGTTAGCGGGTAGGCAACGGACAAACAAGCCCTGCTGACGATGTCGTCTCTACGATTGCTTCTATATATAAGGAATTGTAGATCAGGGACCTTGTATCTAATAGGGATTATTTATCAACAGGAGCGAGCAAGTGACGCTAACCGTACTGATTATTGGCTGTGGCGATATCGGCATAACGCTCGGTCGCGAACTGCTTAGCGAAGGACATCGCGTGATTGGGGTTCGTCGCCATGTCGATGCTCTACAAGATACCGGTATCGAGCCCTTGGCACTGGATCTCAATGAGCTCGAAGACGCCGACGCCAAGGCACTCCCCGAGGCGGATTACGTCATTTACACGGTAAGCGCCGACCACTTTGAAGAAAGTGCCTACCAGAGTGCTTACCCCGAGGGCTTGAAGCGGGTATTGAGCGTCATGGAACAACACGCCACGCCGCCCCGCCGCGTGTTTTTCGTGTCGTCGACCAGCGTCTACGGCCAGCAGGAAGGCGAGGTGGTCAACGAGGAAAGCCCAACCGAACCGACAAGCTTCTCCGGCACCCTGATGTGCGAAGCCGAGCAGGCGCTTATCAACCACCCGCTACCCGGCACCGTGGTGCGTTTTTCGGGCATCTACGGTCCTGGCCGCGACCGGCTTATCCACCAGGTCGCCGAAGGTCGGATCGCCGCTGTCACCCCGGTGATCTATTCCAACCGCATTCACCGCGACGACTGTACCGGCATTCTGGCCCATCTGATTCACTGCCAGGAAAACAGCCAGCCATTGGCGGACCTCTATCTGGGCAGCGATTGCGAACCGGTCACGATGCACAACGTGATGGACTGGATTGCCCAGCAACTCAAAGTCACGTCCACTGACACGATGCAATCGCCGCTGCGTCGTCGCACCAGCAAGCGTTGCGATAACCGGCGTATCCTGGAAACCGGGTATCAATTCCGCTACCCAACGTTCCGCGAGGGCTACGCTCAGGTATTGAAAAAAGGTGGCTTCTGGCGCGTGCAAAAGGCTTAACCGTCCGCCACATGCTCACAACACTGCCATGAGTCTCCAGCTTGCTCATGGCAGGTGTTTTTTCTGCCTTAATCGCCAATGACCATGACGGCTTCGGCTTCCACTTGGCTCCCCTTCGGCAGCGCTTTTACCCCTACCGCGGCGCGGGCCGGGAACGGCATGTCGAAAAACTCTTCCATCACCTTGTTCACGATCGCAAAGTTATCCAGCTCGACCAGGTACAGGTTCAGTTTGACGATATCGCCAAGCGTCCCGGCAGCTTCTTCGCAGACCGCCTGAAGGTTGGTAAATACTTGACGAGCCTGCATTTCAAAATCGTCTGACACGATTTCCATGGTGGCCGGATCCAGCGGAATCTGGCCCGACAGGTACACGGTATTGCCTGCTTTAACCGCCTGAGAGTAAGGGCCGATGGCGGCGGGGGCTTTCTCGGTGTTGATAACAGCTTTGTTGCTCATTGGATGTCATGCTCCTTGGTGCACTCAACGTTGATCATGGTGGTCTCGCCATCGCTAACGCTGCCAGCCATGGGCCAGCAGGTTGCCACAGCGGGCACTTAATTGGCCATGCGGGTTATTTTGCTGACGTTAGGCAGGTTGCGAATACGTTTCATGATGCGGGCAAGGTGAACGCGACCCTTTACCGAAAGCGTGAGGTTCACAGTGGCAAGGCGCGCATCGCGCTCTTCAATCCCGATGCGCTCGATGTTGGCATCCGCATCGGTGACCAGCCCGGCGAGTTGCGCCACGATCCCTCGGCGACTTTCGATTTCAATGCGCAGGACAACCGGGAAGTCTTCGTCGATGTTCTCTGACCATTCCAGCGCAAAGACTTTGTCAGGGTCGTCTCTGTCCAGCAGGTTTTTACATTCAGACCGGTGAACCACAAGCCCTTTACCCATCGAAAGATGGCCAATAATGCTATCACCGGGCAGCGGGTGACAGCAGCGGGCAAAGTTAATCACCATGCCCTCGCTGCCGCTTATCACCACCGCCTTTTGGCTGGTGCCCTCATTGATCAGCTCGTTGGGATGGCCGTCCGCCACATCCACCAGCCGTCGTGCCACGACGTGGGCAACGCGGTTGCCAAGGCCCAACGACTCCAGCAGCGCTTCTTCTGACGCCACGTCGAGTTGCTCGAAGGCGCGGTTTAATACCGTCGGTTCCAGCTCTTCCAGGCTGGTATTGAAGGGGGCCAGTGCCTTGTTCAGCAACCGCCGCCCGAGCATCACCGCTTCGGTATGCCGCTGATGCTTGAGGGCATGACGAATGGCCGAGCGCGCCTTGGCCGTGGTGACGAAGTTCAGCCACGCCAGATTGGGGCGCGCCCCCGGCGCCGTGATAATTTCCAGCGTCTGGCCGCTCTCCAGACGCGTGGAAAGCGGCGCCAGATGGCGATCAATACGGCAGGCGATACAGTGGTTGCCGATATCGGTATGCACCGTATAGGCGAAGTCGATCACCGTAGCGCCCTGGGGCAGCTCCATGATATCGCCCTTGGGGGTAAACACGTAGATATCGTCGGGAAACAGATCGTTTTTGACGTGCTCGATAAACTCCAGGGAATCCCCGGCGTGGCGCTGCATCTCCAGAAGCCCTTTCACCCAGGCGCGGGCGCGGGCGTGGCTGCCTTCGGCGATCGGGTGCGAGGTTTGCCCGGCTTTATACAACCAGTGGGCGGCAATGCCGTTATTGGCCATGGCCTCCATTTCGCGGGTGCGAATCTGCACCTCTATCGGCATCCCCCGTGCGCCAAACAGGGTGGTATGCAGACTCTGGTAGCCGTTGGCCTTGGGAATCGCGATGTAGTCCTTGAACCTGCCCGGCACCGGCTTATATAGGTTATGCACCACACCCAGAATGCGGTAGCAGCTGGCCACATCGTCGGTAATGATGCGAAAACCGAACACATCCATGATTTCGACAAAGGGTTTGCGCTGGTCGCGCATCTTGCGATAAATCGACAACAGATGCTTTTGGCGGCCGACGACCGTACCGCTCAAGCCTTCGTCGTCGACGCTTTGTTGCAGCGTCGCCTGGACTTCCCGCATGGCACTGCGCCGATGCCCACGCGCTTTGGAAACAGCGCGCTTGATACGCTCCGAACGCATCGGATGAATCGCCTGAAAGGACAGGTCCTCGAGCTCGACGCGGATGGTGTTGATGCCTAACCGCCCGGCGATGCGGGCATAGATTTCCAGGGTTTCGCGGGCGATGCGGCGCTTTTTATCGGGGCGCAGCGCGCCCAGGGTGCGCATGTTATGCAGCCGGTCAGCGAGCTTGACGATAATTACGCGGATATCCCGGGACATCGCCAGGACCATCTTCTGGAAGTTTTCCGCCTGGGCGACGGCTTTATCCTCGAAGGTGATCTGGGTCAGCTTGGAAACCCCGTCGACCAGTTCCGCCACCGGCTCGCCGAACTGGGTGCCGAGGGCTTGTTTCGACACCCCGGTATCTTCAATGACATCGTGCAGCATGGCGGCCATCAGGCTCTGATGGTCCATGTGCATGTTCGCCAGGATGTTGGCCACCGCCAGCGGATGGGTAACGTAAGGTTCACCGGAGCGACGCCGCTGGCCATCGTGGGCCTGTTCAGCGTAATAAAAGGCGCGTTTGACCTGTTGGATCTCGTCGGGGGGTAAGTAGCCGCCGAGTCGGTCGGCCAGGTCATCAATGGTAAACATTCACCGCGCCTCTAATCGGTCGTGAATCCTATTCGTCGATTTGTGCGCTGGGAGCCATTGCTGGACGAGCGCGAACAGGTGCTTCAACCGGTTCGTCCAGTACCGTGTGATCGACCAGACCCGCTGCGATTTCACGCAGCGCCATGACCGTGGGCTTGTCGTTTTCCCAGGGTAACTGTGAGTCACGGGTGCCCCGCGCCAGCTGACGGGCACGCTGGGTGGAAATCATCACGAGCTTGAAACGGTTTTCTACATGATCAAGACAATCTTCAACGGTGACGCGAGCCATGGGGTGCCTTCCTGTAATAACGATGCTGAATCGCGTCCGAGAGAGATCAAACGGGCCGATCCAGCTAAAGAGGGTAGTAGAACCGTGTAGATTACTCGACGCCGGGCGCCTGTGACAAGAGCGTTGCCAGCAAGGGCGCGTGGCGTTCGCTCATTAACGGGCGCGCCAGGCGGCGGCTAATGACCAGCGACTGCAATTCCTGCAGGGCAGTGGTGAAGTCATCGTTGACTACCAGGTAGTCGTATTCGTCGTAGTGCGACATTTCGCTGATCGCATCACGCATGCGTCGCGCAATGATGGCGTGCTCATCGGTTCCCCGGCTGGCCAGGCGACGCTCCAGCTCGCTGCGCGACGGTGGCAGGACAAAAATCGACACGGCCTCGGGCATTTGTTCGCGCACCTGGCGCGCGCCCTGCCAGTCGATTTCGAGAATCACGTCCTGGCCGGCATCAAGTACCGTTTGGACGGCCAGGCGCGAGGTACCGTAATAATTATCGAAAACCTTGGCGTACTCAAAAAACTCGCCACGCGCAATCATCGCCTCAAAGGTTGCCGCATCGGTGAAGTGGTAATTCACACCATCGACCTCCCCCTCGCGCTTGGCCCGGGTGGTGTGCGATACCGACACCTGAATGCCATCGAGGCTTTCGATCAGCTCGCGCACCAGGCTGGTTTTACCCGCCCCCGATGGGGCAGAAACGATAAACAGTGTACCTTGGGACATACGCGCTTCCCTTGTTGGCGAGGTAAACTCATGCAATTAGAGCAGTGTAGAAAAGGGACGCAGTATCGCACACCCGTCGCGACGACTGTAGCGTTTCGCAGAACAGGGAGGTCACGATGCGAAGTAGCTGGCTGATACTGGCACTGATCGCGTTAGCCGTTGCCCTGCAAAAGGGCGTCATCGACATTCCCCGCCACTGGTCACCGTGGGCACCGCTATACGTCGACGACCCGATAACACCGGTCACGTCGCTAAAACTGAGCCGCCTGGAACATGACCGTGACGGCTGCCTGGCCGCACTGGACAGCGTGCCGGATGATGCGCTGCACTATTCCCCTCTGGCCGACTACACCCCCGTCGATAGCTGCCCGCTTGAGAACGTGGTGCGCCTTGAAGCCAGCAGCGTCGCCTTCAACCAATCGTTTGTAGCCAGCTGCCCCTTGGCGCTTGCCTGGGTAATGTTCGAGCGCCACGCGCTGCAACCCAGCGCCGAGACCCTTCTCGGCACCCGGGTACGCCAAGTCGACCATGTGGGAAGTTTTGCCTGCCGCAATGTGTACGGTCGCGAAAGCGGACGACGCAGCGAGCATGCTACTGCCGAGGCGCTGGATGTAACCGGCTTTCGCCTCGCCAACGGTGAGCGTATTACCCTGCTTGAGGACTGGGGCAACGGTGGGCCAGCGGGGGCGTTTCTGCGCGACATACGCGATGATGCCTGCGACTTCTTTGGCAACACACTGGGCCCAGACTACAACGCCGCCCACGCCGACCACTTTCATTTCGGGATGCGCGGCTTTCGCCTCTGCCGTTAGGTGGCGTCCGCCAGGCGGGCCGGGGGATAACGTTTCTCCAGCCATCGCCCGGCCGCAAACAGCACCAGCCCGCACAGCGCCAGCCCGGTCCCCACCAGACCGGTGCTAGACCAGCTGAAACCCGCGCTGATCACAAGCCCGGCAAGCCATGCGCCCAATGCGTTGGCGCCGTTGAACGCCGCATGGTTGAGCGATGCCGCCATGGTCTGGGCGTCTTCGGCGACATCCATCAATCGGGTCTGGAGCGCCGGGGCAAGCGCCATGCTGGAGCCCACCAGCCCCACGAACAGCAGCCCGGTCCACACATTGTCGGCCGCAAAGTAGAAAAGCCCCTGAATCACCGCGCACCACACCAGGGTGGCAGGAATCGTCCGCATCAGATTTTTATCCGCCGCGCGGCCGCCAACCAGGTTGCCGGCAATCGAGCCCAACCCGAAAATCACCAGCACCAGCGGTCCAAGCGCCTCGCTCATGCCCGCCTGATGCGTCAGGGTCGGCATCACGTAGCTGAAAATTGCGAACATGCCGCCGCAGCCGATGCACGCAATGGCCACCGTGACCAGCACGCGCTGCTTGACCAGCGCCGAGAGCTCGCGAAGCGGGCTCGCATGGGCATCGAACGGCTGCACCGGCACCCACAGGCGAATCAACAACGCGGTGATCAGCGCAATGCCGCCCACCGCCCCGAAGGCCACCTGCCAGCCAAACAGATTGCCCGCCCAGGTGCCCAGAGGCGCACCGATCAGGATCGCCACCGTCAGGCCCATCATCACCCGGGCAATGGCCCGCGCGCGCTGGTCGACCGGCACCGCCCCGGCGGCAACCAGCGCCGCCACGCCAAAGTAGGCGCCATGGGGAAGCCCGGCGATAAAGCGCAGGCCCACAAACGACCAGAACCCCGGGGCCAGGGCGCTGGCAATATTGCCCAGCGCAAATACCAGCATCAGTGCGATCAGCAGCGCGCGCTTGGGGACGCGTGCCGCCAGCGCTGAGATCAGCGGCGCGCCGACCACCACGCCCAGCGCGTAGCTGCTGATGGCGTAGCCCACCTGGGGCACGCTGACCGCCAGGTCTCCCGCCACACGGTTCATCAGTCCCATGATCACGAACTCGCTGGTGCCGATACCAAAGCCACCCAGCGCCAATACAAATTCGGCCAGCCGCGGATTTCGCGCCAGCCCCGATGACGATGCCTGCATAACACTCCCCCGGGTACCTCGGCACCCGCTGACAAAACGGCCTTTAGAGTGGAATGATCGCAGGACTAGACGAAAGTATAAATATAACGCGGCAAAAAAATTAGCGCGCGAAGAAATGGCCTATGGTTAGTCAACCACCCGACCATGATTTGAGCTTTGACGACGAGTCTGCCCACAATACGGCACAATCAAGCCGCGCGAGGTTGCCATGACGCCCGACACCATCAAAGAGGCCATGCAGGTACTGGCCAGCGCCGACACGGACATCGGCCGCGCTTACCCACTGGTGGGCGCCCCTGCCCCACGCCAGCGCGATCAGGGCTTTGCGACGTTTTTCAGTACCATCGTCAGCCAACAGCTTTCCACCGAGGCCGCCCGCGCCATCATGGGCCGCGTCAACACGCTGCTGCCCGAACTGCATGCCCAGGCCGTGATGGACGTGGAGGGGCAGGCGCTGCGCGATGCCGGGCTCTCCTGGCGCAAGATCGAATACGCCAAGGGGCTGGCCGAGGCGGAACTGGCCGGAACGTTCAGCGCCGATGGTCTCGCCGCGCTCAGCGACGACGAGGCGATTGCCGCCATCACCCAGCTGCGCGGCTTTGGCCGCTGGAGCGCCGAGATCTACCTGATGTTTTCGCTCAAACGCCTGGACATCTTCCCCGCCGACGACCTCGCCCTGCGCGTGGCGCTGGGTCGCTTGAAAGGCATGGACGACAAACCCACGCCCAGGCAGGCGCGCCAGCTGGTCGAACACTGGTCGCCCTGGCGCAGCGTGGGCTCGCTGTTCCTGTGGCACTACTATCGTGGCGAACCGCTGTAGGGACGCCGCCGCTGAGCACCCGGTGCTCACTTTATCGCCATCCCAAGGAGTCACTCACCATGGCCAACCCAGCCCCCGCCTACCGCGCCAAACCTGGATCTCCCCTGAGCGTTGACCCGGCGTTTTACAACCGTATTGCCAACGCCACGGACCAGCGAAGGCTGGTAGAAACGCTGGAGGTGCCGATTCGCGACGCGCGTGCCTGGAAAGTGCCCGCCGGTCACGTGATGCGCATCTGTACCCGCCAGGGCCCTCAGGTGGGCGATTTCAACCTCTGGTCGCTGCATAATCCCCGCGAGCGCTTCTGGGCCTCGCGCACTCGCCAACTGCAGCGCGCCCACGTCAGCGTCCAAGACCGTCTATGGTCGACCCTGCCCTATCTGCGGCCCATGGCCACCATCACCGCCGACACGCTCGAGCATTACGGTGTCGACGAGGACGGCGGGCGTGTTCACGATCTACTAGGGACGCGCTGCGACCCCTACGTGAACCATTTGCTGACCGGTGAGGATTTCGACTTCCACTGCCACTCCAACCTGACCCGGGCCGTGGCACCGTTCGGTCTCACCGAATTCGATATCCACGACGTGCTCAACGTCTTCCAGTGCACCGGCCTGAACGAACAGGACCAGTACTTCATGAAAGCCTGCCCGGCGCAGGAAGGCGACTACCTGGAACTGTTTGCAGAGATTGACTTGCTTTGCGCACTCTCGTGCTGCCCAGGCGGCGATCTCTCGGTGGATTTGTGGGGCAGCGATGCCACCGATGACGACCTGCTGGCCACCTGCCATCCCATCGGCATCGAGATCTACGCGCTCGATGACTCGCTGCTAGAAGGCTGGTCGCCGCCGATGCCGCCCGACTATCGAGGCAACCACGGCGTGCGTCCGCCCGAAGCGGATTGGAGCGCCAAACGCCGTTCGTGCTGCTGACGCGGCTGTCAGGCATCGAGGCCGCCAAATTTGCCGTTCTGGTAGTCCTCCACCGCCTGAACGATCTCTTCACGGCTCGACATCACAAAAGGCCCGTGGGACACCACCGGTTCGTCGATCACCTCGCCGTGGCCAAACAGCAGGCGCGCGTCGCTGTCGGCGTCGATATCGAGGCTGTCACCATCGCGATCCACTTCGATCAGGTGGTGCGGCTTGACGGCGGCGCCGCCCACCGTGACCTCGCCGCTTACCACGTAAAGAAATACCTGCCGCCCCGGCGCCACGGGTAACCGTTCGTGGCCACCGGCCGACAGCCACAGCGTGGACATGAAAACGCCGGTCAGCGTGTCGATGGGGCCTGTGTGCGTCTGCCACTGCCCGGCGATCAGGTTCAGCTCGCCGCCGCCCGGCAACGCGATGGCCGGTATGTCCGGCTGCTGCAGGCCGACGTAGCGCGGCTCGCTCATCTTCAGCCGCGACGGCAGGTTGACCCACAGCTGGAGGATCTCCAGCGGACCGCCCTCGCGCATGAACTCGGGCGGCGATACTTCCGCATGCACGATGCCGCTGCCCGCCGTCATCCACTGCACGCCGCCCGCATGGATCACGCTTTGATGGCTAGTGCTGTCCGCGTGGGCCAGCGAGCCTTCCAGAATAAAGGTGACCGTCTCGAAGCCCCGGTGCGGGTGTGGGCCGAACGGCAGGCCCTGGTTATGGGCCGGATACGTCTGGGGGCCGTGGTGGTTAAGAAACAGAAACGGATCGAGCTGCTCGAGCTGCGGTCCCGGCAAGGGCCGCCGGGTGACCAGATCGCCGATATCGTCGCGCCTGGCCGGGTGCTGGGCGATGACATGACGCGTTGTGGGGGTCTTATCGGATGACATAGCTAACTCCTTATCGATATCCCCCAGCGTAAAACCCCAGCGCGCCCATGAGGAGCGAATAATTTGGCCCGATTCATTGAAGGAAATTGGTAGAAACCGGCTACGGCGCGCGAACGTCCAGTCGGCCCACCACCTCCAGCCCATCCGCGGTCGGGCGCACCACCACCATCTCGCCTGACCCCACGCCGCGGCCGGTCAGCGCCGAGATATTCACCTGATGGGTTACCAGCAGCATGTTGCCTGACTTTTCCCAGGCGGCTATCTGCTCAAGAGCAGCTTGGGTGATGACGTCCCGATCACCGCGTCCGCGAAAGAACGAGTCCAGCCACGGCGCAGGCTCGACGTCGCCAATCTCCATGAGCTCGGCGGTATCCAGCGCCCGACACCAGCGCGACGCGTACACCGCACCGATGGGAATATCCCGCTCGCGAAACGCCTCGCCAATCGCCCGCGCCTGGGCACGCCCCTCCCCAGACAGGTTGCGCTGGGTCTCGCAGCGGCCACGTTCGAACCCGGGCGGGTCGCCGATGCCCGGCGCCAGCGCATGGCGCATCAGCATCACCAGACCGCCTTCTTCGAGCGACTGCCAGATGGCCTCGTTTGCCTGAACACCGAGCGGCAGCGCGCCCACTATGGCAAGGAGTAGGGTTAGTATTATGTGGCGAAGGGTGGGCATGGGGATTGTCCTTCAATCATTGATGAAGCATTGGCCAAGCTAACGGCAATAGGCATGTGATATTCACCAACCTTCCCGATTCAAGACGCGGCAGGCATTTGCCATGGCAAAGCCTAAACGACTTGGCGCGGCGATACGCGCTGACCCAGCCAGCCCCATTCAACGCAAGGATAGCTTCCTCATCAGCCGCAACGCCTAAGCACGCTTTCTCAAAACGCCGTCACTACCGTCACGCCCGCCCCTTCAAACTTATCCATGTTCATCAGCGCCTCAATGGACTGCTCGAGGGTGATGCGCCTGCCGATAAGTTGCTCAGGCGCCAGCTTGCCAGACTGGATCATCGCCAGCATGGCGCCGTAACGATGCGCCTGCATGCCGTGACTGCCGAGTATTTCAAGCTCGTTGGCAATCACCTGGCTCATGGGAATAGCCGGTGTGCTGTTCTCCGCCAACATCAGCCCGACCTGAATATGCTTGCCCCGTTTACGCAGGTTGCTGATAGAGTTAAAGCAGGTGGTCGGGTGCCCTAACGCATCCAGCGACACGTGAGCACCTCCCCGGGTTATGTCCGCCACCGCCTCTACCACATTGGCCACCTTGGCGGCATTCACGGTGGCAGTCGCGCCCAATTGGCGGGCCAGAGCAAGCGCTTTTTCCGAAATATCGATAGCGACAACGTTAGCGCCGATGGCGTTGGCAATCATCACGGCGGATAGACCCACACCCCCGCAGCCATGAACCGCCACCCACTGCCCGGCCGAGGTTTGACCCTGATCGACCACCGCCCGAAACGAGGTGACGAACCGACAGCCCAGGCTGGCTGCCGTGGCAAAGTCGAGCGTTTCGGGTAGCGCGACCAAGTTGACATCAGCGTAGTGAATACTCACATACTCGGCAAAGGATCCCCAGTGCGTGAAGCCGGGTTGGAACTGACTATCGCACACCTGATGGTTCCCGGCGTGGCACTCAGGGCAGCTGCCACAACCACCGACGAACGGCACCGTGACGCGATCGCCAATGCGCCACTGTTTGACGTCCTTGCCAACCGCTTCGACAACGCCTGCCAGCTCGTGCCCCGGCACATGAGGGAGCTGGATATCGGTATCGTGCCCCACCCAGCCATGCCAGTCGCTGCGGCATACCCCGTTCGCCATTACCTTTACCACCACGCCATGCGATTCTGGCGCCGGATCTGGCAACTGCTGTATATGGGGAGGGGCGGAAAACTGCTCAAAAACAACGGCTTTCATAAACGACTCCTGCGCGGTATCCATTGTTTTACTATAACCAACCGCCCCTGAAATTACTTTTCTGATGGATGGACACACAGACTAATTTTGAATCATTCTTTCTTTTAAACGCATAAATCTGAAAGAGATTTTCAAATGAGTCGACTGGACAAAATAGACGCCCAACTAATCGATAGCCTTCAAGCCGATGGTCGGCTATCCATCGCCAAGCTGGCCGAGCGGCTGGGAATGAGTGAAGCCACCTGCTGGCGGCGTCATAAACGCCTGGAAGAATTGGGCATGATCGAAGGCTATCAAGCCACGCTGAACCGTCGAAAGCTTGGCGGCAACGTGCTGGCCTTTGTGCAGATCACCTGTACGCAGCACAGCGAGGCGGCCACCGCGGAGTTCGAACGCATTATCCAGGCCAGCCCCCGGGTGCTCAGTTGCCATAACACCACCGGCGAGGCGGACTTCCTCTTGCAGGTCATCGCCCAGGACCTCGATGACTACAGCCGCTTCGTGGAAAAGGTGCTACGCCAGCTGCCGGGAGTATCGAGCATCCGCTCCAATATCTCCCTGCGGGAAATGAAGGCGACAAGCCATTTGCCGGTTGGGGAATTGCTGGGGCTGTGAGCGGGGTGGTTGGGAAAGGGGCCAACTGAACAACTTCAGCAGCAGACTGCAGTACGATAATTAACAAAATAATAGATACAATAATATCCAAAAAAAGCCAGAAACAGCTATAATGGATACATAGATATCCATTCCAAGGATGTTAGTTTATGCACCGTTTTCTGCTGTTAGACGATACCGATGTACAGCAAGCCTTTGCTGCTCACCTGCGTCGGTTACGCGAAAAGGCCAAGATATCCCGGGCGTCACTGGCGCAGCGCAGCAGTGTGCCCGCCCCCACCATCAAAAAATTTGAGCTCACCGGGCAAATCTCGTTTCGCCAGCTGCTGTTGCTATGGCAAAGCCTGGACGACTTGGCGCGGCTATACGCGCTGACCCATCACGACGCATTCAACACAAAGATACCTTCTTCAATTGATGAGGTACTCAGAGATGACCTTTAAGCCGACGCAACGGCTGAACGTGACGCGCACGCTATCAACCGGTGAACAGGTCGCGGCTGGCGTATTGGCACAAAACCGCCAAGGGGTATTCTTTCAGTACGCGGAAGGCTATCTAGAACAACATGGCAATCTATCGCCTTTTACGTTACAGCACGGCCTGATGCTTCAACCCGCCCCTAGAGCGCCGCATCAAGGGCTTCATGGCGTATTTGGCGACTGTTTACCCGACGGCTGGGGACTGCTGCTACAAGATCGCGTCTTTCGTCAGCATGGCATAGCACCTACGCAGCTGACGGCGATGGACCGGCTGGCATTTGTTGGCCAGCGCGGCATCGGTGCACTGACCTTTGAGCCAGCATCGGAGGCAGCGCCGACACAGAGCGATAACGAAGACCTGGCGACACTCGGCCTCCAGGCACAGGCCGTTTTTGATGGGCAAACGGAAGATGTGCTCAGCGCCTTGGTCGCAGCGGGTAGCGCCGGCGGGGCAAGGCCGAAGGCACAGCTTTTCATGCCGCCTGGCCAATCGAAAAAGTGCCGAACCTATGCCCAGCCAGAGGATGACGCCTGGCTGGTCAAGTTTACCTCTCAACACTTGCCACTGGGTCATGAAGAGGGGCTATGCGAAGCGGCATACCTGGAAATGGCTAAAACAGCAGGCCTTGAGCCGCCCGAATGGCAGTTACTACGCATACCTACGCCACAGGGTGAGCGCGCCTGGCTTGCCATCAAACGGTTTGATTGGATCCATCAGACAAACCCTGCGGGGCGCCTCCATATGCACAGCGCCTGCGGGCTGCTGGATGCCGATTTCCGAACCCCTAGCCTTGATTACACCGACCTGATCAAGGCAAGTCGCCAGCTGTGTCAATCCCCCGCCGTAGGCCAACTGCAATTCCGACGCGCACTGTTCAACTTATTTGCCTGCAACCAGGACGACCACAGTAAAAACTGGGCGTTTCTGCAGGATGATCACGGCCAATGGAAACCAGCACCGTTTTATGATGTGACCTTTAGCCCCCACCCTTTTGCAGTACACGCCACTGCCTATATGGGCTTTGGCAAGCAGCCTTCGCTAAAAGCCATCCAACAGCTCGCCACCCATGCAGGCTTTGCCAACTGGAAACAGGCTCAGCCGCACGTTCAGAAGATCGCGGACGTTATTGGCACCTTCCCGGCTGTGGCAAAAGACCTTGGTGTGAAAGCCAGCACGGTCAAGCTGATCACCCAGCGATTGAATCAAGCGTGGCGGGAGAACAAAGGTTTATTGTCCAGTTAAAGATAGCTGTTTGAAGATGAGAAATGGCGAAATTCTGAACCAGACACCCTTGGATGTTACGCGCTGTCCCTGCTTGATTTTTTCCTTGGTCGCCTGTGATTCGTTAGACTACTTAGTATTTAAATTTCGTTCTTTAGACTCCGCTCATGAGATTAAGTCTATTGAATTACCAAGGAATAGCGTAATGCCCCTGACCCTTCCCCAGCTTGAGCGCCATCTCTTTAGCGCCGCCGATATCCTGCGCGGCAAGATGGATGCTTCCGAGTTCAAGGAGTACATCTTCGGGATGCTGTTCCTGAAGCGCTGCTCGGACGTGTTCGACGAGCGCTATGCGCAGGTCGTCAAGGAGCAGATGGCCAAGGGCAAGACCGAGGCGGATGCGACCCAGATCGCCGAGAATCGCATCTGGTACAAAACAAGCTTCTACGTGCCGGAAACCTCGCGCTGGCGCTATCTGCTCAACGAAGCCCACAAGAACGTGGGCGATTTTCTCAACACCGCCCTCGGTGGCCTGGAGCAGGGCAACACCAGCCTGCAGGACGTGCTGGAGCATATCGACTTCAACCGCAAGGTCGGCCAGAGCAAGATCTCCGATGCCAAGCTGCGTTCACTGATCAACCACTTCAATAACCACCGGCTGCGCGACCGGGATTTCGAGTTCCCCGACCTGCTGGGCGCAGCCTATGAATACCTGATCGGCGAATTTGCCGACTCGGCGGGCAAGAAAGGCGGCGAATTTTATACACCCCGCTCGGTGGTGCGCATGATGGTGCGGCTACTAAACCCGCAGCAGAACCACCGCGTTTACGACCCCTGCTGTGGTTCCGGCGGCATGCTGATCGCTTCAAAAGAGTGGGTCGACGAGCACGGCGTTGAGGGCTACCGTTTGGATTGCTACGGCCAGGAGAACGCCGGTACCGTGTGGTCGATCGCCAAGATGAACATGCTGCTGCATGGCATCACGTCATCGAGCCTGGAAAACGAGGACACGCTGGAACACCCTCGCCACGTGAAAAACGGCGAATTGCAGCGCTTCGACCGCGTTCTGACCAATCCGCCGTTCTCCTATAACTTCGGAAGCAAGGACACGGACGACAGCGGCCAGCCGGTATTTCAGCCTGAGCTGCGTAGTGAACGTTTCAAGTACGGAGAGGTGCCGCTGGGCTCGAAGAAAGCCGACCTGATGTTCCTGCAGCATATGCTGGCGGTGTGTGCCGACGGCGGCATGGTCGCCACCGTCATGCCCCACGGTGTGCTGTTTCGGGGTGGTGAAGAGAAAAACATTCGCAAGGGCATCATCGAAGACGACCTGCTCGAAGCCGTCATCGGCCTGCCGCCCAACCTGTTCTACGGCACCGGCATCCCCGCCTGCATTCTGATCCTGCGTCAGCGCCACAGCATTGGCGCCCATCAGGTGGCCAGCAAGCACCCGGAGAATCAGGGCAAGGTGCTGTTCATCAATGCCGACCGCGAATACTTCGAAGGCCGCGCCCAGAATCATCTGATGCCGGAGCATATCGAAAAGATCGCCGCCATCTACGAGGCCTTCGCCGCGGGCCAGGGGCAGGACGTGCCCGGCTTTGCCAGTATCGTCAGCGTCGAGACGCTCGCCGAGAACGGCTACAACCTCAATATCCGCCGTTATGCCGACAATGCCCCGCCGCCGGAACCCCACGACGTGCATGCCCATCTGGTCGGCGGCATTCCCGAGGCCGAGATCGAGGCCAAACGGCCGCTGCTCGATGCCCAGGGGCTCGACCCGGCGGCGGTGTTCGCGCCCAAGCCCGGTGACGCCGGCTATTGGCTGTTCCGCGAAGCTATCGCCACCAAGGCCTATATCAAGCCCGCCGTCGAGCACAACGCCGGGGTACTGGCGCAAGAGCAGTCGCTGCGCGAGGCGTTCGAGGCGTGGTGGCAGCGCCACCGGCAAAGCATCACCGCGCTGGCGCAACACCGTGAATACGCCGCACTGCGGAAAGAGCTGCTCAACAGCTTCACCGAGAGCCTGCATCCGATAGGGCTGCTGGACGACTTTCAGGTCAGCGGCATGATCGCGGGCTTCTGGCACCAACAGAAGTACGACTTCCTTACCCTGATGGCGCGGGATGCCCACGGCGTGGTCGATGCCTGGCGCACCAGCATCGTCACGGCGCTGGAAGACAAGCTCGACAAGGAGGACCCGCTGGAACACAAGCTGGTGAAGTTCCTGCTCGGCGGCTTCCTCGAAAAACTGCAAACCCTGGAGCAGCAACAGGCGGAACTCGACAGCCAGATCAAGGCCGCCGAGGAGCAGTTGCCGAAGCCCGGCGGCAGCGACGACGATGATGAGAGTGACACCAGCGCCGGCGAGGAAGTGCTTTCCGAGGTCGAGCGCGCTCGGCTGGAAAAACAGATCAAGGAGTGGAAAAAGCAGCGTACTACGCTTGCCAAAAAGCTCAAGGCCAAGCGGGCCACCCTGCCGGATGAGCTCAATGGTGAGGTCGACGCGCTGGATAACGCCCAGGCCGCCGAGCTATTGCTGACCATTTTGCACGACGATATGACCGCCATCGTCGAGCGCTATATCGGCAACCAGCGCCAGCAGGTCGTCGCCGCCGTGGAAAACTGGTGGGACAAGTACAAAGTGACGCTGACCGAGATCGAGCAGGCGCGGGATAGCGCGGCGAAGACGCTGGCTGGTTATCTGGAGGGGCTGGGGTATGTTTGAAGAACAGCCGCTTGGATGCCTTGTGAAACGGCATATTGGCGGTGGCACGCCGAGTCGCCAGATGAAAAGCTTTTGGAAAGGCCCGATACCATGGGCCTCTGTAAAAGATTTCAAAGATGATCAAGTTTCTCTTTCTGAGACAGAAGAATATATTTCACCAGAAGGTCTGTCAGCGAGCGCATCAAATCTTATTCCTGAAAATACCGTTGTTATCTGTTCTCGTATGGCTGTCGGTCGTGCAGCGATAACCGCACTTCCCATCGCTATCAACCAAGATCTGAAAGCACTGTTTGCTCGTGATGGCATGGATGAACGTTATTTATTAAGGCTTTTGCATTGGGTAAAAGTAGAGGCTGAAAAGAAAGCCGTTGGCTCTACCGTTAAGGGTATACGAATTGCTGATTTGCTGGCGCTCGAAGTCCCAATTGCTCCTGAGGATGAGCAGCCAGCCATCGCCAATATCCTCGACACCCTCGACACCCAAATCCGCCAGACCGAGGCCATTATCGCCAAGCTGCAGCAGGTCAAGCAGGGCCTGCTGCACGACCTGCTTACCCGAGGCATCGACGAAAACGGCCAGCTTCGCCCGCCCTGCGAGCAGGCGCCGGAGTTGTATAAGGAGTCGCCGCTGGGGTGGATTCCGAAGGAGTGGAGAGTTTCGGCTGCATCTGAATTTTGTACAGGAATAATTGACTGTAAAAACAGAACTCCACCGGAGTCGCCAGATGACTATGCAGTGATAAAAACGTCGAATATTAAACAGGGCGTTCTGATAGAAGATGGCCTTACTTATACCGATGAAAGATCATATCAAATCTGGACAGCTAGGGGAGAGCCAAAAGCTGGAGATGTGGTTATTACTCGTGAAGCACCTATAGGTGAGTCCTTTATCATAGAGCCCACTATGCCAAAAATGTGTTTGGGGCAAAGGATGATGCTTTATAGACCTGATCTTCAAAAGGCTCGCCCTGAATTCCTGCATCTATCAATAATGTTTGAGCTTACTCAGCGCAGACTCCTTGATTTGGCTGGGGGGTCCACAGTGGGACATGTTCGGGTGGGAGATGTCAGAGATTTTTTGTTTTCTCTTCCAGAAACCCAAGAACAGAGAAGAATAGAAAAGTATGCTGGAAATATTAAGGGTCGGCTTTCTTTCGAGCTCTTGGAGCTTCAAAAACTCAAAAAACAAAAAGCAGGTCTAATGGACGATCTGCTCACCGGCCGGGTGCGCGTCACCGAGCTGATCGAGCAACAGCACCAGGCCAGCTAACCAGAACAAGGAGAGGCCGGATGGGGCCGGAGTGGCAACTGAGCGAACAGCCGTTGATCGCGCAGCTCGAGGCGATGGGCTGGACGTATATCAAGGGCAGCCTGGACGACCCGGCGGCGACCGGGCGCGAGCGCTTTGCCGAGGTGGTGCAGCAAGGTGTGCTGCGCGAGCGGCTTCGGGCGATCAATACCCGCACGCTGTTGGACAGCAGCCGCGCTGAATGGCTGGACGATGAGCGCATTAGCACGGCAGTATCAGCGCTGACGCGCATCGCCGCGCCGGGGCTGATCGAGGCCAACCGGATGGCCACCGAGCTGCTCACCGAAGGCATCGTGGTCGATGGCTTGGCGGACTGGGATGGCGGCCGTTCGCGCTCGATCCGCTATATCGATTGGGACGTACCCGCCAACAACCAGTTTACGGTCATCAATCAGTACAAGGTGAAGTGCCCGCCGGGGCATGACACCGCCAAGCAGCATATCGTCCCCGATCTGGTACTACTGGTGAACGGCATCCCGCTGGTGGTGATCGAGTGCAAGAGCCCGAATCTGGCCGAGCCGATGGCGGAGGCCATCGACCAACTGCGCCGCTATAGCGACCAGCGCTTCGCCAGCGGTGAGGCGGGCGACCACGAAGGTGCCCCGGCGCTGTTCAACACCAATCAGCTCTTGATCGCCACCTGCTTTGACGACTGCCGGGTGGTAAGCGTTCATTCCAGGACGTAGTTGACTTACTTCACGTTGCGGAGAGGCCTTAACAACTCCGGCGAGACCTTGTATTGTTTGGTGCCGTCCTCGGCTAACACGATCACGCTCTTGCGGTTGATCTTGGTGACGATCCCCAGTAACGGTCCTTCCCGGCCCTCGAAGGTCACTTTCAGGCCCACTCGCAACTGGCTCAGCGCCTGCAGATTTTCCTGGTCCCGCAGCTCATCGATTCGTTGGCAGATGACTCTGTTCAGTTCCAGCAACTGGTCGATGCTCATGTCGTCAATGCGCATGAACGGTGGCCTCCAGTGGTGTGTTCTGTCGGTCAGGATGACGTGGGTCGATCAGTGCCCGTAACGGGTTCTCGGYGAACCGGGTTTTCCAGAGCCGCGGCGTCAGATTCGCCGCCTCACTGGCCGGGTGTTGACTGATGCGTTGCAACACGTCCACCAGGTAGGTATATGGATTCAGGTCGTGCAGTTTGCAGGTGCTGATCAGGCTCTGGATGATACCCAGGTGCTCCGCCCCCAGTTCGGTCCAGCAGAACATCCAGTTTTTCTTGCCCATTGGGATGGGGCGTAGCGCCCGTTCCAGGTGGTTGGTGTCTGGCTGCACCTCGGGATCTTCCAGGAACACGGTCAGGCTGGCTTCGCGGCTGAGCACGTAGTTAAGGGCTTTGGTCAGTGGATCGCTGGGCACCAGGCCGCCTTGCTCCAGGTGATCCCGGCACCACTGGAAGAAGTCGCTAACGACTGGCTTCGAGTGAGCCAACCGGTACTGCCGTTTCTTCTCGCCACTCAGGTTCTGGGCGCGGATATTATCTTCGTTCCGGTACAGGTTGGCGATTTGTTGTAAGGCCTCGGTGACCTGCTCCGGGTGATCCTTCTGGGCGTCGATAAAGTAACGCCGGGCGTGCACCCAGCACTGGGCATGGGTGACGTTTTCCTGGGCGGCAGCGTAGCGGGCATAGGCCGCGTAGCCGTCACTGATCAGGGTGCCGCTGAACGACTCGCTTAGGACCTGTTCGATGTGGGCACGCCCACGGCTGTTCGAGTAGGTGAACACCACCTCGTCCGCATCGCCGTATAGCGGCCAGAACCAGCCGGATTTCATCTTGCCTTTTTGTGGGCCCGCCCGACCTTGGTGACCGGCCTTGATGGGCGTTTCATCCATGGCCAGTACCCGGCTGCGCAGCACGTTGTCGGTCTGCGCATCCACAATCGGCCGAAGCAGGTCGATGGCGCGCTTGACCAGATGGGTCAGGGTGCTGCGACTGACGGTGACACCGGCCTGCTGGATGCGCTGATGTTGGCGATACAACGGCAGGTGGAACTGGAACTTATCCACCAACAGCCCGGCTAGCAGGCTGACATCGGCTAGGCTGTTGTCCAGTACGTTGAACGGCGCCCTCGTCGTCACCGGCTTCCCGGTTCCTTTGCGTCGGAACACCGGGCGCTCGCACTTGAGCACCACATAACTGGCGGCCCGCTGGGCCAGGCGGTAGGTGATCTTGGTGCCGATGATGTCATACTGATCGGCATCAGGACCGGTCAGCTCCGGCGGTAGATGCTCGATGACTTCTACGGGCACATCCGCGGTGAAGCGCAGGCCGGTGTCGTTCAGGCAGTCGTCGTCCCGCTGTTTCTTGGCGGTACCGCGTTGATAAGCCCGAACCGGACGTGGTTCATCGTCGGCAGGCTTCTTCGGTAACGGGGCATCCTCTGACGGGAACAGGCAGTCCTGTTCCGGAATATCATAAACCAGCTTCTCGGATTTGGGGCCGAACAGCTGTTTCTTGAACCAGTCCAGTTGATGCGTCAGCTGACGAATGGCCTCCGCCTGGGCACCCAACTGCTCCCGCAACACGGCATTCTCCTCGGCTAGAGCCGAGGAGGAAGGCGCGTTAGAAGAAGGAGTGAAGGCCGTTGAATTCATGGCCAATATTATACCGGAAGCTGACCGTCTATACCCCTCGAAAACGCTTGAACTGGCGGTATTTTTGCACTTCGATGCCATCGATCAGCAGTTGCAGATCCGTCAGGGTAAGGGCTCGCTGACCGGAGGCGGACAACGGCACCCGGAACTGCCCCTGCTCCAGGCGTTTGGCCCACAGGCAATAACCGGTGGCGGTAAAATACAGCATCTTCATCTGGGTCTTGCGGCGATTGACGAAGACGAAATACTGACCGCTGAGTGGATCGTGTTGGAGCTGATTCCGGACCAGGGCACTCAAACCCCGGAACGATTTGCGCATGTCGGTGGGCTCGGTGCACAGCCAGATGCGCGCCTGGCTATCGAGCCCGATCATCCGTTCTGGCTCAGCCGCAGTTCGACGCCGTTGCCGAGGCTAAGCACAATGTTCCAGCCTGGGCCAGAGGTTTGCGACGTCCCCATCAGCGATGACAAATCCAGAAAGCTGGCGTCACCGGATCCTGCCGACTCCTTGGCCGAGGGGCCGGACAAACGCTTGCGCCAGTGGCAGAAGCTGGCATAGCCAATGCTCTCTTGTTTACAAAATTGCGGAGCTGACAAGCCGCTGGCGTGCTGCTGATCAACCAGGGCCTGCCACTGTTCCGGCGTACGGTGCTTTTTCATGGGGGTAACCTCGTGTTGGAAAATATGAGGTTACTGTAGGGCGATTTTCAGCGGGGTGGCAGGACGTCCTGGAATGAACGCTTACTCTCGAACAGCAACGCCAGGTCTTTGCCGACGAGGGGCGCCGGCTCGACTATGTCGTCAAATGGAACCCGCGYGGCTCGGCCACGGCTGATCGAGATACCTGGCTGGCGGTGGCGGCGGACTACTGGGAAGAGCTGCGTCCTGGCAAGCGCCAGGCGCTGTGGWCGCAGACCGTCTCGATCCACGACGACAACAAGACCGAATACGTCGTCCAACGCGTGATGCGCCTGGTAGAGCGCACCGCCGATSGCGATGGCCAGTTGCTGCTCGAACCGGACTATGAGTTGGAAGGCTGGTGGACCAGCCTGGACGAGGCGCCGGAGGCGGTGATCAARCGCTACCAGGCGCATGCCACCCATGAGCAGTTTCACAGCGAGATCAAGACCGATCTCGACCTGGAGCGCTTGCCGTCCGGCAAGTTCGCCACCAACGATCTGATCCTGCATCTCGCCCAGTTGGCCTACAACATCCTGCGCCTGATGGGACAGCTGGGCATGACCGGCGAGCTGAGCCCGGTTCGCCACCCGGCCAAGCGGCGCCGGCTGCGCACCGTGCTACAAGAGYTGGTGCACCGTGCGGCTCTCGTGATTCACAAGGCACGGCAGATCATCCTCGACTTCGGGCAGGATATCGGGCGCATGACGGTGCTCAAGACGCTGCGGAGCCGACTGCGTTATCCACGAGGAACGCCATGCTGACCGTCAATCGGCGACACTCTATCCACAAGCAGTTCCAAGCGACACGCGATCGCCAGATATGTCGTGCCTGGCGGGTGGAAAGGCATGACAAAACGGGCCGTCAGCACCGATCAGCACGGTGGGTTTTGGCAATAACGGGCTTGCGAAAGCCAACTTGCACGGGGCGAATGATCAAAAAGTGCTCGCTGGCGGTGATAGGGAAAGTGTCGGCGCCGGCTTCACGGATTCAGGTGATAGCCAGATCATGGCAATACTGAAGCAGGCCGAAAGTGGTGTCCCCTATGCCTGAACTCTTTCGTGAATACTGCATGATCAGTACTAACTTTCATTATTGGCGAGCCAAATTCGGCTGCATGGATACCTCCATGATCAAACGAATGAAAGAGCTCAAGGATGAAAGTTGGCGGTTGAAGAAAATGTATGCCGAAGCACGCCTCAAGTCCGAGCTGCGTAAGGAAGCCCTAGCCTAGATTTCTCAGAGTACCTCAGTGCGTACGTAATGCATCTATGCTGGTTGATCTGCCCTGCTAAAAACGGACACGCGGTTAAGCGCTGTTTTTGAGCTCCTAGTCCATGGGACTGACGTAACCCAAAGAAACTCTACTTATCGCCCCTATTATAAATGCGGGGATTACATTTTTGGTAAGCTGGATATACTGGTCAAGTGAAGGGGCAGGTTTCAAATCCAACGACGAGAAGCCATAATTTGTTGTTCTGAGAGATGTTGGATGCATTACTCCATCTGGCGTTACACACAAAAATGCCCTACCAATGGACAGGGCATTTCAATGGAAAAACGAGGATTACTTAGCTGTTGGTATCCTGTTCTTGATTATCAAGGATGACAATAGAATCTGCCATCAGCTCCATGTTTTCCATAAGGTCGGTATCTAGGTCACCGGTTACCGTGACGAGATCACCTTCGTTGATCTGCTGGTACCCTTTTTCATCGAGTGGATCGTAGCTCAATGAGGTGGTATCGATAGTCATCTGTTGGAGGTCCGTATCGATGGTGAACTCGAACTCGCTGGTACTGGTGACGGTGCCGGTGAGCTCCGTATATCCAGGAACGATGGGTGTCACGACGTTGTAAAGTAGATCTTCCTCATCGGCACTGTCGGCATAGAAGTAGGAGCCGAGACTCTCGACGTAGACACTTCCAGCCTCGATCTTGGCAGCTTCGGCTAATCCGTCATCCACTTTGCCGTAGACCGTGACCTTGTCACCCTCTATAAGTCCATATCCATCTTTTTCGAACCAGCTCCAGTCATCCATCTCGACCGTGATAGTGCCTTGGCCATAATCTAGAATGAAGCTGCTGGGGCCTGTATCCACTGCGGTACCGCTCAAGTTGATCCAAGTATCATCGGGCTTGGTGTAGGGCGACTCTGCAGCGAGTACCATGGCCGGTGCCATAGTGGCCGCGGCTGTGATGGTGAGCATGAATGTCATTCGAGTCTTTAGCATTTTCATGAAAAACCTCCATTACGTTAATCGAACAAAGCATTGATTTCACGTTTCGGTAATGGGCCTGTTCAAAACCCATGAGCACAGCATCAGGGCCAGACATTAACCGAACCTTAGCGCTAAAAAGATCTCTTGCTTGCTGAGCTGAATTATCAGTATGAGGCGAGTGGTTCGGTGCGATGTTGGGCAGACTAGGGCACCTCTGGAGTGCTAAGGTAAGTTCTATCCTGAAGACTCCTGCTCTAAAGAGTGAACGACATGCGAATTCTGGTCGTGGAAGACGATGAAATTCTTGGCGATGGCCTCTGCGAGGGGTTGCGGCAGGACGGACATACCGTCGATTGGTTGAACGATGGTCGTGTGGCTGAACAGGCGTTGGCAACCGATACTTTTGATACCATCGTGCTGGACTTGTCCCTACCTGGACGTTCTGGGCTTGATATCCTTGCTTCTTGGCGTCGGTCGCAGCATCTCACGCCCGTGCTCGTATTGACTGCCCGTGAAGGCACGCGGGATTGCATTGCCGCCCTGGATCTGGGTGCCGATGACTATGTGGTCAAGCCCGTCGATCTGGCGGAACTCGAAGCCCGGTTGCGCGCGTTGTTACGTCGTGCCAACGGCCATGCGGATAACCGTCTGTCATGTGGCACCCTGGTTTTGGATCGTGCCGATCAGATGGTCTGGTGCGGTGACGAGGCTGTTGATCTATCGGCCTACGAATTTGTTGTGCTTGAGGCGTTGCTGGAGCGGCCAGGTCGAGTCGTCAGCCAGGGACAGCTCGAATCATGCCTCTATGGCTGGGGCGATGGGCCGGAAAGCAACAGCCTGCATGTCCTTATCCATAAGCTGCGTTCGCATATTGGTGCGTCTCGTATCGAGACGGTTCGCGGCCTTGGTTATCGGGTCGTGCCATGAAGCCGCGAGTCATCCGGCATATCTCTATCGGCTTGCATGCACGGCTGATCCTTTGGCTGCTGGCTTTGCTGGGTACGCTCTGGGTGGTGCTCTGGTCGAATACCACAAGCACCGTGAAGGATACGGCATCCGAGGATATCGACCAGCGCCTGAAAACCACCGCGACCCTGCTATTGGATCTCTATACTCGACAAGAGCCTGATAGGGCATCCCGCGATCAAGCACCGACGATCAGGCCATCTCGAGAAGTCGTGCTGTCGATCCCGCTGACAATGGGGTGGGAGACACCGCTTAGCTTCGAGATCATCTCGCTCGACAAGGGCATTCTGGCAGCCACACCCGACTTCCCGGGTGCCGCCCGAGACTCGTCACCGGGCTTCGAGGACAAGTTCATCGAAGACCAGGAATGGCGAATTTTTACCTTAGGTGATCGCCGACAGCGCCTCGTCAGCCGTGTAGCGATCATGCAATCCAATGGCGCGACCAGAGCCGACAATCTGTACAGCGAGTTTGCCTCACCATTGATCTGGCTCCTGCCTGTCTTCGCTATACTGGCGGTATTTTCGGTTTGGCGAGGCTTGGCTCCTCTACGACGACTTGAGAAAGTCATCGCCGATCAGGATCCATTGGCACCCAGCCCACTGGATATCGACCCGGCGCAGGTTCCCAGCGAACTGCGCCCACTGATCATCACACTTGACCGATTAATGAAGAAAGTAAAGGAAGTATTGACTCGTCAACGCGCTTTCACTGCTGCGGCCGGGCATGAGCTGCGCACTCCGCTAGCAGGGTGCCGGGCACAGCTACAGGTCGCGCATCGAAGCCAGGAAGTTGACAAGCGGCAAGGTGCCATCGACAAGGCCCAACACTCTATCGATCATATGTCGGCTCTTGTCGAGCAGTTGCTGCTGCTCGCTCGACTCGACCCGGCAGCGCCACCACCGGACGTAGAGCCCCTAAACCTCGGCCATCTGGTTCGGCAAATTGTCGATGAGGTCGATGCATCCAATGCCGATATCCGGCTTCGCTTTCAAGGCGTTGATCGAGCCCTTTATGTTCAGGGCAATCCCACTTTGCTCGATACGCTGATCGCTAACCTGTTGACCAATGCGATACGCTTTTCCCCGCCACAGGGAAGGGTTGACGTAAGCCTAACCAGGCAGCGTGACAAGGCCGTTATTCAGGTCATCGACCAGGGCCCTGGTATCCCTCTGGAGGAACGCGAGATAGTCTTCGACCCCTTCCAATATCGTGAGCCCGACGCATCGGGCAAGAGTGGCAACGGACTGGGGTTGGCGATCGTTAAGGCAGTCGCTAATGCCCATGGTGGGTGGGCCGAGGTCGTTTCTCCCGACAAAGACGGAACCGAATTTCGAATTCACCTGCCCTTGGCGATCTCGACGATTTGAGGAGACTTTTCAGCTTCCATCAAAGACCGACGGTCGCTGTCATCCTTCAAACACTCGATGCGACAGGATCTGTTCGCGATCCAAAAGACTCGAACGCTTTCCCAGTTGTTGATACTGGGACTGTTAGCCCAAACGCCTCTCAATAGGGAGCGCGTGCTGGTCTTGCCATGATGATATCACTGCATCCCTTACCAACATCTGCTAGGAATTTCTTATGGAACGCCTCTTCATTTACGGGACGCTCGGCCCGGGTGGTCCCAACGAACACATCATGTAAGAGATCGGATGGGAGTGGGAAGACGGTCATATCAAAGACCACCTTATTGAAGCAGGCTGGTGTGCCGTTATGGGCTTTCCAATCCTAGTGTTGGACGAGGCTGGGATGCCATCGAAGGGCACGTCTTCGTGTCAGAGAACTTGTCGAAACACTGGGAGACTCTGGATGATTTCGAAGGTGCTGAATACCAGCGTGTGCGCCAACAATGACGCTCGCGAGGGGAGGTACTTTTGAAGCAAACGTATATGCCCTTCGTAGCTGAAGCGTCTTGCCGTTGTTTGTTAAGACGCAAAGAAAATAGCCTTTCGTATCACAGCTCTAAGGTCGAAAAATACAACCCCAGGGTTGATATCATATATTGAACGAAGGAAAATCACGCACAATATTAAAGCGTTGGAGTAAATCATATGCCGTCAGTTTTAAATGATTACCTTAAGAAGGAGCAAATGTTAAAGCAGCTTCAAGAAGAGCTGCAGCAGCTAGAAAGTAATAGCGAGCTCAAGAAGGAGCTAGAGTTCAAAGAAAGGTTGTACGCGCTTATGTCTGAATACGGAAAAGCGGCGCGTGATGTGTGTGAAATATTAGACCCTTCTAGTCTTAATGCTCCCAAAAAAGGTGCCAAGGGCGCCGCGAAAGGCGGTCGTAAAAAGCGGCTGTTGAAGGTCTACAAGAACCCCCACACAGGTGAGGTGGTCGAAACTCGAGGCGGGAATCACAAGGTTATTCAAGAGTGGAAAGCTGAGTATGGTAACGAAGAGGTCATGAGCTGGGTTGTGGACGAACGAGGCTAGGCCTATCTTGTTGTGCAGTAGGGTTAGCTCTCAACGCAGGTAAGCGCTAAATCCTTATTTAACCAGTAAATTCCACTAGCGCTACTAGCTAGGCTAGAGCTTGTCGCTAAAAATGTGATCCTACTGCTGCCTCTGAACCCTGTATAGTTGATTTCAGCCTCCACCATCTCAGTGGGACGGCGGTCTCAATGACCAAGATCCAATATCTGATCTACTTGGAGAGGTGTTACATGGCTCTTGTTATGGGCAGCTTTCTGCAAAGGCAGAGCCAC
Source organism: Halomonas sp. CSM-2 (assembly GCF_002119345.1). Taxonomy (NCBI): domain Bacteria; kingdom Pseudomonadati; phylum Pseudomonadota; class Gammaproteobacteria; order Oceanospirillales; family Halomonadaceae; genus Halomonas; species Halomonas sp. CSM-2. Next base: position 1,321 of record NZ_NBYR01000021.1, on the reverse strand, counting down.
TCCATGATGATCTAGATATACAACCCAATGACCATTTTATCTGCTAAAGAGCACTGCTTTCTCAGTATGCAGCCAGGAAGAACTCAATGCGATTAATGATTCGCTGAACAAGCGGCCACGCATGACATCGGACTAGTGACATTGCTGGACGTTTGATTACGAGTTGCCCTTCATATAAGACCGTAGTGGGTCTGTGGTCAGCATGAGAGATCGCCGTGATAAGCAGAGAGAACAGTTCTGACTTGGAAGAAAGGTCCAGTTTTGAGTACAGATTTTTCGTTGCATCTGTACTGTGTCCAGGGAGATATCCAGCTTGCCCCAACCTTTATGGAGGCCTAGATGACGTTAGGTTTCAATACAGACGGACCGTTGACAGATGTTCTCGCAGGCCCATTGCTCAGACGTATCTCACCCCAGCGCATGGTGGTTTGGCTGGTAGGTGTGCGGCCCCTCGACCTCAGTTTGATGCTCCATCCGAATGGACATCCGCCGCGTCGTTTGCACCTGAACGACAAGCGAGTGAGGCGCTTGCCACTAGGCCGCCATGCTTGGCTTCACTTGATAGACGTGCCCTTAAAGACTCCTTTGCCCAGCGACGTGCGCATCGACTATGACCTGAAACTTGCGTCCGAGCAGGGCGACAGTGGCATTGCTGACTGGGCGCCACATCTGCTGCAGGAGGGAGCGAAGTACCCCTGCTTCGTGCTCACCAACGATCATCGTCGTCTACTCCATGGCTCCTGCCGCCGTCCCCACTACGATGGTCCAGACGGTCTGGCGCGTGCCGATGCCTGGCTGGCAGAGCGCCGAGAGTCCCCCGAGGCCTGGCCCGCCTGGCTTCTGATGACTGGCGACCAGGTCTATGCCGACGACGTGTCAGGCCCCATGCTGGTGGCTATTCACTCGCTGATCCGTCGCCTGGGTCTTTTCGACGAAACGCTCAAAGGTTCCACTGTCACCGACAGCCAAGAGCTCTATTCAAGTGAGGCGACTTATTACCGCCGCGAAGCGCTACTTCCAGACGTTGAGAGCAGTGCTGACCTGCGTGAGCGCTTCTTTGGTGGGGTTCGCAAACCGGTCTTCACCTCGGCCAACGCCCATAACCACTTGATGACCTTCGCCGAGGTCATCGCCATGTACCTGCTTGTCTGGTCACCAGTGCCCTGGCGTTTGGGAGTTATTGTCAAATTCTGTGTATGGCCGGTCAGGCGGCAGTCCTGTCTGACTGATCGGTCAAGGGTTCGCCGTCCTTGAACTGGACGTTGTTCACGACCAGCTCCAGCTTGTTGAACCCCTTGATCCGCTTCCAGCGCTTCTGGGC